>JAYTHX010000499.1:0-22663 GCA_043732195.1 Polyangiaceae bacterium
TTCTTGAGGAGGTTGATGAGCACCCCTTCGATGAGCGAACGGTCCGCCTCGACCAGCAGCGGCGAGAAAGGCAGGCGGATCTCGGTCTTCGCGACCTTCAGGATCCCGGTCTTCTTGAGGAGCTCGACCGCGGCGCAGACCATCGTTCCCACGTCGAGCGGTCCGACCTGCGACGAGCGCGGCCGTGACAGCTCCTTCAGCGTGCGGGTGTGCTCCTGCATGCGTCCTTGGAGCAGCGAGAGCATGCCCATGTCCTCGCTCGTGGGGACCTCTCCCCGGCTCGCCTGGGACTGGATGGCGTCGATCGACCCTCCGAGCGACGCCACGACGCCGGCGATCTCCCTGCCGATCGATCCGGCCATCGTGCCGAGCGTGGCCTGGCGACCGAGCGCCGCCATCTCCTCGTCGATCGCTCCCTCGGAACCTCCGCTCGACGAGGCCACGGCCTCCTCGAGCGCGCGCGCCAGCTGGGCCGGAGCACAGGGCTTCGTGAGGAACCGATGCACGGCGGCCTCGTTGACCGCGGCCATCGCCGACGACACGTCGGCATAGCCCGTGAGCAGGACGCGCGCCGTCTCCGGTACGCGTTGCCGGACCTCGGTGAGCAGCTCGACTCCGTTCATCCCCGGCATCCGCAGATCGGAGATCACGGCCGTGAAGCTCGCCTCCTGCTCGAGCGTCGCGAGCGCTTCGGCCCCGCTCGTCCGCGCCACGACCTCGTAGCGGCGCCGCAGGTGCAGCGCCAGACCGTCGAGGACCTGCCGCTCGTCATCGACGAGGAGGAGGCGCGGCTTTGCCGCGGGGGGCGCGCCGCTCCCCGCGCTGGGCGCGACGTTGCGAATCTTGGCCATGGCCGCATTCCATCGTTCTCTGCTCATCTCGAATCTCCTCCGACCTTCACGACGACTCGTTGCCACGCGCGCGAACATGCTGCCGGACGACACGCTCCATCTCGGCGACCGCCTCGACGGTCGGGCAGAGATCCTCCGTTGTCGCCTCGGCGATGTGCTCCGCGAGCGCCACCGCCTCCGCGACGCGCGACGACGACGCCGGCAACTCCGGACCATGGTGCCGCGCCACGGCCTCGATGACGGCGGGTGGCAGGCCCCAGAGCCCGAGCAGGTACGCACCCACCTTGGCATGGATGGTCTGCTGCGTGCCGGCCGCGTCCGTGGTCTTCATCTCGTCCGGCACCATGGAGGCGAGCACGAGCCGACCGACATCGTGCAGCATGCCCGCGGCGAACGCCTCGCTCCGATCGGGCTCGTCCACGAGCGCGCTCGCGAGCAGCGCGACCACCGACGAGTGCTCGTGGAGCGCCCCTGCGAATTTGCGGATCGTCGCCGGCATCCCGCGCGCGGCGAACAGCTCGGTGGTGAGCGTGACCGTCTTCACCGTCTCCCACCCCATCAGCGGGATCGCTTGCGCCACCGACGTGACCTGGCGTCCGCTGCCGAAGAACGCCGAGTTGGCGAGCTGGAGGACCTTCGCCGTGACCGCGAGATCGGAGCCGACGACCTCCGCGACGTCGGCCGTGCAGGACTGCTCGTCCTCGAAGACGCGCACGAGCCGCGCGTACGTCGCGGGGAGCGACGGCAGCTCATCGAGCCGGCCGATCGCCGCGCGGACCTCGGGATCACCGATCAGCGCGCCGAGCACCGACGCCCGCGCGAGCACCCCCTCGAGCTCGCCGGCGCGGCACGGCTTCGTCAACGATTGATGGGCGTGCGGGACCGCGGCGAGCGCCGTGGTGCGCTCCGGATCGCCCGAGAGCACGATGCGGATCGTCTGCGGGTGGTGCTCGCGGAGATGCTTGAGGAGCGTCAGGCCGTCGACCTCGGGCATGCGCAGGTCGGTGACGACGACGTCGAAGGCGCGGTCCGCGAGCAGCGCGAGCGCCTGCGGGCCACCGAGCGCGAACTCCATGGACCATTCGTGCCGGTACTTGCGGAGCAGCACGCGCAGGCCGTCGAGCACGTTCGGTTCGTCGTCGACGAAGAGGATCTGCTTCACGTTTCCGCCAGGGGCAAACGGATCTCGAACGTCGTTCCGCGCTGCGGCGAGGAGGTGAACGTGAGCGTGCCGCCGTGTTTGACCACGATCGTGCGCGCCAGGGTGAGGCCCTGCCCGGTTCCCTTGCCCACGGGTTTGGTGGTGAAGAACGGGTCGAAGATCCGCTCGCTGTTCGCGGCGGGTATCCCCCCGCCGGAGTCCGCGATGGAGACGACGACGACGTCCTCTTCGCGCCGCGTCGCGACGCGGATCATTCCGCGTCCACGGCCCGCCTCGGCCACGGCGTGCGCCGCGTTGACGAGGAGGTTCAGGAAGACCTGGTTCAGCTCTCCGATCTGGCACGGCACCGGCGGGATCGCGGTGAGGTCGGTCTCGATGTCGGCCACGTACTTGTACTCGTTGCGACAGACCTCGAGGGTCGTCCGCAGGGCGTCGTTCAGGTCGCTGGCGGCCCGGCTCTCGCTGCCGGGGTGCGAGAACGCCTTCATGGCGCGCACGATCGCTGCCACCCGCTCGATGCCGGCGAGCGTGCGCGAGATCGCGGGCGGGATCTGCTCCACGGCGAAGCCTCCGTCCGCAGCCGACCAGGACGCCTCCAGCGCCGTCGCGGACGCCGCGTCTCCGTTCGCCCGCAGGGTACGGGCCAGCGGGGCGATCTGGGCGATGACCGGCAGGAGATCGGCGAACGCCGTCTCGAGGAAACGAACGCTGTCGGAGATGTACTGGATGGGCGTGTTGATCTCGTGCGCGACGCCCGCGGCGAGCTGACCGACCGCCTCGAGCCGGTGCGCGAGCCGGAGCTCCGCCTCGACGCGTGCCCGACCGGAGATCTCCTCCTCCAGCCGCGTATTCGACGCCTCGAGCGCGGTGAGGGTCGCGGCGAGGTCCGTCGACGTTCGCAGGAGCTGAGCGTTCGCCGCCTCCAGCTCCATGGTCCGTGTGCGGGCGTTCATCGTTCGGTCCAGGGGAAAGGGGTCGTCTCGTGGGAACGGCCGTCCGCGGAGATTCTTCAGTTCGGAAGGCCGCGCTCGAAACTTGGCCCTTCCCCGGCCCCCTCCTTATGCAAGGACGATGAGCGAAGTCGAGCGCGCTCCCTCTCTGGGGGAGAAGGGCCAGAGCCCGCCGGAGGCCGCGGGATTCTCGTCGGCCGTCGTCACGATCCCGCTGCCGCGGATCTTCGGTCGCCTCCTGCTGCTCAAGCTGCTGGCACGCGGAGGGATGGGCGACGTCTACCTCGCCGCCACCACCGGCATCGAGGGCGCCGAGCGCCCGATCGTGGTGAAGACGGTGCGCCGTGATCACATCCACGACGGCTCGTTCCTGGCCCGCTTCCTCGACGAGGCCCGCGTCCAGTCGCAGCTCAACCATCCCGGGGTTGCCCAGATCCTCGAGGCCTCCACCGACGAGAACGGCGAGCCGTACACGGTGGTCGAGTACGTCGAAGGTCGCTCCCTCGCCGACGTGCGGCATCGCGCGGTGCAGGTCGGCGCGCGCATCGGCTGGCCCGAGGCATGCGCGCTCGCCATCGATATGGGCCAGGCCCTCTCGCACGTCCACGAGCGCGCGGGCGCGGACGGCACGCCGCTCGGCATCGTCCATCGCGATCTCTCGCCCCAGAACGTGATGATCGGTCACGCGGGCGAGGTGAAGCTCATCGACTTCGGCACCGCGCGCGGCCACAACCGCCGCTGCCACACGGTCGCGGGCGTCGTCTTCGCGAAGCCCGGGTACGTCGCTCCCGAGGTCGCGCGCCAGCAGGTCGGCGACGGACGCATCGACGTGTACGCCATCGGCGTCATGCTGTGGGAGCTGTGCGCGGGCAAGCGCCTCCTCTCCGGGGAGGCCCAGAAGCACCTCGAGGACGTGGCCGCCGGCCGCTTCGACATCCCGCTCCTCGCCGCGACCCGCGGCATCCCCAAGGAGCTCGACGTCATCATCCAGAAGCTCTGCTCGAACGATCCCGACGATCGCTACACGAGCGCCTCGCAGGCTGCGACCGATCTCGCGCGCGTCCTCGCGCAGGCTCCCGCGGGCAAGAGCGGCGAGCGCAGCGTGCGCGCACGCATCGCGATCCTCATGAAGACGCTCTGGCCGCACGAGCCCGCGCGTTCGCGCGCCGAGTTCGGCAAGCTGCTGAAGCAGGCCCGCGAGCTCCGCAAGGAGGTCGAGACCCCGCCCGCGAGCGGCGTCATGGAGATCCAGGCCGCGCAGATGACGCAGGATCCCACGATCCTCGCCGGCACGCCGTACCGCCTCCTCAAGAAGATCGGCGAGGGCGCGAGCGGTGAGGTGTTCGAGGCCGAGCATGTCGAGCTCGGTCGCCGCTACGCGGTGAAGGTGCTCACCTCGGCGCACGCCGCTGCGCACGATGCCGTCGATCGCTTCCGCCGCGAGGCGCGCGCAGTGGCGAAGCTCTCGCACCCCAACCTCGTGCAGCTGCACGACTTCGGGAAGTCGACGGACGGCCGCGTCTTCCTCGCGATGGAGCTGCTCGAGGGCGCGACGCTCGACATCCACGCCGAGAAGGGCCTCACCTGGCGCGAGTCGATCCGCCTCGCGCTCCAGGCCACGCGCGCGCTCGAGGCCGCCCACGAGGCGGGCGTCGTGCATCGCGATCTGAAGCCCCAGAATCTGTTCCTGACCACGGAAGGCGAGCTCAAGCTGCTCGACTTCGGCGTGGCGATGGCGCTCGCGGAGACGGGCAACGAGCGCAAGCAGAAGGGCTTCGCCGTCTTCGGCACGCCCGAGTACATGGCGCCGGAGCAGGTCGCGGGCGAGAACGTCGATGCGCGCTGCGACATCTACGCGCTCGGGTGCGTGCTCTACGAGCTCGTCACGGGCACGCGTCCGTTCGAGGGATCACCGGTGGTGGTGATGGGCAAACAGCTCCGCGAGGAGGCCGAGCGGCCTCGCTCTCGCGCGCCGCACGCCATCATCCCAGGCGAGCTCGAGGCGCTCATCATGAAGGCGCTCGCCAAGGCGAAGGAGGATCGCTTCCCCACGGCGCTCGCGCTGCGCGAGGCGCTCGAGGCGGCGCTGGTGGCGCCGGATCGCCGGCGCTCGCGCGGCCGCAAGCTGGCGGGCGCGGTGATCCTTGGATCGCTCGCCGTGCTCGCCGCGGCCGGAATGCAGAGTCGCTGGCAGCAGGGGCTCTTCGCGAGCAAGCCGCCGGTCGCGAGCGTCGCGACGCTGAACATCGCGGACCTCCCCGCCGCAGCGGCCGCGATCGAGCCGGACGTCGCCGCCCAGGCGAAGGCCATGGCCGACGCGGAGGCGAAGCTCGCCGCCGATCTGAAGCTCGCCGCCGATTCGCGCGTGGCGGTCGCCGAGGTGAAGCCCGTCGCGGAGGAGCCGACCGCGCCCGCCGTGCGCGAGGCGAAGGAGGAGGCTCATCTCGAGGTCCCGCCGCCCGAGCACAAGCCGAGCCCGCTCCTTCAGCGCGCCTCGTCCCACGCGGACGCACGCAGCGAGGACTCGCGCTCGCAGCTCTCGAGCGCCCGCAGCGCCGCGCGCGACCACGCCACCGACCCGCACGCGCTGAAGGCCTGGGCCATCGCCGCGCTGCACGCCGGGGAGACGCGCGAGGCCCGCCGGGCCGCCGAGGCCTGGGCCATCCACGACAACACGGCCGAGCCGCGCCTCTTCTTGGCGAGCGCGCTCGAGTCGAGCGGCCGCAAGCGCGAGGCGCGCGCGGTGCTCGAGGAGTGGCTCGTGAATCACCCGGACGCGGCGGAGGCGAAGCGCATGCTCACGCGCCTCGGCGGCTCGCCCGAGCCGGCGATCAAGCGCAACGGACGCGGCCGCAGCGGCCGCACGCAGCTCCATCCGCCGGACCCCGTCGCCGACGAGTGAGGGTGCCTCGCCCCGGCCGCCGGCGCGAGCCGATCCCGCCGTTCCCCGGTCGACCCCTCAGGGCCCCTCGTGCGCCCACGCGGCGTCGTCGGTCGCGAAGCGCTTGAGCCAGGTCGGTAGCGAGGTGCCGCTCGACGCCACCGGCAGCGGGCTCTGCTTGAGGAGCACGTGGGAGTCGCCCGCGACGAGGTAGGCGCGCTGCCTCGGCCCCATCGCGCTGCGCAGCGCCATGACCTTGCTCGTGAAGTCCTGCGCGACGAGCCGCCCCGTGAACGAGCGGATGGTCTTGTCCTCGGTGTACTCGAGCAGCGCGAAGCGTCCCTGCCCCATCGTCGATGCGAGGTGCGGCAGGAGCTTGCCGACGTCGGCCGCGCAGTCGATGCAGCCCGGCGGCAGCTCGAGCTTCCACGAGGCCTGCATGTTCTGCCACGTGCTCCCGGTCGGCTGGACGGGCGGCCCGCAGTCGTCGAGGAGGTCGATGCGCGCGCTCGGCCACGCGGTCTTGAAGCGATGGTGACTCAGCATCGCGCCGTAGCCGCCCCCGCTCGCGCCGGTGAGCCACAGCTTCGGGGGCTTCGGGAAGGTGGCGAGGAGGCGCTTCACGATGGCGTCGGTGTTGCGCGCGCCGCGGTGCTGGACGGTCTGCGTCTTGATGGCGAACGTGTACGTCTTCTGCGCGTCGCCCGCGTGCAGGTCCCCCGTGCAGTACGGGACGAAGACGAACGAGGCATCCTTGAACGGATTGTCGCTGGTGGTACGGTCGAAGAGGGTGGCGACGCGTGGGATGTCGGCGTTGATCTCCGCCTCGCCCACCGCGTCCTGCAGGTTCGCCGCCGCGCCGCCGAGGCAGGTGAGCGCGTCCCAGCAGGCGCCGCCGCCCATCATGAACACGAGCAGCGGCGCGCCGGGCGTGGGCGACAGGTTGACGGACACGCCGCTGGTCGAGCCGTTGCCGCAGACGACGTCGCTCATCGGCACGTACGTCCAGGTGCCGGCGGGCGCGCTGATGGGGACGCCGCCGAGGTAGGGATTGGGCGGTCCGGCCTCGGGCGCCGACGCATCCGCCGTGGGCGCAAGCACCGGCGTGGGCGTGGGCGGCGCCGTGGGCGTGGGCGGCGCCGAGGGGGTCCCGCTCGGCACGGCGGTGGGCTCGGCACCCGCGGGCGTCACCTCCTCGCTGCCCGCGGAGCTGCTGCATGCGGCCCCCGCGAGCGCGGGCCCGAGGAGCGCGAAGGCGAGACCGAGCGGACGAGCGAGGCGCGCAAAGAGGATCATTAGAGCAAAAGCTCTAAGCGATACCCGTCCCCCCGACAACGCCCGGGGAACTCGGAGACGCGCTGGAGAGGCCCCTCAGGGCGGCGCGCAGAGGCCCGGGAGATTCTTGCCGATCTGGTCCAGCTTCGCCTTCGCGTCCGTGCCGAGCTTGTCCTTCGAGAAGCGCTTCTCGCACGCGTCGTACGCGACCTTCGCGTTCGCGCAGTCGTGCATCATCAGGTACGCGTCGCCCATCGCGAAGAGCGTCTTGTCGAGCACGTTGGAGCGGGGGAACAGCTTCAAGAGGCGGTTGAACTGGCCGAGCGCCGAGCTGGGGCGACCGTCCTGGAGGTCGGCGCTGCCGACGTAGAAGAGCGCCTCGTCGGCCTTGTCGTCGTTCGCGTAGCGATTGACGTACTCGGGCGCGAGCACGCGCACCGCGGACCACTCCCGCTTGCCGTACGCGTCCTCGAGCGCCTTCAGGTGCGCGGCGCGGTCCGCCGGAACGGCCAGCGGCGCGGCGGCGGCGGGCGCCGGCGCGGAGGCGCGCTTCAGCTCGTCGATGCGGGCGTAGAGCTCGGTGCGCGAGGCTCCCACGTCCCGCCGCAGCTCCTCCATGCCGTGGTTCACCTCGTCGACGCGTCCCGCGAGATCGTTGATGCGCTGCTTCGACGTCAGGAGGTCGCTGCTCGAGTCGGCGTTCGCGCGCAGCGCGTTGTCGAGGCGCTGGCGCGTGGCCTCGAGATCGGCGCGCATCGCCACCACCTCGGCACGGGACTGCGCGACGTCCTTCTCCATCTGCGTGTTCTTCGCGACCAGCGCGTCGTGATCCTGCTGCGTGACCATGCACGCGGGGGCGAAGAGAACGGCGGCAGCGATGACGATCTTCCTCATGGCGTCTTCCCTTCTCGTCAACGAACCTCGATGTCCACCCGTCGATCCTGCTTCCAGGTCGACTTCTCGCTGCCGGTCGCGTCGAGCTTCCCGCGCGACGACGTCGTCACCTGCGCCTCCGGCACGCCGAGCGTGACGAGGAAGGCCTTCGCCGCCCCGGAGCGCGTGGCGCCGAGGCCCATGTTGTACTCGTTCTCTCCGCGCGGATCGCAGTGCCCCGTGAGCAGCACCTTCCGGCCCGCGAGCGAGCCGCCGCTCATGCACTTCGCGAGGCGCGTGAGCGTCTCTTTGATCGTCGCGGAGAGCTCGGGCGAGTCGAACTCGAACGTCGGCGAGCCGAAGTCGCGGCAGCCGGGGCCGCCCGGCTGGGGGGCGACGCAGTGGCCGTTCTGGCAGCGCTGGCCCTTGCCGGCGCACGGGTGGTCGTCGTCGCACTCGAGCATGACCGGCTCGCCGCTCGCGACGGCCGAGCCGCACTGGTTCTCCGTGCAGGGCCGGCCGCCAGGGCACGGGCTCCGCTCGTCGCAATATCCCTCGCGGGCCTCGCAGCGACCGTCCTTGCAGACGCGGCGCGGGACGTCGCCGCAGGCGCCGTCGTCATGGCACTCGACGGCGATCGCGCTCGCCCGAGCGAAGACTGCGCCGCTGTTGATGCCGCCACGCACGCCGCGCTTAAACCCCATCGGGTCCCTGTTTCCTAGCGAATAGCGCGCGAGGCTCACCGGCGTTTCACATGGAGAACCTTGCCAGGGGTGGCCGGCTGGCTTACGGAGATGAGGCCTTCGATGGCGAGTGCTACGGCAGATGTCAACCTCGAGCTCATCTCGGGCCCCCCCTATCGCACGATCCTCCGGCTCGCGATGCCGACGGTCATCGCGATGCTCTCGCAGAGCCTCGTCAACGAGATCGACGTCTTCTTCTTCTCGCGGCTGCCGCATCCCGAGGACTCGAACGCTCAGGCGGCGTTACTGCCTTCCCTCCTGCTCGTGTGGCTCTTCGGCGGCTCGCTAAGCGCCATCAGCGTCGGCACGCAGGCCTACACTGCGCGCCGCTACGCCGAGCGCAAGTACGAGGCCGCGAGCTCGGTGCTCGCGAACGCCGCGTGGTTCTGTCTGTTGGGCGGCATCGGGCTCAGCATCCTCGGCTACCTCACCATGGACCGCCTGCTGCACCTGATGCTGCCGGTGCCCGAGGCCCACGCCATCGCGCTCTCGTACTCGAAGTGGCGGCTGCTGGGCGTCGTGTCCATGGGCATGACCATGGCGTTCAAGGCGTTCTTCGACGGCATCGGCAAGACCTGGGTGCACCTCGTCTCGGCGCTGGTGATGAACGTCTTCAACGTCGCCTTCTGCTGGGTGTTCATCTTCGGCAACGAGGCGCTCGGTGTGAAGGCGATGGGCGCGCCCGGCGCCGGCTTCGCGGCGTTCGTGGCGACGTGGATCGGCCTCCTGATCATGATCTTCTTCGCGCTCCGCGAGCGCACGAAGTTCCACTTCTTCCGGTGGTCGCTGCTCTCGCGCAGCCTCACGTGGGACATCCTCAAGCTCTCGATCCCCGCGGCGCTCGCCACCATCGTGATGATGGTCGGCTTCGGCCTCTTCACGAAGGTCGCAGGCCGGCTCGACGCCGCCGACGCGCTCCTCGCCGGGGTCGGCGAGCGGGAGTCGGTCAACGGCGCCGCCACCACGGACATCGTCGCCATCCTCAAGCTCACGTTCACCGCCTGCCTCGCGTTCGGCACCGCGACCGCCACGCTCGTCGCGCAGTCGCTCGCAGCGAAGCGCCCCGAGGACGCGTCGCGCTTCGGCTGGGCGAGCGTGCGCCTTGGCGTCGTGCTGTTCGGCATCGTCGGGCTGCTGGAGGGCGTGATCTTCACCCCGCAGATCGTGCACTTCATCTCGCACTCCGAGGGCGTGCGCGCCGCGGCCATCGTGCCGATGCGGATGATGGGGATCGTCACGCCGATCATCGCGGTGGCGATGATCCTGAGCGAGGCGCTGTTCGGCGCGGGCAACACGAAGTTCGTGGCCGCGGCGCAGTTCTGCATGGTGTTCCTCGTGCTCGTCCCGCTCGCGTGGGTGCTGGGCGTCATGACGAACACGGGCCTCTCCGGCATGTGGTTCGCGGCCGTCGCCTACTCGATCACGGCCTGTATCGTGATGACGCTGAAGTTCCGCGGCGGCGCCTGGAAGTCGATCAAGCTGTAGCTCAGCTAGCCAGCCTCGCGAACGGCACTGCGTTTCTGACGGTGGGCCATACCTGCGAGGCGCAGCCCGGTGCCATCCGACGCGGTCAGCCCGAGCAGCGGCTCCCGCTTGCTTCATCGCGAAGCGGAGGACCCCGTGCCGCAGACCACGACGCCCGTCAGCACCGCAAACGCTCGGAATGAGAGCCGCATCGTCGATGCTCCGCCACGGGGCGGGCCGCAGGCGTAGCTCCACCTCGACCGGAGGCTACGGCCGATGCATATTTGCGATCTCGCTCGTCGACGACGAGGAATGAATTCTCGCGGGAGAGCGTTCGCCTCCCGCTCCGCACTCTCCTCCACGCCTTCCGCCACGGCGTCCGCGTCGATGCCTCCGACCTCGATCAGATGAACGCCGCGGCCACCGCGGTCTACCGCGCCGCGCGGCAGCGCGCGGGCATACTGGCCCGCGCCGCCGCCTGGCTACGTCCCCTCTCCGCCTGAGCCGCTAGCGGCCGGGCGTCTCGTCCGGTCCTCGGTACGCCTCACGAAGGGCGTCACGCGGGATTGGGTCTCGGCTACCCTGGAGGGGCGGAGGCGTTGTCCTGCTTCGCGAGGGACGCCGTCTGCAGGCCGTGCGTCAGCTGATCGACCGTCCACTCCGCGGGCGTGCACTCGGCGAGACGATGGAACATCGTTGCCTCCTCGGCCCGTGAATTGTGACGCGCGCGGAGACTCCCGCGCAAGCGAGTCATGGCGCGGTGGTAGCGGGTACGAGAACCCCGCACGCGCCGCCGCGGTTCAGGGCTCGCGGTGCTGCTTCGCCTCGGTGGTTCGAGTCCCCGCACGATCCCACCTCGCTGCGCGGATCAGAAGCCGGGCGGCAGCACCACGTTCTGGAGCGGCGTGTGGTCGAACATGCAGTCCGTGGTGTCGGTGCTGCCGTTCCTCTCGGTGCAACGCTTCACCGGGCCGTTGAGGTAGTCGAGGTAGAGGTCGTGGTAGCCGGGCATGCCGGGCGCGAAGGCGCGGTCCGGGCGGGCGCCGCCCCACGAGTTCTTCACGCGGAGGAACTGCACGTCGGTGCCGGCCCCGAGCGCGCTCTTCAGGAGCGCCGCGTCGGCAGGCTTCTTCGGGTCGAGCGTCTTGCCGGCCTCGAGGAGGCGACCGTCGGACAGCTTCGCCTGGTAGTCCTCGAGCACGGTCATGTGTCCGCCCTGGCGGCCTGGGCCGAGCTCCTTCAACGTGGTGAGGCTGAAGGAGCCCTTGCGCGCGTTGTCGCGGTTCTCGAGCGCGTTGAAGTCGACGAACCACGTGATGATGACGGGCTGCGCGGCGTGGAGTGCATTCTGCACGCGGAGGAGGAAGGCGCGCTTGTCGCTCGGCGAGTAGAACGCCTGGCGCCACTCGTTCATGGCCTGCGTGAGCTTCTTCTGCTGGGGCACCGCGCCAGGGGCGCTCGGGTACGCGACCGCGAAGTCCTGACCGCGGAGGATCGCCGTGCCAGTGACGCTCGCGGGACGCGACGAGGCGAAGGTGCGCGTCACGCCCAGACCGAAGACCTTGTCGAGCATCGCGCTGACCTCGGGCGCGAGGCCCCAGGCGCGATCCATCTCCTTGCGCAGGAGCGTCTTGTCGCGACGGGCGGCGGGGTCCTTGAGCGCGCCGTTCTTGAGCGACTCGTTCATCGCCGCGAGCGCGCTCGCCTGGCGCGCCGACATCTCCGCTGCGACGTCGGTGGAGACGAAGTCCTTCTCGGCGATGAGCCCGTACTTGCGGACGATGTTGTTCGCGGTCGTCCAGTTGCCGCCGGTGGAGATCTCCGAGGAGAAGCCGCCCGCGACCTGATCGAACCAGTGCCAGTAGGTCCAGTACGACTGCGAGGTATCGAAGCTCTCGTTCGTCGCCGCGAGGTGCATCGACTCGACCCACGTCGCGTGCGCGTAGAGCCAGCAGTTGCCGATCGACTGCCGCTCGACGTCCGTCTGCGGGACGTTGACGATCTCGTTCTCGTCGTCCGTGGCGACGGGCGCGGCTTCGTCCTCGGCCGAGGAGCAGCCGCTCGCGAAAGGAGCGGCGAGAGCGAGGAGCGCGAGGAGGGAGAGCTTGGCGAGCTTCATGGTAGGTCCGAGGACCCTGACTCATGTAAGTACACGTGCAAATGTGACTTACATCGTAGCTTTCTGCAACGCTGTTTCGCCGTCAGAACAGGGGGAGGTCTGCGAGGTGCGGTGTGAGGAGGCTCATCTGCGGCGCGTCCGCGCCGGTCTTCGGATCGAGCGCGAACGGGTAGCTCGTCGGCCACCACGGGCCGCCGCCCCACCAGAGCCAGCCCTGGAGCACGTCGGACGCCTCGTCGATCGCAACGAGCATGTCGGTGATCGCCGCGTTGCAGGTCGGGTTGTTGCCGCCTGCGAGCTCGCCGAGAAAACCTTTGCGGCCGTTCGCGCGGAGCCAGCCGATGAAAGGCGCGAGGCGCTCGCGCCCGATGGTCGTGCTCATGCAGCTGCCGTTCTGACCGCCCGAGGTCGCGTCCAGGTACTGGTGCGCCTCGAAGAGCATGTTGTTCCCCGGGTCGACGATCTTCAGCATCGCGACCGCGTTCGACGTGCCGTACCAGCTCTCGCTCCAGCTGTGCGCGCCCGTCCAGGCGTTGCCGGGCACGAGGACCGTGTTCTTCGCGCCGGTCGCGCGGATGGCGGCGATGGCCGCGTTCGCGGCATCGACCCACTGCTCCGTCGCGATGTCGTGCGGCTCGTTGACGAGGCCGAACATGACGCGCGGGTTCGACTGGTAGCGGAGGGCGAGGCGGCGCCAGAAGTCCGCGAAGACGGCAGAGGGGACCTGCGCGCTGCCGACGGTCACGCCGTAGTAGCGCGCGAAGTTCTGCGGATTGAGGAGGACGGCCGCATGCTTCGAGGTCGCATAGGCCACGACCGCGTCGAGCTTCGCGGTGTACGCCGCCGCGAGCTCACCCTTGGCGGTGGGCTGCACGCGCTCCCACATGAAGCTCACGCGGAACGTGTTCATGCCCTTCGAGAGGTAATAGTCGACCTCGGACATCGTCGGCCACGCGTAGTCGTAGCTCTCGCGCCCCGGGAGCGCCGCGCCGAACTCCGCGCCGGAGAGGTTCACGCCGCGATGGGGCACGGGCGTGGCGGTCACCACGAGGGGCGGCGGATTGCTGGGGCTCGTGCTCGTGCTCGTGGGCGTTGGCCGCGGATGGCGGCGCGAAACGGGGTCGACGGTCGTCGATGCCAGATCGGCGAGCGCGGGCGCAGCGGCCTCGACGGCGGCGTCTTCGATGGGGTCGCTCGAGCCGCAGGCGACAGCGAGAGAGAGGGAAGCGATCGCCAGACCGCGGCGGAGGAGGGAGGGACCGAGAAATTGCAACGTGACCTTCTTTCGTTCTCCAGCCGCGCGCGAACCCCTCCCATGCCGCGCCGCAGAACGGAGCAGCACGACAGTGGCAACGAGGCAGGATGGGATGAGCTGCGCGACGCAGTCGAGCTGGCGCCCGAGAGCCGTCGTCCAGCGAGGTCCCGACACTAATGGCTAGTTGCCTGTTCTACAAAGCGCGAGCAGGCATTTAGGGAGGTGTTTTGCCCCGTCCGGAGCACACCCGGACATTTTGCGACAACAGCTCAGCCAGGGTCGCGACGCGTCCACCCGGGGCCGTGCCACGCGATGCCGAAGCGATGGCGCCAGCTCTTCGCGGCGCGGACATCGCGGCAGATCGCAGCGTATTCGTGAAAGCCGATCACGAAGGGATTGAAGCTCTCGATGTTCTTCGTGAGCCCGTAGAGCACCCGCGCCTCCTCCGGCGTGAACGTGCCGAAAACGCGATCCCAGACGATGAAGACACCCGCATAGTTCTTGTCGAGATATTCGGGATTCGAGCCGTGATGCACGCGGTGGTGGGAAGGCGTGTTCATCACCGCTTCGAACCAGCGCGGCATGCGCCCGATGACCTCGGTGTGAATCCAGAACTGGTAGATGAGGTTCAGCCCGCCCGCGACCATGATCATCCACGGCGGCACGCCCACCAGCGCGAGCGGCGGGAAGAACGCGAGCATCGTGATGGGTGTCCACGGCTGACGGAGCGCCGTCGAGAGATTGTAGAAGCGGCTCGAGTGGTGGTTCACGTGGCTCGCCCAGAAGATGCGACTCTCGTGCTCGAGGCGATGATGCCAGTAGTAGGCGAAGTCCCAGCCGATCACCGCGACGACCCACGCGAGCGGGCCGCTCCCGACGTCACAGACGTGATGAGAGTAAAGCCACGTCGCGAGGAGGAAGACCCCGGCGTTCAGCGCCGTGACGGTGACGAGCGAACCGATGCCCATCGCGAGGCTGGCCCACATGTCCTTCTTCTCGTAGCCGACGACGTCTCGCGCGCTGCGCTTCCACCGCGCGAGCACTAGCCATTCGGCCATGAGCATCGCCACGAAGAAGGGCGCCGCATAGATGGTCGGCTCCGGATACTCGAGCATGCGCCCCGATCGTAGCGCGCCACGGATGCGACCACCATGCTCCGCGGCGTCAGCCGAAGCGGTAGGCCGAGATCACCGTGCCCATCGGCGCATCATTGAATACGCGCACGCCGAGGTCGTCGCCGGCGGCTCCAGCGGCGACCATCAGCGGAACGAGATGTTCCTCGCGGGGATGCGAGGCGCGCGCGGCGGGGGCCCTGGCCCAGTCGCGGAGCAGCGCGTCGCGCTCGCTCGGCGACTTCGCGATCGAGCTCGAGAGCCACGCGTCGAAGCGCTTCGAGTCCGTGTCGCCTGCCGCCGTGTAGAAGCCGCGCATGTTGTGATAGCTCATCCCGCTCCCGATGATGAGGACGCCCTCGTCACGCAGCGGCGCGAGCGCGCGGCCGATCGCGAGGTGCTCTGCCGGGTCGAGACCGGCGCGCATCGAGAGCTGCACCGTCGGGATCTGCGCCTCGGGGAACGCGACCTTCAGCGGCACGAACACGCCGTGATCGAAGCCCCGTGCGTCGTTCTGCTTCGTGGCGATGCCCGCGTCCGCGAGCAGCTCGACCACGCGCGCCGCGAGCGAAGGCGAACCGGCCGCCGGCCACGTGAGCTCGTAGGTGTGCTCGGGGAAGCCGTAGTAGTCGAAGAGCAGCGGCGGCTGCGGCGCCGTCAGCACCGTCGGGACCTCTTCCTCCCAGTGTGCAGAGATAACGAGGATGGCCTTCGGCGCCTCCGGCAGCGAAGAAGCGATGCTGCGGAGCCACGCTTCGGTTCGCTTCCATGTGTCCGCGGGGCCCATCGTCCACTCCATGAAGAAGCAGGGGCCGCCACCGTGGGGGAGATAGATCGCCGGTTGCCGCATCATGAGGGGAATCATGAGGCGCCGCCGGCGGCTACTCAAGTGCGGCCTGTGGAACGGACTGTTGCCGGGCCCGGACCAACGCCGGGTCTGTGGTAAACGGGGACGCAGATGATCGGAAAGTCACGGAACGACCGCTTCGTCCTCGGCTCGATCCCCGAGGAGCGCGCGGTCGCGATCCTGCGCGAGGTGCTCGGGGCACAGGCGGCGCACCTCGTGGAGGTCCGCGCGCAGGACCCCCGGATGATCGGCGTCCTGTTCGTCCGCGCCGACAAGCTCACGGTGCGCGTGTGCAAGGAGCTCGGCCTCGCCATCGAGCCGGGCGCGACCGGCGTGCTGGGCCTCCTCGGCGAGGACGCCGTGCGGCTCTTCCCCGATCTCCCCGAGCACGAGCGCGCCTGGCTGCGCGTCCCGTGCGGCACGCGCGAGACGAAGGTGCTGCTCATCGCGGGTGGCCGCGCGCTCCTCTCCATCGAGACGAACGGCGCCGCTGTGACGATCACCGCGCTGCCCTCCCTCGCGTCGTGAGCTAGCCGTGCTGCGCTAGCCGCCAGTTCTGCCACACGGCGACCATGCTCAGCGCCAAGCACGCCGCGCCGCTGCGCGAGCACCAACGAGAGCACGAGCATTCCGAGCGTATCGAAGTGGCGTTCATCATGCGCGCGACGATACCGGTGGTGAACGCACGACCGTCACCACGATCGACTTCGACGTCGGCTGGTTGCTGCCGTCCGCCACGCTGTCGAGCGGGACCAGCACGTTCGCCTCCGGGAAATAGGTCGCGCAGTTCGAGCGCGGGATGCCATACGGAACGACCGACCAGCGCGCCGCGAAGCGCGTGCCGTCCGGTGCGTGGCTGGTGAGGTCGACCCTGTCGCCCGCCTCGAGGCCGCGCTCCTGCATGTCGACCGCGTTCATGAAGACCACGCGGCGGCCGTCGGCCACGCCTCGGTAGCGATCCTGGAGGCCGTACACGGTGGTGTTGTACTGGTCGTGGCTGCGGATGGTGGTCATCAGCAGCTTGCCGTCGTGGAGCTCGTGCGCGGCGATCGTGGTGGTGGAGAAGTGCGCGCGGCGGTCCGCGGTCTCCCACGTGCGATCACGCGCGGCGTTGCCCAGGTAGAACCCGCCGGGCACGAGGACGCGCTCTTCGAAGTCGTGGAACGCAGGGACGACGTTCGCGATGTGGCGCCGGATGCGCGCGTAGTCGCCGGCGAGCGCCGCCCAGTCCACGGTGGTGCGCGCGCCCAGGGCGGCCGCCGCGATGCCGGCGATGATCGCCACCTCGCTCTTCAGCTCCTTCGAGGCCGGCGGCAGGCGCCCCTCGGACGCGCTGACCACGCTCATCGAGTTCTCGACGGTCACGAACTGCGGCCCCGCGGCCTGCTCGTCGATCTCGGTGCGGCCGAGGCACGGCAGGAGCAGCGCCTCCTCGCCGGTCACGAGGTGCCCGCGATTGAGCTTCGTCGCCACCTGAACGGTGAGCCGGCAGCGCTGGAGACCGACCGCGGTGCGCTCGGTGTCGGGCGTCGCCGAGAGGAAATTGCCGCCCATGCCGATGAAGACGTCGAGCTTGCCGTCGAGCATCGCGTGGATGGTGTGCACGGCGTCGAGACCGAACGGCACCGGCGGCGCGAAGCCGAACTCCTGACCGAGGCGATCCATGAACTCGCCGCTCATGCGCTCCCAGATGCCCATCGTGCGGTCGCCCTGCACGTTGCTGTGCCCGCGCACCGGACAGGCACCGGCGCCGAGGCGGCCGATGTTGCCGCGCAAAAGGAGGCAATTGACCATCTCGAGGACGTTGGCGACGCCGTTCTTGTGCTGCGTGATGCCCATCGCCCAGCAGATGATGGTGGCCTTCGCCTCCATCATCACGCGCGCCGCCTGGGCGATCTGATCGCGGTCGATCCCGCTGCCCGCGACGATCGCGTCCCACGACGCCGCACGCAGCCCGTGAACGAAGCCGTCGTAGCCCTCGGTGTGCTTGGCGATGAACGCGTGGTCGAACACGGTGCCCGGCGCCGCGTCCTCGTGCGCGAGCATCTCCTTCATGATGCCCTTGAAGAGCGCGACGTCGCCGTTGATCTTCACCTGGAGGAAGAGCGAAGCGAGCTCCACGCCTTTTCCGATCACGTCCGCCGGCTCCTGCGGGTGGGCGAAGCGGCGGTTCCCCACCTCGTCGAGCGGGTTCACGGCGACGATGGTGCAGCCGCGCAGCTTCGCCTCGCGCAGCGTGGTCAGCATGCGCGGGTGGTTCGTCCCCGGGTTCTGCCCGACGAGGAAGATCGCGTCGGCGTGCTCGAAGTCCTCGAGGGTGACCGTGCCCTTGCCCACGCCGACCGCCTCTGACATCGCGTAGCCCGAAGACTCGTGGCACATGTTCGAGCAGTCGGGCAGGTTGTTGGTGCCGAGCTGCCGCGCGAAGAGCTGGTAGAGGAACGCCGCCTCGTTGCTGGTGCGACCCGAGGTGTAGAACGCCGCGCGATCCGGCGAGGCCATCGCGGCGAGGTGCTGGCCGACGAGCGCGAACGCCGCGTCCCACGAGATCGGATGGTAGTGCGTGCCTCCGGCGCGCCGCACCATCGGCTCGGTGAGGCGGCCCTGCTCGTTCATCCAGAAATCGCTCTGCTCGCCGAGCTGCGCGATCGTGTGCTGCGCGAAGAACGCGACGTCGATACGCGCGCGCGTCGCCTCGGAGGCCACCGCCTTCGCGCCGTTCTCGCAGAACTCGATGGCCGCGCGATGCTTCGGATCCCGCTCGGGCCACCCGCAGCCGGGGCAGTCGAAGCCGGTAGGCTGGTTGATGTGGAGCAGCGTGAGCGAGCGCTTCACGCCCATGTGGCGGTAGGCGTGGAGCATCGTCTGCTCGATGGCACCAGCGCCGCTCGCCACCAGCGAGCGAGGGTGAAGCCGCGGCGGGTGCTCCTCGAGGGGCGGCTGGGCCAGCGTGCGCGGCGGCGTTCGGTTCTCGGCAGTCATGACGACGCAGCGCCCGCCACAACCAGGCGTTCCTCACCGGTGTAGACGTTGAAACGCCCGTCGCGCACGAAGCCGAGGAGGGTCAGGTGCTCCTCGCGCGCGAGCTCGACGGCCAGGCTCGACGGCGCGCCCACGGCGGCGAGGATCGCGACTCCCGCCATCACGGCCTTCTGCACGAGCTCGAAGCTCGCGCGACCGCTGACCAGCAAGAGCCGATCGCGGAGCGGCAATGCGCCGGCGCGCAGCTGCTCGCCGACCACCTTGTCGACGGCGTTGTGGCGGCCGACGTCCTCACGGAGGAGGAGCAGGCGACCGGTCGCGTCGAAGAGGCCGGCGGCGTGGAGACCACCGGTGCGCTCGAACGTGAGCTGCGCCTCGCGCAGCGTCCTGGGCAGGCCGTGCACGGTCTGCGGCGTGATCCGCGGCGTGCCCGCGACGAGCGGGGCGTGCAGCGCGGACCTTACGGCCTCGAGCGAGGTCTTCCCGCAAACCCCGCAGCTGGACGACGTGTAGAAGTGCCGCTCGAGGCGCGCGCGATCGAACCGCGCGCCGGCCCCGAGCGTGATCTTGACGATGTTGCTGGTTGCGTCCTCCCGCACGGGCGGGCCGCAGTGGCGTGCGTCGTCGACGTCGGCCGCGGTGTGGATGATGCCCTCGGAGACGAGGAAGCCCAGCGCGAGCGCGACGTCGTCACCGGGCGTGCGCATCGTGATCGAAATGCTCTTCTCCTCGGGCTTCTTCGCGAGCTCGCGGCCGGGGAACGCGAGGCGGATCTCGAGCGGCTCCTCGATCGCCAGCGCATCGTCCTGCGCGGTGCGGCGCGCGCCGTCGACCCGGACGATCGGCACGGCAACGGAGGTCATCAGCAGCGCGCTCCGCGTGCCGCTGCGGCGGGGTTCGGGAACGCGTCCTCGTCCTCGGCGCGCGGCGCGAGGCACGCGAAGTCCTTCTCGACGAGGATGGTGAGCGGCGCGCGCCCCTCGATGGCCTGCGTGGCCTCGATCCCGACGCGCTCCGAGCTCGCCCACGCGCACGCGAGCTCCGCCGGCACCTCGATGACGAGCGTTGCGTCCTCGAACCGCGCGGTGACCACGCCCACGAGCTCGCTCGCGACGAGGCGGTAGATGAACGCCGCCGAAGGCGCGATGTCCACCACCTCCTCCACGACGGCGCCGCGCGCGACGCTGGCGACCTCGGCCTGCGTGAGGCGAAGGCGGATCGAGCCGCTGCGGGTGCGGAGCTTCATCGGGCTTGTACCTCGTGCCGGGGATCGCGCGAGAGGCCGGCCCGTGCGGCCTCGAGCGTGGTGTCGACGTCGTCGAGCGCGGCGCTCACCCCGAGCTCGAGGATCGACGCTCCTGCGGCATCGAGCAGCCCCTGGAGCGCGAGCGCGCCACGGGCGAGCCTTTCCCTCGCGAGCGGAAGCACGCGCGCCGCCTCATAGCGCGCGAAGAGCGGTTCCCAGCGATCGGCGCGGCGCGCGGCGACGATCGGCGCTGCCGAGCGCGCATCGCGCAGGAGCCGGAGCGACGCTGCGTCGAGCCGCGGCAGGTCGCACGCGACCACCACCACGAGGCCGGCCGTGCTCTCGAGCGCCGCGACGAGACCGCCGAGCGGACCGGCGTCGATCGCGGCGTCCGCGAGGACGGGGACGTCGCCGGGGAGGCTCGACTGCGGTGCGCCCACGAGGCCCACGAGGCCGACGAGCGCCGGCGAGAGCCCCGCCTCGCGCACCACGCGGACGGTGCGCGCGATGAGCGTCTCCCCGTCGGGCAAGCGCAGCAGCGCCTTGGGATAGCCGCCCATCCGCCGCGACGCGCCGCCCACGAAGATCGCGCAGCGCAGAGCTGACGGATCGCTCCACATCATGGGAAAAGAATACCACGCCAGAAGATCCCGAATCGCCATCAGGGGGCACGATCCGCGGATAGGCTGCACGCATGAGCTCCTTCGAGACGTTGCTGGACAAGGCGCACGAGACAAAGACCGCAAAGGAGCTCGTCGATGCTCCGGTCGATGCGCTCGCGGGCGTGTCGAAGGGCGACGCCGAGCTGCTCGCCAAGGCCTTCGGGATCAAGACGATCGGCGACCTCGCCGCGAACAAGTACTTCGTGGCCGCGCAGCAGATCGCCGCCATCGCCGCGCGCTGAGCCGCGCGCTCCGGCTCACCTGATCCCCGGGAACAGCTCCAGCAGCCCGTGCGGCGCCTTCACCCGCGAAGGGTGACATCGGATGTGCGGCGTCGCCGAGCAGCGTGACGCCGCGCGTGGGCTCCCATCGATGGCCGACGGGCAACGCCGCGATGTGCCGCGGCACGAGCGCCTCGTCGACGAGCGCGACGATCTCCGGCGCCCAACCCTCGAGCTCGGCCAGTAGCGCGCGCTCGGAGGCAGGGACGACGTGGAGACTGCATGACGACGCGCTGAACGACCGCTGACGCGGCGCGCGCGTTGCGCGTTGCGCGCAGGTCTTGCGCCGGTCGACGGTCAGAGGGTCTTCTGGGACGCTCGGAGGGCCTGGAGGGTCGTCTCGACGGCCGCCTTCGAAAGTGACGACTGACGCACCGTCTGCGCCGCGTCAGTCGCCTTCGCGTGCGCCCACGGTCAGGACCGGCACCGGAGAGCGGCGGACGATCTTCTCGGCCACGCTGCCGAAGACGCGGGCGATGCCACGGCGCCCGTGCGTTCCCATCACGATGAGGTCGAAGTTCTTCAGGCGCGCAAGCGCGAGGATCCGGTCGCCCGCTCTTCCCACGTCGAGCAGGCCTTCCGCACGCGGGTAGAGCTGCTTCAGGCTCGCGAGCGCGTCGTCCAGCGCGCGCTGCGCCGCTCGCTCGTAGTCCTCGGCGGGCCAGGAAAGAGCCTCGCCGTAGCCGTAGACGGGCGGCAGCTCGTACACGTGCAGGAGCGTGAGCTTCGCATCGAACCGCTGCGCCAGCGAGACGGCGAGCGCCACCGCCTTCTCGGAAGGCTCGCTGAAGTCGGTGGGCACCAGGATGTTCTCGAACGGGATCATGGCAGTCCTCGTGGTCGTTCTGGGTGTTCGAGCACCGGAGAGCAACTCCGGTGCCCGCGCGGCAGCGGTCGATGGAACGACGATTGCTCACCAGACCACGGACGCCCGACTGAACCGATGACCAACGAACGACCGCTCGTCCTCGTGGAGAATCTCGTGAAGAGCTACGACGGCGTCGTCGTCCTCGACCACGTTTCGCTGCATGTCAACCGCGGCGAGACGCTCGTCGTCGTGGGCGGCTCTGGAGCAGGCAAATCGACGCTCATCCGCCAGATCCTGGGCCTCGAGAAGCCGGACTCGGGGCGCGTGGTCATCGACGGCGTCGACATCTTCTCGCTCGGTGAGGTCGCGCTCCTGAAGTCGCGCCACAACTTCGCGCTCGTGTTCCAGAACGGCGCCCTGCTCGACTCGCTGTCGGTCTTCGACAACGTGGCGTTCCCGTTACGCGAAGAGCTCGGCCTCCACGGCGCCGAGGTCGAGCGTCGGGTGATGGCCAAGCTCGAGGCGCTGTCGCTCTCCGCCGCGAGGGACAAGTTGCCCGGTCAGCTGTCCGGCGGCATGGTGAAACGGGTGGGTATCGCGCGGGCGCTGGTCGTCGAGCCGGAGATCCTGCTGTACGACGAGCCAACGACCGGCCTCGATCCGGTGATGTCCCGGACAGTCGATCGCCTCATCGACGAGATGCGGGAAACGTTCCTCGTCACCTCGCTCGTCATCACGCACGACCTGGCGACGGCCTACGAGATCGGCGACCGCGTGATGCTCCTCGAGCACGGCCACTTCGTCGCGGAGGGCACGCCGGAGGAGTTCTTCGCGTCGGACAACGCGACCGTTCGGTTCTTCGTGGACTCCAGCGCCATCGAACCGTCCAAGCTCACCGCGCGCCGCCGGACGCGCAGGACTCCGGCGCAGATCCGGGCGGCGTGGAGCGCACGCGGCGGGACGGACGAGAATCACGAGCCGGCGAGGACGTCTCGGCCACGACGGGCCTGAGGCGCAGCGGCTGGTCGAAGCGGCTCACGGAGAGCTCACGAGGCGCCCACGAAGCGATCGCCGACGTTCTGGCATCGTCTCGCTGGGACGGCTCCGACCAGGCCCCCAACCAGCACGCGAGCGCCTCCGCTTCGCTCAGGT
>JAYTHX010000500.1:0-53548 GCA_043732195.1 Polyangiaceae bacterium
AGGCCCACGCGCGCGGCATCGCGGTGGTGCTCGATGTCGTCTTCAACCACTACGACGGGTACGCGCAGGCGCCGCTGCGCTGCTTCGACGGGCCGTGCACGGGCACCAGCTCGGGCGTCTACTTCTTCGAGCAGGAGCCCTACCAGCGCACCCCGTGGGGACCGCGCCCGGACTTCGCGAAGAAGGAGGTCGCCGACTTCTTCGTCGACAACGTCTTTGCGTGGACCGTCGAGTACCAGGTCGACGGCTTCCGCCACGACTCGGTCTCGAACATCCGCGCGCTGGACGGGCAGGGGACCGTCCCCGGTGGCGTGCCGCTGCTCCAGCGCATGAACGAGGTCACCGAGGCAGCGCGCCCCGGTGCGCTCCTCATCGCCGAGGACCTCAAGGGCGCCGCGAGCGTGACCGGCACGCGCGTCTCGGGCGGGCTCGGGTTCGACACGCAATGGGACGGGGGCTTCCAGTACAACGTGACCGCCGCGGCCACAGCCGCCACCGACGAGGGGCGCGACCTCGCGGCTGTGCGCGATGCGCTCGCCGTCACCTACAACGGCGATCCGTTCCAGCGCCTCCTCTACGTCGAGTCGCATGACACCGCCGGCAACGACGGTGAGCGGCTGCCCGTGCGCATCGACGGCGCCGACCCCACGAGCCTCGCCGCGCGGAGGCGCGCCATGCTCGCGGCGGGCATCCTCCTGACGGCCCCCGGTGTGCCGATGATGTTCATGGGCCAGGAGATGCTCGAGGACACGAAGTTCCTGCCCGCGCCAGCGCCCATCGACTGGTCCAAGGCCACCACCAACGCCGGGGTCCTTGCATTCTACAAGGACATGATCCGCCTCCGTCGCAACCTCGACGGAGTCTCCGGTGGTTTGCGGGGCAAGAATCTCACCGTCACGCATCTGAACGAGTCCCCCGGGAACAAGGTCATCGCGTACCGGCGCTGGAGCGGCGCGAACGACGACGTGATGGTGATCGTGAACTTCGGCGCGACGCGCTACACCCGCTACGACGTCGGCGTGCCCGCGGGAGCCTGGAAAACGCGTCTCGATTCGGACAACACGCGCTACGGCGCCGACCTCGGCAGCGCCGCGCCCACTTCCGTGAACGTGACCACCGCGACGCGCGACGGGATGCCGGCGACCGCCGCCCTCGCGCTCGGGCCGTATGCGATGGTGGTCCTCAGCCGCTGACGCGGCCGTGCACCATCGGTACGAAGCGAACCGCGCCGAGATCCTCGCGGACGAGCCTTTCTCCGCGGCGCTGGTGCCGCTCGAGCCGCTGATCCTCGAACTGCAAGCCAACCGGCACGACCAGCAGTCCGCCGTCCACCAGCTGATCGCAGAGCGCCGCGGGCAGGCGGTCCGGCGCGGCCGTGACCACGATCCGGTCGAACGGCGCGCGTGCGGGCAGGCCGTCCCACCCGTCGCCCTGCCACACGTCCACGTTGCGGATGCCGAGGTGGGCGAGCATCGTGCGGGCGCGCGCGGCAAGCTCCGGAACGACCTCGACGGTGTCGACGTGACGCGCGAGCTTGCTCAGCACCGCGGCCTGGTACCCGGACCCGGTGCCGATCTCGAGGATGCGCTCCTCCCCGTCCAGCGCGAGCGCCGCGCTCATCATGCCAACGATGGTGGGCTGCGAGATGGTGACGTCGTGACCGATGGGCAACGGATGATCCGCGTAGGCATCCTCGATCGAGTGCTCGGGCACGAACAGATGGCGCGGCATCTCTCGCATCACGTCCAGCACGCGCGCGCAGCGCACCTCTCGCGCGACGACGTCGACGAGCGCGCTCCGCAAACGCTGTCCGGTGTCGGGCATCGAGGAGAACGTGGCGCGGCGCGCGACGGAGCGCAACCGCGAGCGCGTGTGATCGTCTGTCGCTCGCGCTCAGGGGGCGACGGCCGGGCGCGGCTGCGGCGGACGCTGGTTGAGCACGAGCCAGTACAGGCCGAGGTTCTTCACCACCTCGGCGAAGCGGTCGAACTCCACCGGCTTGCGGATGTAGCTGTTCGCGCCGAGCGTGTAACTCTTCACCACGTCCTCTTCCTCGCTCGACGACGTCATGATCACCACCGGTAGCAGCGCGGTGCGGGCGTCGGCGCGGATGCGGCGCAGCACCTCCAGACCGTCGAGGCGCGGCAGCTTGAGGTCGAGAAGGATCACCTGCGGATCGATCGAGGTATCCCGCGTGGCGTGGTCACCGGTGGCGAAGAGCCAGTCGAGCGCCTCGACGCCGTCGCGCACGACCACCACGTCGTTCGCGACGTTGCTCTTCGCGAACGCGCGCACGGTGAGGAGCTCATCGTCCGCGTTGTCCTCGACGAGAAGAATGATCGGCTGGCTCATCGATGGGAATCTCCGCGTTCGAGAATGAAGAAGAAGGTCGCCCCCGACCCAGGCGTGCTCTCGGCCCAGATGCGGCCGCCGTGACGGTTGACGATCCGCTCTGCGGTGGCGAGGCCAATCCCGGTGCCCTCGTACTCGGTGGGGCGATGATAGCGCTGAAACGCGGTGAATAGCTTCTTCGCCGCGCCGAGATCGAAGCCTGCGCCGTTGTCGCGTACGAAGAAGACGTCGTCTGCGCCCTGCCGGGTGATCCCGACCTCGACCCGTGCGTCCGGGCGCTTGCTCGAGAACTTGAAGGCGTTCGACAGGAGGTTCTCGAGCAGCACGCGGACGAGACGCAGGTCCACGTGCGCACGCATGCCTTCGGCCACCTCGAGCGCTGCCGCGGGGTTGCGCTGCTTCCGCGCCTCCTCGCCGGCCTGCCGGGCCGCGGCGGTGACGTCGACGTCGGTGCGCACGAGATCGGTCCGGCTCACGCGGGCGAGCGCGAGCAGATCGTCGATCAGCTCGGCCATGCGCCGCGCGCCGTTGCGGACCCGGCCAAGATAGTCCTTGCCCTGCTCGTCGAGCTGCGCGGAGTAGTCGTCGATGAGCGCCTGGCTGAAGCCGTCGATCGAGCGCAGCGGCGCCCGGAGATCGTGCGCGACCGAATAGCTGAACGACTCGAGCTCGCGGTGGGCGACCTCGGCCAACGCGGTCGACGCGCGCAGGAGCACCTCGGCGCGGCGGCGCTCGGTGATGTCCTCCGAGATGCCGAGCAGGTACTCCGGCTCGCCGTGCTCGTCGAGGATGGGGACCTTCTTCGTGTGCAGCCAGCGCATGCCGTTCGGCGTGGTGAGCGGCTCCTCGGCGATGTCGAGCACCTCCTTGCCACGCAGTGTTTCGCGGTCTTTTTCCACGAATGCCTTCGCCTGGTCGGCAGGGAAGAAGGCAAAGTCGGTCTTGCCCAAGAGCTGCTCGCGCTTCGTGCCGAGGAGCAGCTCGCCAGCACGGTTGAGGCGCACGAACGCCAGATCGTGCGCGTCCTTGACGAAGAGCATGTGCGGGAGGTTCTCGAGGACCGAGTCGAGGAAGCGGTGGGTGCGGCGAAGCGAGCGCGCGTCGTCGAGCACCTTCGTGATGTCGTGGAAGACGAGCACGGCGCCGCGGATGACTCCGGAGGCGCTGCGAATGGGAGCTGCGCTGTGCGCGATGCGGCGCTTCGTGCCGTCCTTCGCGACGAGCACGGCGGCGTCGTCGATCGCGACGGTGGTCCCCTTCACGATGGCGGTGGTGATGGGATCGACCGCGTCCTTGCCGGTGACCTCGTCGACGAGGCAGAAGACCTCGCGGCACGATCGTCCGCGAGCTTCGTCCATCGTCCAGCCCGTGAGCGCCTCGGCCACGGGGTTCATGCGGCGCACCAGGCCCGCGGCGTCGGTGGCGATGACGCCGTCTCCGAGGCTGTGGAGGGTGGTCGCGAGATCTTCCTCGTTCTGCCGCGCTAGCTGCTCCGATTCTTTGCGCCGCTGCGCCTCGGCGCGAAGGCGAACGAGCACGGTGACGAAGAGCAGGACGCTGATCAGCGTGCCGATGCGCTGGACGCTGCGGGCTCGGGCGACGCTCGCCCGCGTCGTCGCCTCACGCTCGGCAAGCAGCTGCTGCTCGGATCCGACGAGCACGGCGATGCCTGTCCGGACGCCGTTCATCTGGCGTAGGCCCTCGAACGTGCCCTTGAGCACGCGCTGCCGCTCGAACCCGTCCCGGCGCTGGATCGCGATACCGCGCTCGAGGTAGTCGAGCCGCTCGACGACGATCGGTTGCAGGTCATCCAGGCGTTTCGCCTGAGCGGGGTTGTCTCGCATGAGGACCCGTAGCTCCTCGATGTTCGCGAGGGCTCGCGGGCGCGCCGTGCGCTGCGGGTCGAGCTGGGCCTCGTCTTGCGTGAGGGCGAACCCGCGCGCCGCGGTCTCGGCGTCGAGCAAGGCGATCAGCACGGCATCGAGGTGGTCGATGACCTGGTGCGTATGCTGGACCAGCGCATTGGTCTCGACGAGCGCTGTCGTCGAGTGCTGGCCGAGGACCTCCGCGAGCCCAAGCAGCCCAACGGCGAGAGTGATGGTGAGCACCTCGAGGCGTCTGGTCCGGGTCGCCAAAGCGAGCGGAGTATAGGGCGCGCGATTCCCCCGTGCAGCTCTTCCGTGCGCACCTTGCCGCGCGCGGAGCGACACGGATACGTGAAGTCGTCTCCGACCGGTGCGCGGCGAACGCGTTCGTGGCCACGGTGGGGCGGCCCCAGGGCCACGACCCGAAAAGGAGCCGCAGCGCGACGATCAGCCGTCCAGGTAGCTCCGGAGTTCCACGCGGCTCTCTCGCGCGCGCAGCTTGTCGAGCGCGGCGCGCTCGATCTGACGGATGCGCTCGCGCGTGAGCGTCAGCTCGCGGCCCACCTCCTCGAGCGTGTGCTCGCGGGCGCCGCCGAGGCCGAAGCGCATCTGGAGGACCTGCTGCTCGCGGGGCGAGAGCGCCTCCATCAGCGTGCCGAGATGGCTGCCGAGGGCTCGCAGGGCGACCGCGGCGTCGGGGGCCTCGGAGTCGCCGGGCACGAGGTCGGCGAGCGTCGCGTCGCCGTCCTCCCCCATGGGCGTATCGAGGCTCGCGGGCTGCGCGGGCAGCGTGAGGATGTTCTCGACCCGTTCACGCCCGAGGCCGGAGAGCACGGCGATCTCGTCGGCGGTCGGCTCGCGCCGGTGCTGCGTGAGGAACGCGCCGCGCACCTTGCCGATGCGCCGGCGGTCGTCGGCGACGTGCACGGGCAGCCGGAGCGTGCGGTCGAGCAAGGCGCGCTGGAGCGCCTGCTTGATCCACCACGAGGCGTAGGTGCTGAAGCGGAAGCCGCGGCGGTGATCGAACTTGTCGGCGGCGCGCATGAGACCGAGGTTGCCCTCCTGCACGAGGTCGAGGAGGGGCACGCCGCGGCCCAGGTACTTGCGAGCGAAGAGGACGACGAGCCGGAGGTTGCCGACCACCAGGCGCTCCTTGCCGCGCTTCAGCGCGAGCTTGGCGTCATCGATGGCGCGAGCGGCGACCGCGTCCCCCGCGTCGGCGGCGGCATTCGCGCGGATGGTGGAGACGATGCCCTCGACGAGCTCGCCATCGAGTCGCACCTCGGTCAGCGTGTCGACGACCGCTTGGATCCGACCCGGCACTTGCGAGCCGGCGCGGGACAGTGCTCCGGAGACGACCTGCCGCGTGCGGTCGAGGTCGAGGTCCGCCTGATCCGGATTCAGCAGGATGGTCTTGAGCTCGACGTGGCCGGCATCGAGACGGACCGCGAGATCGGCGAGCGCGCGCGCGCCGGAGGGCGCCAGGACGAGCGCCGCGATGAGCGTGCGCTCGGCGGCGATGATCTCCTCCGCGAGTGCGACCTCCTGCTCGACGGTGAGCACGCGCGTTGCGCCCATCTCCGCGAGGTACAGCGAGTCGACGTCGACGTGCTCGGCGCGGTCGTGGGCAACGCGGCGCGCGCGAGGGCGTACCTCGTGCTCCACCCGACCCCGGCCACGCGGCTCGCGGCTCGTGCGCGAGGGCGTGTTGGTGGACGTACTGGGGGCCTTCAAGATCTTCTGCTGGGCGGGGGTATTCATGGTGCAGGATCGACCGCGAGAGAGCTCGCCGACGGACTCAGAACGTAAGCATGGAGATGTCGCCCGTCCGCTCTCGGTAGCGAATTGTTCGCGCTCGAGCTGCGTTTCGATCGAGGGATGAAGCGCTCGTCAAGCACGACCTGCACGAACCGGCGAGGTAGGTGGGCGCGGAGAGCAGAAGCGCGCCGCGAGCGAGTGGATCGCTCTCTCCCGTGGCGGAGAGCGCCGGAATGAGAGACGCTGCAGATGTGAGTGACTCCCGAGGTGGCGGACCCGGCAGCGTGACGCGCCCTGCGAACGTGAACCCTCGTCCCGCGCCGCCGATTCCCGCGGCTGGAAAGCCCATGACCCCACGCGCCCCTGCGGTCGCGCCCACGCCGCCGCCCGCGCCCGTCGGCGGCGCCGCCACCAAGCTCAAGAAGTTCGACTCCGAGCCGCCGTCCGGCGGCTGGGATGCCGCGGACGCCGATACGGTGACGAGCTTCCCGGAGCCGACCGAGCTGCCCGCGCCGACGCCGCGCAACCTGCCGCCGGTGAAGCCAGCGACGCCGCACTCGCCTGGCACCGTTCGCGGTCCGTACCAGACGTCGCCGGGCGTGGGCGGTCCGCCGCCTGCCGATGCCGCAGCGCGCGCTCCGGCGCTGCCCGCGGCGCGGCCGGCTGTGCCCGCCGCGCCCACCGCCAGCGCCGCGCAGACGGGCCTCGGCTCGGCGATGCGCGAAGAGGTGTGGGCCATCGTTCGCGCGGCGGTGGACGAGGCGGTGAGCCCGCTGCTCGTGCGCAACCGCGAGCTCGAGGCGCGCGTCGAGCGCGCCGAGCGCTTCGCCGACGCGGCGAAGGGCGCTGCCCGGCCCATCATCGGCGCGGGGATCCCCGCCGCCGCCACGCCGCTCGTGGGTGCCTCCGCGGCCTCCAAGCTCGCCGCGCTCGCGCCGTCGATGGCGCCCGTCCACGTGAGCATCGCGCCCTCGGCGGCGCCGAATCCTTTCCCTCCGCGCGCCGACCTCACGCCGGGCTCGGAGACGACGTCCGATCTGAAGGTGCCCCCCGCTCCGGCGGTTCCTGCGATCGCGCATCCCGTCGGGCCGCGTCCTTCGCTGCCGCCGGCGGGAAGCTACGGCGTCACCGTGATGCCGTCGATGCGACCTAGCCTCGACCTCGAGTCGGTGGGCGCGGTCGACATCTCGGGATTCGACGGTGGGCGCAGCAAGCGCCGCGTGGCCACCGCCGTCGTCGTGATCATGCTGCTCATCGTCGCGTCGGTCGTGACGATGACGCTCCTCTCGCACAGCTAACTGGTGGGGCTCAACCCATGGTTCGCGAGGAACGAACAATGGATCTGAACCGCGTCTCTGCCTTCGTCCGCGTCGTCCACGACGGCAGCTTCACCGCCGCTGCCAGATCGCTGCGTCTCCCCAAGTCGTCGATCAGCCGGAGCGTCGCGCAGCTCGAGCAGGATCTCGGGATCCGCCTGCTGCACCGCACGACGCGTCAGCTGCACCTCACCGACGAGGGCGCCGCGTTCTTCGAGCGCGTGTCGCGCGCGCTCACCGACATCGACGACGCGACCGTCGCCGCCTCGGATACGCAGACCGAGCTCAGCGGCGCGGTGCGCGTCACCGCGCCCGTCGATCTCGGCGTGTGGTCGCTCTCGCCGATCCTGGCGCGCTTCATCCGCAAGCATCCGAAGATCCGCATCGATCTGCAGCTCAGCGGGCGGGTCGTCGATCTCGTGGCCGAGGGCTTCGATCTGGCGGTGCGAGTCGGGCCGCTGCGGGACTCCTCGCTCATCGCGCGGCGCATCGGAGAGCTCGAGTCGGTGGCGTATGCGTCGCCGAAGTACCTGAAGCGCCACGGCGTGCCGAGCGCGCTCGAGGACCTCAGCGCGCACGACTGCGTGCTCTTCCGCTCGATCACCGGGAGGGCGCGCTGGGAGCTCACGCACGACGACGGCAGGAGCGCCGCGGTCGACGTGACCGGGCCGATCACGACCGACGACATGTCCTTCGTGCGGTCCGCGGTGATGTCGGGCTGCGGCATCGGGCTCCTGCCGGCCTTCCTCTGTGCCCGCGCCGAGCAGCGCGGACGCGTCGTGCGCGTGCTCCCGCAATGGTCGCTGCACGGTGCGGTGCTGCACCTCGCGTATCCGTCGTCGCGCTTCGTCCCGCGGCGCGTGGTGGTGCTGCGCGAGTTCTTGCTCCGTGAGCTCGGCGAGATCGGGAAGAAAGGCGAGGTCGTCGAGGCAGCACAGAAGGCGAGCCAGCGCCCGGGCTGAGTGCCCAGCCGCCCTGAGACCGAGGGAGAACGCCCACGACGCCTCGTCCTCGCCGCTGAGCGCGGTGGTGACGACGGGCTTTTTCTTCTTTCGGCAGCCCGCCTCGGAGAGAACGCTCGCGAGCGCGAGGAGACCGAGGACGACGCGGCTGGCGCGGCGGGCGCGGCGGGCGCCGCTCAAAGAGCGCGAACGCGCGACCACGGAAACACCCACGTGCGGAAGACGCGGGTGGCGCCGCGCAGGTCGAAGTCGGCACGGATCGCGGCGGGCACGTCCGGCCAGTCGAGGCGCTTGCTCGCGGTGCCAGCGTTGCCGTCGGCATAGCGCACGCGGAGCGTGACCTCGGCGTCGGCCTCGTGCGCGTACTTCACGTATTCGAGCTCGACCGCCTTGACCTTGTCCTCGACGGTGGAGACGACGTCGGGATCGGGCTCGCCGCGCAGCGACTGCTTCAGCTTCTTGCGCTCTTCGGGCGTGGACGACCGCAGGCCGAGCGCACCCTCGGCGAGCTCGATCTCGAGGGCATCGGCGATCCACGCGTCGAGCGCAGGCGTCGACTCGCGGGCCACCTGGATCTGTCCGCTCTTGCGCCGAGCGCGCATGAAGAAGACGGCAGCGAGCATGACGGCGACGAGGGCGAGGACGACGCTCATGGCCCGAGGATAGCGCAGGCCCCGGCCGCGCGCTGCTCAGCGGGTTCGGGTCGTCGGCCGGCGCGTCGTCCTTCGCGCGCACCGTCGCGGGGTCGCTGCACGTCTCTGGCGCCCAGGTGAGGCGCCTTGGTTGTTCGGGGCCGAGCTTCGCCGCGAGGTCGGCCTCGAAGGTCTCGACCTCCTTCGTCATCGCGAGCAGCAGCAGCAGCTGTTCGACGGCGTCCGCGCCGCCCTTCGCGTCACCCTTGCCGGCGTTCGCCTCGGCGCCGCGCGCCAGCGACTTGCGCGTCCTCTCGGGTTCGGTGCGCTTCGCGGCGGCGAGGATCGCGTCCGAGCATGCTTTGAGACCCATGCGGTCACAGCTTGTCGCGCATGCACGGGACGCGCGCCCGCACCGCGCCGACCTGAGCCATGCGCTCCCAGTCCTCCGCGGTGGGCTCGCCGCCGAGGCCCTGCTCGCGCAGCGCGGCGATGGTGCGGTCCGCCTCGGCGAGCGACTCGGCGAGCTTTGCGTTCACGGCGCGCAGCGCGCAGCGCATCGCATCGATGTCGCCGTCCGCCGTCCGCCGTCGCGGGGTCGGGCCTGGCGTGCCCGGGAGGGCGCTGGAGAGACCAGGCGACGCTCGCCACCAGCAGGCCCACGGCCACGCCAGCGGCGGTCGCGATGTCGCGGCGGGTCATGTCCGCGAGTCCATCGCGGACACGGCCCCGGTCGTCAGCCGCGGATCAGGACTTCTTCGCCTTGATCGCGAGCTTGATGACGACGTCGTTGCGGATCAAGTCGTCGGCCTTGCCGGCGTACGTCAGGCCGAAGTCCTGGCGGTTGATCGAGAACTCGGCGTCGACCGACGCGGTGTCACCGGCGACGGTGATGTTCGCGGGGAACGTCACGGACTTCGTCACGCCCTTGAGCGTGAGGTTGCCGGTCACGGTGTGCGTCGCGCCCTTCTCGCCGCCCTTCTTGATCTCCGTGGAGGCGAACGTCGCCTTCGGGAACTTCGCGGTGTCGAAGAAGTCGGGCGACTTGAGGTGGCCAACCAGCTTCTCGCTGTCGGTGGTGAGCGAGCTCGCGTCGATGTCGACGTTGACCTTGCTCTTCTCCGGCGCGCCGTCGACGAGATCGACGTTGCCCGTGAACCTGCTGAAGCCGCCTTCGTGCTTGCCGGTCACCTTCGAGCCAGTCCAAGAGACCTTCGAAGCGCTCTGGTCGAACGTGTACTTCGCGGTGGCGCCGGTGGCGACGGCCGACTGGCTGCTGGTGCTGACGGCCTCGCCGGTCGTCGCCTTGCTCTTGCCTTTCGAGGGGTCCTCACAGCCGACGGCGGCGAGCGAGGTGAGGGCGAGACCGAGAAATGCTGCGCGGATCGTGATGTTCATGGTGTTCACTTTGCCTGTACGAGCTCGACGTCGAGCTGAATGGTGATCTCGTCGCCGACGACGACGCCGCCGGTCTCGAGGGTGGTGTTCCAGATGATCCCGTAGTCGGATCGCTTGATCTTCGTCGAGGCCGAAGCGCCGAGGCGATTGTTGCCCCAGGGGTCCTTTTGCACCGGCGTCGGGCCGTCGAGCTGGAGGACGACGTCGCGCGTCACGTCCTTGATGGTGAGCTTGCCGACGAGCTCGTTGCCCTTGTCGCCCCTGCGGAAGGACGTGCCCGAGAACGTGATGAAGGGGAACTTCTCGACGTCGAAGAAGTCTCCGCTCTTGAGGTGGGTGTCGCGGTTCGCGTCGCGCGTGCTGATCGACGCGACCTCGAGGGTGGCCTCGGCCTTTGTCGCCTCCGGCTTCGCGGGGTCGTACGTGACGCTGCCGCTGATCTTCTGGAACTCGCCGCGAACGTTCGAGATCATGAGGTGGCGCACGCTGAACGTCGCGTTGGTGTGCGACGCGTCGATGTTCCACGTCGTGCTCTTCGCGGTGGTCGTGGCCCCGGTCGTGCTGGTCGTCTGAGTCATTGTCGTCTCCTGGTTCCCGCCCTGGTTTTCTGACCGATGAGACGATCACCCCGGGGGTTGCTCCCGAATAGCTCTGCAGTGGGGAACGGATTGTTCTACCTGCGCAACAATGAGGCGCGTGCCGGGCGAACGAGGTCCGCGGGGATGGCCGCAGCGTCCGCGCACCCCGCGAGCTGCATGGCGCCGGAGGCGAGCCCTCGCAGGTGGAGGGCGCGAGATCGAGCTGGCGACCGCCGTGGTTCGAGACCCAGGCGCCTGCGCGCCGCGGTCGAGCGCCGCCCGCGCGTCGTTCCCGCGGACGATGCCCTTGACCACCAGTGGCAGCGGCGAGCGCGCGCAGATCCTTCCAGGGAACGAGGCATCGTGACGGGACGCGACGAAGCCCGCCGTCTTCGCGCGCGCCTCCTCGAAGTCGTCGATGGTCACGCAGCCGGGCGCCGTCACGACGGACGCTCGAGCTCGACGAGATCCTCGCCGCGCAGCACCGACACCCGCGCGATCCGCAGCAGCTTTGCGAGCTGCCCGTCGAGGTTGTCGAGGGTGACCTCGTCCTGGAGCGCGAGGATCGCGGTCAGCAGCTCGCTCTCCTTGCCGTCGGGCGTGATCACGAGGTCCATGCCGCTCTCCTCCTCGTCGGTGACGTGGAGGTGGATCGATCCGTCGCAGGTGTGGTGCTCGAGGCGCAGGAGGTGCTCGGTCGGGCTCTCGTACTGGAGCGCGATCGCGCCGAAGCCGCTCACCGAGATACCGGCGTCGCGCATGGCCTGCATCGGGTCCACCCAGCCGCGCTCCACGAGCCGCTCCATGATCAGCGCGGAGGTCTCGTTGGGCTCGTCGTCGTGGGCGTCACCGGCGACGGCGATCGTGTCGTTGCGGGCGCCGACGCGCTCGATCATGGCGTCGGCGTCGAGGGCGAGGATCGCGCAGACCTGACGGACGACCTCTTCCTCTTCCGGCGCCAGCCCGTCGGCGCAGGCCACGACGCACGCCGCGCGCACCGCCTCGAAGCGGCGGTCGGGGGCGATGCGATCCGGCAGGCGCGCGACGTAGGAGTCGACGCCGAGCTCCTCGATGGTGCCCATCTCACCCTCGACGAGCGCGGGGAGCCGCATGGCATCGAAGTCCTCGCCGAGGAGCACGCCCACCCGATCGGAGAGCGCGCCGAGCTCCTGCTCCGAGATCTCTCCGTCGACGGCGGCGAAGAGCAGGCACAGCCCGATCTCCGCTTCGATGCTGCGCTGGGTCATGAGCGCGCCATGCTCGCACGGGCGCGGCGCTGCTCACAAGTCAGGCCGGAGGATCGGGCGTGTCCGTCAGCACGCCGCGGCGGCGGAGGAGCGCCGGATCGCGCGATACGCCGAGGCTCTTCTTGCAGCGGATGCAGCGGAAGACGATGCGGTCGGGCAGCGGCGTGATCCCCAGCATGCTCAGCTGGATCCAGCCCCAGAGCGTGTACTCGGGCTCCTGCTGGACCTCCGGGTGGCTCCGGGTATGACCGCAGGGGCACTTCCGCACGCGCATCGCCGCATCATACCGTATCCTGCGCGCCATGAAGCGGATCGCTCTCGGCATGCTGATGGCTCTACTGGGCGTCGTCCTGATTGCCGGCTGCGACGAGGACAAGAAGAAGGCCGAGATCCTCGCGAAGACCGCGCCCGAGGCGGCCGCGCCCCTCCCGAGCGCGACCGCAGCGGCCGCATCGGCATCGGCCGCGCCCGAGGCTCCGAAGAAGGAGGTGCTCTGCCCGACCGGTCCCGATCTCGAGGTGACCGACAAGGATCTCGAGGCCGAGCTGCGCCTGAAGCTGGGACGCCCGAAGGACGCGCTGCGCATGAGCGACCTCTCGACCGTGAAGTCGATCAACCTCACGAAGAAGCAGTCGCTCGACGAGCTCGATGCCTGCATCATCCCCAAGCTCACCGGGCTTCATCACCTCTATCTCGGGCCGGGCAAGCTCCGCGATCTCAAGCCCATCGCGAACCTCACGAGCCTCGAGTCGCTGCGCGCCTCCATCAACGAGGTCGAGGACCTCAAGCCGCTCGAGAAGCTCGTGTTGCTCGATCGCGTCGATCTCGGTCGCACCCACGTGCGCGACGTCGCGCCCCTCGCTGCGCTCGTGAACCTCACCGAGCTCCAGCTCGACGACACGCAGGTCTCCGATCTCGCGCCGCTCGCGAAGATGAAGAAGCTCGAGAAGCTGAGCATCAAGCGCACGAACGTGATTGATGTGAGCCCGCTGAAGGGGCTCGAGAAGCTCAAGTTCCTCTACGTCGAGGGCTGCGCGATCGGGAATCTCGACAGCATCCAGCCGCTCGTCACGCGCGGGCTGCGCGTCGTCACGAAGTAGCTTGGCCCCGGGAACGCGATCGCGCCGCCGTGCGTTACGCTTCTCATCGTGATCGCGCGCGTCGTCAGGAAGAGGGACGAGTCGCGCCTCGCGCTCGCGGCGACCGCCGCGTCGGCGCTGGGGCTCGCCGCGGTCGTCCTCGACGATCTCCTTGGCGCGTCGCTCTTCCGGCCGCCGGATGTCGGCGTGTACGGCGCCGTCGCGCTGCTCATCTCGGTCGGCGGGATCGGACCGTGGCTCGCGTGGCACAGCCGCGGGCGGACCAGGGTCGTGACCTGCGAGCCGGGCGTGGTGCGCGCCGGTGATCTCACCGTCCAGGCGGGGGAGGTGACGGCCCTGCGGATCGCGGTCGCCAGGCGCGGACGGAGCGTCGCCGTCGCGCGCGGCACCTCGGTGGTGTTCCTCGAGGTCGAGCATGCGGACGAGGCGCAGCGGATCGCCACCGCGCTGAACGTGCCGATGACCCCGTTCGGCGCGCTCGACCTCCGCCCGCCGGTACGCTGGCCGCGGACCCTCCAGCTGCTCGTCGCGATCTTCGCGGTGGCCTGCGGGCCGCTCTACTTCTTGGCCACGCGCGGATTCGATCCCGTCGTGGGGATCTCGGGCAAGGCGATCTTCGGCATCGGGGGCGTCGCCGCGGCGTGGTTGTCGCTCGTCATCCTCGCGACGCGCCGCTTCGCGCCCGGCGGCGCCCTCGCCGTGGGCCAAGGCATCTGGGACGCGCACGTGGCGCTCCACCGCGCGCATGCGGAGCGCGCCGAGGTCGACGCCGTGCGCAGCGAGGAGGAGGAGCGCGCGGAAGCGTGCGAAGAGGCCGAGGCCTCGGCCCGGGCCGGGCCCATCCGCGTCGCGAATCTCGGGCGCGGCCACGAGCGCGCCGCTGCCTGGCTCGCGCGCCTCGACGCCCTCCCTTCGGAGTCCCACGCCTACCGCGGCGATGCGCTGAGCAAGGACGTCCTCTGGGAGACGCTCGGCGACGACGGCGCGCCGGTCGATGCGCGCATGGCCGCGGCCCGCTTGCTGCGGCGCCGCCACGGCGAGGAGGAGCGGGCGCTGGTGCGCGTCGTCGATGACCACGACGTCCGGGCGCGCGTCGTGGCCGCGCTCGAGGAGCAGCACGAAGACGCGGAAGAGAAGCTCCGCCGTCTCGGTCCTCTCTTCCACGCGCGCTGAATGAAGTAGAGTCCTCCGCGATGCGCACGATCGTCGTCGGAGCGGGGTCCGCCGGGTCGGTGATCGCCTCGCGCCTCACCGAGGACGATCGCCACGAGGTCATCCTCGTGGAGGCGGGGCCCGATTTCCCGGACGCCGCCGAGAACGCCGAGGTCCTGCCCGCGCCGCTGCGCGACGGCCGCCAGAACTCGCTGCACTCGCATGACTGGGGCTACGACTACCGCGCCACCGCGCATCGCTGGTGGAGCGCGCTGCCGATGGGCTATCCGCGCGGGCGCGTCGTCGGCGGCTCCTCCGCGGTGAACACGTGCATCGCGCTGCGCGGGATGCCCTACGACTACGACGAGTGGGCCGCGCTCGGTCTGCCGGACTGGTCGTGGGAGCGCTGCCTCCCTGCGTTCAAGCGGCTCGAGCACGATCTCGACGTCGACAACGAGTGGCACGGGCAGACCGGGCCGATCCCGATCCGCCGCCATCCGCCCGAGGAGCTCGTGCCGTGGCAGGCCGCGTTCGTCGAGGCCTGCCTCGAGCTCGGCTTCCCGCGCAGCGCCGATACGAATGACCCCACCACCACGGGGATCGGACCGCACGCGATGAACAAGATCGACGGGCAGCGCATCAGCGCCGCGCGCGCCTACCTCGGGCGCGCGGTGCGCGCGCGCCCGAATCTCACCATCCGTCCCGATACGCTGGTACGGCGGGTGATCGTGCGCGATCGCAGGGTCCAGGGGCTCGAGATCGAGCGCCACGGGCGCGTGAGCGTGCTGCTCGCTGACCGCATCGTGCTCTCCGCCGGCGCGATCGCCACGCCCGGCATCCTGCTGCGCTCGGGGGTCGGACCGAAGGGCGAGGTCGAGCGGCTCGGCGTCGAGCTCGTGAGCGACGTGCCGGGCGTGGGGGTGCGCCTCCTCGACCACCCGGGCGTCGCGATCTTCTTCTTGCCGCATCGCGCCGGCATGGCGCGCGTCGACCACCCGCTCATCCAGACGGTGTGTCGCTACGGCTCGACGGGGGGCCTCGGCCCGAACGACATGCAGGTCCAGGCCGGGTCGTTCGTGCCGGTTCCGCACTTCCCGATCGCCGGTGTGACCATCGCGGCGGTGGTGGGGAAGTCGAAGGCCGAGGGAACGATCCGCTTCACCTCCGCTCGCGCTGCCGATCGGCCACTCCTGCGTACGAACCTGCTCGGGCACGATCAGGATCGCGCCGCGATGCGCGAGGCGCTCCGCTGGATCGGGCGCCTCTCGCGAACGAAGGCGATCATGGCACTGGCGAAACCCGTCTACCCGAAGCGCCGGCCGTTCGATGAGAAGGACGACTTCGTCGGCGCGCTCGAGCAGATCACGGGCTCCGGCTACCACCCGTGCGGCACGGTCCCCATGGGGCCCGAGAGCGACCCTCTCGCGGCCACCGACCAGCACGGGCGCGTGCGGGGCGTGGAGGGTCTCGTCGTCGCCGACGCGTCCCTCATGCCGACCATCACGAGCTCGAACACCAACCTGCCGACCTTGATGATCGGTGAGCGCTTCGGCGAGCTTCTCCGCTGACGGCGCTCACGGGAGCAGCTGCGCGAGCACCTTCCAGCGGGCAGATCGGCCCGACTTCATCGCGAGCACCGTCGTGACGGCGAGCACTGCGGCGTTCATCAACATGTCGCGGCGGCCGCAACCGGGCGAGCTACTTGCACTCCCACGCCACGTCGTCGATTTTCCAGCTGTCCTTGCACGTCGCAGAGGAGCCCGTGAGCTGGTGCGTGTCGGACGCGCCGACCACGAACTTCGCTTCCTGCTTCGCCGTCAGTGCGCACGAAAGTCGCTTCGCGCAGCCGTTCCTGACGTCGAACGAGAGCCCCGTGCTCAGCGCCGCGCTGTCGATGCTCACGCAGTCACTCGCGGACGAGCCCGCCTGAGCCGGTGCGGCGAAGACGAACAGCGCAAGACTGCCCGCCAGGAACCCGAAGAGCATCGTTCGCGCGGCCATGCCGGGACCGACACCAAAGCGTGAGCGGATGTTCCGGAGCGTTTTGTCACGCTCGTGCCGTTCGTCACCGCGCGAGCGCGAGCTGGCGGCTGCCTTCGATCGAGATTTTCGCATTTCATGACGCGGCACGACGTTTGCGACGTCTTTCCGCAACACCGACAACAACGGAGAAACATCATGGGTAACGCAACAAATCGTGGCGAGGGCGCGGCCGAGGAGATCGGCGGCAAGATCAAAAAGACCATCGGTTCCGTCATCGGCAACGAGCAGATGGAAGCGGAAGGCAAGGCCAAGGAGCTGCAGGGACAGGCCAAGCAGGAGGCTGCGAAGGCTGGCGAGCGCGTCAAGGGGGCGGTCGAAAAGGTCGTCGGCGCCGTGAAGAACCGCGCGGGCGCCGTGCTCGACAACGAGCAGATGCAGGTCGAAGGCAAGGCCAAGGAGCTGAAGGGCGAGGCGCGCCAGAAGGCGAACGAGTAGCCGCGCACCTCGAGCCTCCCGGCCACGAGACGAAGACCCGACCCGCGAACGCGGCGTCGGGTCTCATCGTGTCTGCGGGTTGTATCGCCCAACGGAGCGTGAAACCGTCTCGGGATGGCGTGTGCCCATGGGCTCGTGGCGGGTGGCGATGGCGCGTTCTCGATCGATGCTTCTCACGTCGTCTTTGGCCGCGGGGCGCTCGCGGAGGTCGGTGACCACGTGCGCGGCGCGGCCGCTTCGGCCAAGCGCATCGCGCTGTTCACCGATCGCTGGGTCGGCGCGCTCGAGCACGTCGCCATCGTGAAGGCCTCGCTCGAGGCGGCAGGCTTCGACGTCGCCGTCTACGATGGCGTCGCAGTGGAGCCCACCGACGTCTCCTTCCTCGCCGGCGCGGAGTTCGCGAAGACCGGCCGCTTCGACGCGTACGTCTCGGTCGGCGGCGGGTCGGTGATCGACACCTGCAAGGCGGCGATCCTGTACGCCACGTACCCGGCCGACTTCCTGACCTACGTGAACAAGCCCGTCGGCGCCGGGGAGCCCGTGCCCGGCCCGCTGCCTCCGCACATCGCCTGCCCGACGACGTGCGGCACCGGCAGCGAGACCACCGGCATCGCGGTCTGCGATGTTCTCGCGCTCGAGGCGAAGACCGGTATCGCGTCGCGTCGCCTCCGGCCATCGCTCGCGATCGTCGATCCGTCGTGCACCGCGACGCTGCCCGCGAGCGTCGTGGCTGCCAGCGGCTTCGACGTGCTCTGCCACGCGCTCGAATCGTACACCGCGCGTCCCTTCGGCGCGCGCGCGAAGCCCGCTCGACCGTCGGCGCGCCCGATGAGCCAGGGCGCGAATCCGTGGAGCGACCTCGGTAGCCTCGAGGCGCTCCGGCTCGCCGGCCTCTATCTCGAACGCGCGGTGCGTGACGCGTCGGACGTCGAGGCGCGCGAGCAGCTCTCGTGGGCTGCGTCCCTCGCGGGCATCGCGTTCGGCAACGCCGGCGTGCACCTGCCGCACGGCATGGCGTACGCGGTGGCGGGTTTGGTGCGGGACTTCCGCATGTCCGGCTATCCCGCGGCCGCGCCGATGGTTCCCCACGGCGTCTCGGTGGTGCTCAATGCTCCGAGCGTCTTCCGCGCCACCGCGCACGCGTGCGCGGAGCGCCATCTCGAGGGCGCACGGCTGCTCGGCGCCGACACGCGCGATGCCGGGACCGCCGACGCCGGAGAGATCCTCGGGGCGGTCCTCGAGCGCCTCATGCGAGCGACCGGCATCCCCCACGGCCTCGGCGCCATCGGGTACGCTGAGGCGGACGTCGACGCGTTGGTGCGCGGGACGATCGTGCAGAAGCGCCTCCTCGACAACGCGCCGATTCCCGTCGCGGAGCCCGAGCTCGCTGCGCTCTTCCGCGGCGCCATGACCATGAAGTCGGAGACCTGAGAGCCATGAGCGAGAAGAGCGACAAGCCCGCCGTTCCCCAGGACAGCCGCCGCGACTTCGGACACTTCGCGCACATCCCGACGCGGTGGATGGACAACGACGTCTACGGTCACCTCAACAACGTCGTCTACTACTCGTACTTCGACACGGTCATCAACCGCTGGCTCATCTCCGAGGCGGGCCTCGACCCTAAGAAGAGCCCCGTCGTCGGGCTGTGCGTGGAGTCGAAGTGCCGCTTCCTGCGGACGATGGCGTTCCCCGAAGACATCGACGCCGGGCTACGCGTCGAAAAGCTGGGCTCCTCGAGCGTGCGCTACGGCGTCGGCATTTTCCGGCGCGGCGGTGAGGAGCTCTGCGCCGCCGGCTACTTCGTGCACGTGTTCGTCGATCGGGAGATGAAGCCCGCGACCATTCCGCTCTCGATGCGCAAGGCGTTCGAGCGGCTGGTCATGCGCTGATCAGCCGTCGGCGTTCAGCTTCGCGATGATCTCCTTGAGAACCTCGGGCGCCTTGTCGTTGTCGATCTGGCACGTGCCCGCCGCCTCGTGCCCGCCGCCGCCGTAGCGGAGCATCAGCTCGCCCACGTTCGTCTTCGAACCGCGGTCGAGGATCGACTTGCCGGTGGCGAGCACGGTGTTCTGCTTCTTGAGGCCCCACATCGCGTGGATCGACACGTTGCACTTGGGGAACAGCGCATAGATCATGAAGCGGTTGGTCGGGTGGATGACCTCCTGCTTCTGGAGATCGAGGACGACCACGTTGTCGTAGACCGTCGAGCAACAGAGGATCTGGTCCTGCGCTTCGGCGTGGTGCTTCGTGTAGAGGTCGAGGCGCTCCTTCACGTCGGGCAGCTTGAGGACATCCTCGATGCTCATGGTGAGGCAGGCATCGATGAGGCTCATCATGAGCTGGTAGTTCGAGATGCGGAACTCGCGGAACCGCCCGAGACCCGTACGCGGATCCATCAGATAGTTGAGGAGGACCCAACCCTTGGGATCGAGGATCTCCTGGCGCGTGAACTGCGCGGCGTCGGCCTTGTCGACCTCGGCCATCATCACGTCGCTGATGCGCGGGAACTTCGCCTTGCCGCCGAAGTGGTCGTAGACCACGCGCGCCGCGCTCATCGCCTTGGGGTCGATGATGTGGTTCGCGGGACGCTCCTTGATGCGCTCCACCTCGCTGGCGTGGTGGTCGAACGCGAGGTAGACGCCCGGGACGTACGGGATGTTCGTCGTGATGTCCCGATCCGTGACGGGCACCTTGCCGTCCTGCATGTCCTTTGGATGGACGAACAGGATGTCGTCCATCATGCCGAGCTCCTTGAGGAGCATGGCGCAGACCAGCCCATCAAAATCGCTACGCGTGACGAGCCGGTACTTCTCCGTCATGGGACGCCTCCAAGGGTAGAAGGCCGAGCCTACAGAAAAACGGAGCCGGCGGCGGCGGTCAGTACGCGGGCGGCGGATCGACCGGCGTCGTCTTGGGCGCCGGGCAGGCCGAGGTCTTCGAGCCGAAGCAGGCGCCCGCCTTCGTATCGCAGCACTGGATGCCGCCCGGGAGGGCAGGGCAGCTGTTCTGGCAATCCGCATCCGCCTTGCAGGACGGTGCGCACTTCTTCTCGACCGGCGTCGTCGGCGGCTTGGTGGCCGGCGGGACGGTGGTGGTCGGCGCCGTGTCCGTGGTGGCCGGTGCCGAGTCGTCGGGCACGTCCGCGCTGTTTGCACAGGCGGTGGCCACGAGGATTGCGGTGACGGCGAACGCGGACTTTGAGAAGGTTGGGGACTTCACACGGCGGACTCTAAGCGAAGGCCGACAGAAAACAGGTCCAGATCGCCCTACAGAGCCTTTCTCGATGACCGACCGCGATCTACCCCCCACAGAAACCCACGATTTGCCGGGGAATGTTGCGTCCTACATCGGCGCCTCTGACACTTCCGAGACGCGAAAGAAACGGCGGGGTTCGTTCCTGGCGCTGCTGCTGGTGCTGCTCGGCGGCGCCCTGCTCTTCTCCCCGGCGCTGCGCACGCCGCTGTTTCTCGACGATCACCTCCAGGGCGCGATGGTGGAAGGCACGTTCCCCGCCATGCGCAGCGCGTTCGATCTCTACGCGTTCGTCGACGACGGCGATCGCGCCGCGCTCACCCAGCGCGGGCTGCTGCCGTGGTGGAGCGATCCGCAGCTGACCATCCGCTTCTTCCGTCCGCTCTCGAGCGCGCTGCTCTGGTTCGATCATCGCGTGCTCGTGCATGCGGCGCTGCCGATGCATCTGCACTCCCTCGCATGGTGGCTCGCGGCGGTGCTCGCGGCCCGCGCGCTCTTCACGCGGCTCCTCTCCGCGCGTGCGGCGCTCTTCGCGACGGCGATCTTCGCGCTCGCGCCGTGCCACGCATTGCCGCTCGCGTGGGTAGCGAATCGCGAGACCCTGGTGTGCCTCCTGTTCGGTGCGCTGGCGCTCGTGCGGCAGGCGCGATGGCGAGACGAGCGCCTCCCGCGCGACGGCCTCTTCGCGGGCGCACTGTTCGCGCTCGCGCTGCTGGGCGGCGGGGAGTACGCGCTCTGCTTCGGCGGCTACGTGGTGGCGATGGACGTCGGCTGTCGTGAAGCGCCCGCGCGGCGCGTGACGGGCTGGCTGCCGTTCCTCCTGCCTGCGCTCGCGTACCTGACGGTGCGCGGGGCGCTCGGCTACGGCACGGCGGCGTCGGGGTTCTATCAGGACCCCCTGCGAGAGCCGGGCGCGTTCCTGCTCAACGCGCCGTGGCGCTTCATCGCGCTGCTCGGCACCGGCTGGCTGACCATCGACTCGGAGCCGTGGCGCCTCGGACTCTCGCGCTGGCTGCTGGTGGCCGTGGTGCTCGCGTGCGCGGCCGGGCTGGTGGTGCCGATTCGTCGCGCGTTCGCAGCGCTCGAGCCCCCGCAACGGAAGGCGCTGACGTGGCTCTTCGTCGGTTCGCTGCTCGCGCTGATCCCGACGCTCGCCGTGGTGCCGGCACGGCGTCTGCTGGGCGTGAGCATGCTCGGGGTCTCGGCGATGGTGGCGGTGCTCCTCGATCGCGCGTGGTTCCCGCGCGCGGGCGAATTGAACGTTTCGCGGGGGCGCGCGGCGTCGCTCGCGTCGCTGGCGGCGCTCGGTCTCGGCTTCGTGCACCTCGTGCATGGCCCGGGCACGTCGTTCCTGGCAGCGGAGCTGCACCGCGCCGACGCGACGGACTTCGACGCGCGCGTGGCGTGGGTGCGCTCGCGCGTCGGCGACCCGCGGCAGGCGAAGATCGGCGTGCTGCGAGGGATGGCCGGCGTCTTCTTCGCGCCGTTCGCGCTCGATCGCCGCGGCGTCACGCCTGCGCGCTACCAGGTGCTGACGCAAGCGGGCCACGTGCTCGCGCTGCGGCGCGACGCGTACACGCTGGAGCTGGTGGCGACGCAGGGGCGGGGCCTCTACCCGATCGGGGAGCGCAATCTGTACCGGAGCGTCGACGCGCCGCTCCACGTGGGCGACGAGATCAGGGTGCCGGGTCTGCGCGTGACGATCCTGGAGGTCGGCCCGCTGGGCCCGCGCTCGGCGAGGTTCGTGTTCGACGAGGATCCGGAGACGCTGGTGTGGCTGAGCGACATGTTCGAGTCGACGCGAGAGATCGAGCTTCCCTCGGTGGACTTCGGCGAGCGCTACGACCCGTAGGGGGCGCTGCGGTGCATCCAGCGGGGGCCTACCTACCCGGCGAGGCGTTCTCTCACCCTCAGCGCAGGCTTCTCGATCACCACGTGCATCACGTACGCCAGTGCCAGCGACGACCCCATCAAGCCCGCCAGCGCCAGCGGCCACACGAACACCATCGGCCAGTGCCGGTTCTGCAGCAGCCGCGCCGTCGGGACGATGACCTCGTCGCACAACGGGATGTGCACCAGGTACACGCCATAACCCAGCGTCGCGATCTTCCGGAAGATCGGCAGCGACAGCGCGCGATGGATCCAACCCTCGGTGTCGCCGTGGATCAACAGCAGCAGCCACCCGAAGTACATCACGCTCGTGATCGAGCCCCACGCGAACACATGCACGAGCTGCACGTGCTGCCCGCCGAACATCCACGGCTGCACCAGGATCCACAAGCACGCGAGGGACATCAGGCCGAGGAGCGCGCGGTGGAACGGCGCCTTCAGCCAGGCCGTCACCCGGTCGCCCCAGCGGTTGTGCACGAAGGCCAGGATGATGCCCGCCACCAGCGTGTCGAAGCGCGTGTGCGGCCGGAAGTAGAGCGCCTCGTAGAGCTGCAGATCATGCCAGGGGGCCCGGTGCACGAAGATGTACAGCCGGATGACGAGCGCGAGGAGCCACACCGCGACCAGCAGCGCGAGCTGCGCGCGATCGCTGCGCAGGCGGTGCATGAAGAAGAAGAGGATCGGCACTGTCAGATAAAACTGCTCCTCGAGCGCCAAGGACCAGCCCCAGAACATGACCACGTCCGAGCGCATCAGGGACATGAAGTTCGTGCCGTAGAGGTACTCCCAGGGCAGGTGCCGGATCTGCGTCGCCGTCAGCGCGGTCGTGAGCGCGAGGTAGGTGAGCACGACGTAGTACGAGGGAAACGTCCGCGCCACGCGGCGGATGTAGAATCGCTTCAGGCTCTGAGTCCCTGTCTTCTGGAGCGAGCGCAGGAGGATCGAGCCGATCAGGAACCCGCTCAGCATGAAGAACAGATCCATGCCGAAGAACACGGTGAGCGACGACACCGTGAAGTCGTGATCGATGCGGATGCCCTGCTCGCCCGCGAAGATCCAGGTGATGTGGAACTGCACCACGCTCACGATCGCCAGCACGCGCAGGCCGTGCAGCGACGGGTATCGGTTGTCGAGCAGCTCGAGGGAGAGCGCCTTCGTCACGGGGTCAGTCTAGTACGACGCTCCTGCGAATCAGGCCAGCTCATACGCGTGCGCGCCGCTGATGCTCCGGGCGGTGAAGAAGCGGCGGGCCGCCTCCGCGTGCAGCGGAAAGGCGAAGACCTCGTCGAGGCCGTCGGGGCCGAAGACCAGCCCGCGCTCCGAGGTCTCCTTGTCGGGGGTGAACGCGCCGAGCGTCGCGACGTCGATCGGGGCGATCCTGCCTGCGCTTCTCGAGGACCTCGCGTCTGCACGGCACAGCGTCCATCTCTCGATGTTTCTCTTCTTCCGCGACTCCATCGGCGAGGAGATCGCCGCGGTGCTCTGCCGTCGGGCCGAGGCCGGCGTCCGTGGTGCGGGTGCTCCTGAACGTGGAGAAGATCGCCACGGGCGATTCCTTCCTCACGGGCGAGCGCCCCATCGGCCACCAGGACCTCCACCGGACGCTGGCCGGCCTGCGCCGTCGCATTCGCGATCCGCGGACGCTCGCCAGGCTCGCGAAGCGCGTATCGTAGGGCGATGGCTCGAGAACCCGCGCCGCCGAGCTCGGAAGGGCGTCCCTCGACGCTGCCGAAGCCTGCGTTGCGCCGGCTGGCGAGCCTCATCGAGGACGGGTTCACGGGGAACACTCCGCCCTCCCTGCAGCTGCTCGGTCGCGTGCTCCTCCATGCGGCGGCGGTCGGCGCGACGGTCGGCGTCGTCAGCCTGCTGTTCGTGTACGGCCTCGACATCACGCAGCACTTCGTCCTGCAACGCCTCGCGGGCTACCTGCCGCTACGCGCCGCGGGCGAGGGCATCGAGCTCGGCGGAGGCCGGACGCCCTTCCGGCCGTGGCTGCTGTGGATCCTCCCGGCGGTCGGTGCCCTGATCGGCGGCGCGATCTCGATCCTCGCGCCCGAGACGCGCGGCGGTGGCTCGGACGCGATCATCGACGCGTTTCACAACAAGGGCGGCACGGTCCGGCGGCGCGTGCCGATCGTGAAGATGCTCGCTTCGATCGCGACGCTCGGCTTCGGCGGCTCGGGCGGACGCGAAGGGCCCACGATGCAGATCGGCGGCTCGATCGGCTCGCTGGTCGGCCGCTACCTGCGCGTCACCGATCGCGAGCGCCGCATCCTTCTCGTGGCGGGCACCGCGGCCGGCATGGCGGCGGTGTTCCGGACTCCGCTCGGCGCCGCGCTCCTGGCCGTCGAGGTGCTGCACCGCGACGACTTCGAGTCGGACGCGCTGGTTCCGTCGGTCCTCGCGAGCGTCATGTCGTACTCCGTCTTCATCTCGTTCTTCGGAGAGAACACGCTCTTCGCGCACGCGCCGAAGTACCCGTTCGTGCCCATGCACCTGCCGCTCTACGCGCTGATGGCGCTGCTCGTGAGCGGGATGGCGGCGCTGTTCGTGCGTACCATCGGGTCGGTGCGCGAGATCGCCGAGCACCTGCGCGTGCCGGCGTGGGTGAAGCCCGGGATCGGCGGCCTTCTGCTCGGCGTGCTCGCGACGCCGCTCATCTATTACCTCGGCACGCGCATGGGCAACGGGCAGGGGCTCGGCATCCTCGGTGGCGGCTACGGTGCGGCCCAGGTCGCGATCACCGGCGCGGAGTGGTTCCCCAGCGGCTGGCGCGGGGTGGAGGTGCTGGTCGCGCTCGGGCTGGTGAAGCTGCTCGCCACGTCGCTCACGGTCGGGTCGGGCGGCAGCGCCGGTGACTTCGGTCCCTCGATGGTGATGGGCGGCATCTTCGGCGGGGCCTTCGGGCGCGCTGCGCAGCTCCTCCTCGACGATCCGCGGATCGACCCTGGCGCCTTCGCTCTCGTGGGAATGGGCACCTTCTACGGGGGGCTCGCGCACGTGCCGATCGGCTCGCTCGTCATGACGTGCGAGCTGGCGGGCAGCTACGACCTGCTCGTGCCGCTGATGCTCGCCGAGGGCATCGCCTACCTCGCGCTGCGCAACAAGACGCTCTACCACGCGCAGGTGCAGACGAAGCGCGACTCGCCCGCCCACCGCGACGATCTCATCCTCGACTTCCTGAGGGGCATCCGCGTCGACGCGATCATGATCCAGGACCGCCCCCTGGCGACGTTCCTGCGGAACACGTCGGCTTCGGAGGTGATCCGCGTGGTCGCGAACGCCGACTTCCAGGACTCGTTCCCGGTGCTCGGGGACCACGGCGAGCTGGTCGGGGTGATCACCGCGGAGATCCTCCGGACCACCGCCGGCGACCCTGACGTCATGCACGTGGCGCTCGCCGACGACATGATGGGGGCGCCGATCTCGATCCGCGAGTCCGATGATCTCCACAACGCGCTCGAGCTGATGATCGCGCACGCGATGCGCGAGCTGCTCGTGGTCGACGAGGATGGCAAGGTGCTCGGCGTCCTCGATCAGACCGAGATCACCGTTGCCTACCTCGCCGCGACCGCCGGTGCTGGTGCCGGCCGCTGATCAGGCGTCGTCGATCGCGATGCGGGTGAAGAACCCGGCGTCCACCCACTCGCGAAACCACACCATGAGGCTCGCGCCGGTCTGCGCGAGCACCTCGGGGTCGGTGACGCTCTGCTCGACGGCGGCGAGCGCCTCGCCGAGGCTCTGGCCCTGCACGAGCGGCTCGAGAATGCCCAGCATCGCGGGCGTCAGGTCCATGCGCCACAGCTGCATGTCCTTGCGGTAGACCGCGACCGCGTTCGGCGCTCGCTCGGGAATCGCGGGGAGGATCTCCTCGATGCGGTTCGCGATGAACACCGCGTTCACCGGGTACTCGAAGCGGAAGAGCCGCAGCGCCTCGCTCTTGATGAAGCGCGCCCGCGCCCAGGCGTCGGGCGGCACCAACTGCAGGGCGGCGACGTCGAGCGGCGGCGGACACTCCGCGTGCAGCACCTCGACGAGCGCCCACTCGAGCGTGGCCAGCTCGGACGCGAAGACGCGCACGGCATCGAAGCCTTCGGCCCCTTCCCCCTCGAGCCGAACCTCGCGGCACAGCGCCGCCATGTGGCGCCCGAACCCATTGAGGTTCGGCGACGTCGAGGGGTGGCGTTCGACGTAGGCGCGGCACAGCAGGCCAACCTGCGCGTCGCCGAGCATCGCCGCGAGGACCGGGTAGTCGTCGAGCAGGCACTCCACGAGGCGGGCGTGGTAGCCCGAGCGATAGATCTCGAAGCGCTCGCTCGCGGTCATCCGAGGGCCCGGCGTGATGAAGCGCTCGAGGTCGTGACCCGGCGCATCGGCCTCGGCGTCGGTGATCGCGCCCACCATCCACACCTGGGTTTCGCGCAGCGTGCGCGCCGGCGGCGTGCTCACGACGGCGCCTTCACGAGGAAATGCTTCGCCCGCAGCGCGTCGGCGTGGGTCTCCTCGAAGCTCGGAATCTCCGCGTCCCACTCGAGCAGGATGCTCGCGCCGGTCTGGCGGTAGGCCTGGCCGAGCAGCTCCCAGACCGGATCGATGACCGGCCCGATGTGCGTATCGACGATGTGCGTGCCGTGGTTCGTGTGACCGCTCACGTGCAGCTGCACCACGCGGTCGAACGGCATGGCGGCCAGGTAGTCCTGCGCGTCGAAGCCGTGGTTGAACGACGAGACGTAGATGTTGTTGACGTCGAGCAAGAGCCCGCAGTCTGCCTCCTCGGTGAGGCGCGCGAGGAACTCCCACTCGGTCATCGTGTTGCCAACGTGCTCGACGTAGGTCGACGGGTTCTCGAGCGCGAGGGGCGACTCGAGGATGTCCTGCACCTGGCGGACGCGCGCCGCGACGTGGCGCAGCGACTCCTCGGTGTAGGGCAGGGGCAGGAGGTCGTGCGTGTTCTTGCCCGCGACGCCCGTCCAGCAGAGGTGATCGGAGACCCAGCGCGCCTTCGTTCGATCGCGGAGCGCCTTCAGCTCCGCGAGGTAGGCGCGGTCGAGAGGGTCGGTGTTGCCGATCGACAGCGACACGCCGTGCATGGCGATAGGGTAGCGCTCGGCCACGCGATCGAGGAAGTGCAGCGGCCTGCCTTTCGTCTGCATGTAATTCTCGCTGAGGATCTCGAACCAGTCGACGGCGGGGGCGTGCTCGAGAATGTGTGCATAGTGCACAGTTCTCAGCCCCAGGCCGATACCGAGGTTCGGAAGCGAGAAACGATTCAAGGTACTGCCCGTTACGCGCGAGAGGGGGGCCGCGTTTCGGCCTCGGGAAAAGAAAGACCGCGCCGTGGAGACGTCGAGACGCCTCCACGGCCCGAGCCTGAGCGGAAGCTCAGGTGGTCTTGCAGCCGCCGTTGCCCTTGCAGGTGTTCTGGCCCTTGCAGGAGTTCTTGTCGGTCTTGCAGCCGCCCTGGCCCTTGCAGTCGTTCTTGCCCTTGCAAGCATGCTTGGCAGCGGGCGCGGCCGGCGTGGCCGACGTGCCGGGGACCGCGGGGGTCGCGGGCGCCGTGACCGCGGGGGTCGCGGGCGCCTTCACGTCCGGCGTGGCCGGCGTGGAGGGCGTCGAGGGCGTGGCGGGGGCGGCCGACGAGGGGTCCGTCGCGCCAGGCTTGGCGGCCTCGCCACCGCAGCCGACGAGAACACCAGTGACAGCCGCGACGAGCAGAGAGTGAGCAATCTTCATTTGGAAATATCCTTCTCGGAATGACAACCGCCCGAAGGGCCGTGTCTTGAGGCGCAGGCTACGCGACGATCGCGCTGCGGCATAGGATGCTGCTGAGCTTCGGGGGACTACGCCCCCGACCCGCCGCCAGGCTAGCCCGCCAGAGGGATGGTGAACGCGAAGGTCGCTCCGGCGCCCGGGACGCTTTCGACGGAGATCGTCCCGCCGTGCGCCTCCACGATGCCCTTCGCGATCGCGAGGCCGAGGCCTGCGCCTTCGCGCTGGAGGTCGCGGCCCTGCCGGAAGCGATCGAAGACGAAGGCCAGGAGGTCGGGCGCGATGCCCGGCCCGGTGTCGCTCACCTGGAAGTAGCAGGCGCCGGGCCGGGCGCTCGCGGAGAGGGTGATGGCTCCGCCGCTGGGGGTGAACTTGGTCGCGTTGCCGAGAAGGTTCGAGAAGACCTGCATCAGGCGGTCGCGGTCGGCGAGCAGGGTGAGGTCGTCGGCAAGCGCGCTCGCCGAGACGCTGACGCGCTTGGCGGCCGCGAGCGAAGCGACCAGCTCGACCGCCTCGGTGAGCGCATCGGCCACGCTCAGCCGTGTAAGGTCGAGCGAGAGGCTGCCCGCCTCGAGCGTGGTGAGGTCGAGGAGATCGCGGACGAGCCGCTCCATGCGCGCGACCGAGCGGAGGATGATGGCGATCTTCGCTCTCCCGGGCTGGTCGGCGAGGTCCTGGTCGAGGAGCGTCGCGCTCATCTGGATCGACGAGAGCGGATTGCGGAGATCGTGCGAGACCACACCCACCATCTCGTCGCGGGCGCGGACGGCGTGCTCGAGGCGGCCGAAGAGCGTCGCGTTGTCGACCGCGAGCGCGGCGCGCTTCGCCAGATCCTCGGCGAGGGCGACGTCCGCGGCACCGTAGCGGCGGTTCGATTCGGCGAAGACGAACGTCAGCGCCGCGAGCACGCGCCCCTGCGCGACGAGCGGGACGATCATGTAGGAGGTGGCGCGGATCTGCGTGAGGAGCGCCTGGAACGCCAGCTCCTCGGGCGTCTCGGCGGTCCGGGCTGGAGGCAGACCTTCGAGCCCGACCTCGACGCTGCCCGCGGTGAGCGCGCGCGCGATCCCGAAGCGCGCCGTGCTGTCGAGCGCGTACTCCCGCCCCAGTGCCTGGGCTTCTTGGTGCTTGTCGGGGTTCCACGTGCGGACCGCGATGCGCCGTGCCGAGATCCCGTCGGCGAGCACGAGGTCGCAGAGGCACCAGTCGGCGAGGTCCGGCACGACCAGCGACGTGAGCTTCTCGAGTCGCGCGACGGCATCGAGCGGGCTCTCGAGCAGGGTGCTCGTCGCCGCGAACAGGAACTCGAGGCGCCGCTGCGAGGCCTCGGCGTCGGCGCGCGCCTCGCGTGCTTGCTCGAGCGCGTTCGGAAGCGGGGTCACCAAGGCGCCGGTGCGTCGGGGCGCACCGACCGCCAGCAGCGCGCGATCGATCTCCTCGACGACGGCCAGCGCCGTGCCACGATCGGCGAGATCGATCCGGGCGCCGGAGAGGAGCTCCCGCGCCTTCGCGAGCGCATCCTTCAGCTCGGGCGCGCGTGTATCGGGCAAGTCAGCCATTCTGCATCAACCACTCTACCGCGCGGCGGCCGCTCTACGCGGATCCTCGCGTCGCTGCGATCCGTTGCAGCTGCCCCGCGATCGCGTCGAGCGGGAGGACCTGGTCGGCAACGCCCGCGGCGACCGCCGCCCCGGGCATGCCGAAGATCTCGCAGCTCGCCTCGTCCTGCGCGATCACGAGGCCGCCGGCCGCCCGCAGCGCGCGGAGGCCCTCGACGCCGTCGCTGCCCATCCCGGTCAGGATGACGCCGACCGCTGCCGGGCCGACGACGGTCGCGACCGAGTCGAACAGGAAGCTTCCGGACGGTCGGAAGCTTCCGACCGGCGGCGCCCCCGAGAGCACGACCGTCGAGCGCTCGGAGATCCCGAGATGCTGATCATCGGGCGCGAGATAGGCGTTGCCCTTGCGGATCGGCTCGCCTGCGCGCGCGACCTTGACGCGCAGCTTCGAGCTGCCATCGAGCCAGCTCGCGAAGCCGTCCGCGAAGCCGAGCGCGATGTGCTGCACGAAGAGAATGGGGACGGGGAAGTCCGCGGGCAGCGCGGCGAAAAGCTTGTGGAGCGCGGCGGGGCCGCCCGTGGAGGCGGCGATGGCGATGACCTTCAGCGCCGGGGTTCCGGCAGCCTTGAGCGTCACGCCCGCGCTCGTGCCTGTCGCGCTCGTGATCCCTCCCACCGCCGCCGGGTTCGCCTTGTACGGCGCGTTCGCCGGCCAGCGCCGCACGAGCTTCACCTGCGACATCGAGCGGACCGTCGCCGCGAGGTAGCGACTCACCTGGCCGAAGTCCGCCGCGGTCGGGCCCACGGGCTTCGGCAGCACCGCGAGCGCGCCCGCGCGCAAGGCCTCCATGGAGAACTCCACGCTCTTCACGTCGAGGCTCGAGATGATCACGATGGGCGTCGGGCACTCGGTCATGATCCGGGTGGTGGCCTCGAACCCGTCGAGGCCTGGCATCTGGATGTCCATCGTGACGATGTCGGGCCTCAGCCGCTTGGTCATCTCGACGGCGTCGATGCCGTTCGTGGCCTCGCCGATGACCTCGAGACCGCTCGCGGACGAGAGCATCCGCACGAGGAGCGCCCGGGCGGTGGGAGAGTCCTCGGCGACGAGGACGCGAATGAGACCGGAAGGGTTCGTCATAGGAGCTGGGCGAGTGTCTCGAGGAGATGTTGTTGATCGAAGTCGCTCTTCACGAGGTAGGCGTTCGCGCCCACGTCGAGGCCGCGCGCGCGATCGGCGGGGCTCGCGCGACCGGTGACGAGCACCACCGGAAGATCCCGGAAGCGCGGCGTGCCGCGGATGGTCTCGGTCAAGGTGAAGCCGTCCATGCGTGGCATCTCCACGTCCGATACCACGACATCGATGGGCTCCTCCTGCAGGATGCGCCAGCCCTCCGCGCCGTCGAACGCGACGACGACCGTGTAGCCGCCCGCCTCGAGGATGCTGCGCTCGAGCGCGCGCGTCGTGACGGAGTCGTCGACCAGGAGGACCCGCGCCCGCCGCGCGCTCTGCTCGGTCCGCCCGAGCGATCGCAGGCTGGTCGGTGCGTCGTTGGTGCGCGCACGGGCGATCACGTCACCCATCGCGAGGATCAGCGCGAGCCGCCCGCTCGGGAGGACGGTCGCGCCCGAAACGTAGCGCGCGAAGCGGAGCCGCGGGCCGAGGCTCTTGACTACCACCTCGCGTTCGTCGAGGAGCTCGTCGACCACGAGCGCGACGTCGCAGCCCTCGGCGGTCACGACCACCACCGACACCTTGCCGCCGGTGAGCACCGGCGTGCCGGGGCGCCCGACCGCGCTCGCGAGCGAGACGAACGGAATGGCCTCGCCGCGCACGACGAGCGTCTCCACGCCGCTCAGCGATTGCGCGCGCTCGATCGGGGTACGCAGGAGCTCGCGCACCGACGTGCCGGGGATGACGAACGTCTGGCCGCCGGCGCGCACGAGCAGACCGCGGATGGTGGTGAGCGTGAGCGGCACGACGAGCGAGATGCGCGTGCCCACGCCGGCGCGAAACGAGAGGTCGATGGTGCCGCGCATGGTCTCGACGCGCTTCTTCACGACGTCGAGGCCGACGCCGCGGCCCGAGACGTCCGTGATGAGCCGGGCGGTGGAGAAGCCGGGCGTGAAGATGCTGCGCGCCAGATCCTCGATACGTGCGGGCTCGGGCAGCTTGCGGCGCCGTAGCTGCGCCCGCACCGCCTCGAGGTCGATGCCGCGCCCGTCGTCCTCCACGGTGACGGCCATCGCCGCGCCCCGCAGCTCCGCCGTGACGACGATCCGGCCGCGCGGCGGTTTGCCGGACGCGCTGCGCTGCTGGGGTAGCTCGATCGCATGATCGACCGCGTTGCGGACGAGGTGCAGGAGGGGATCGCGGAGCCCTTCGAGGACCGCACGATCGAGCTCCACCTCAGCGCCGCCGATCACGAGATCGACCTGCTTTCCGCCGGCCGCCGCGAGATCCCGGATCACGCGCTCCAGGGCGGAGCAGCCTTCGGAGAAGGGAACCATGCGCACGCGCTTGATGTCGGCATCGAGCGCGGCGACGGCGGTGCCCAGCTTGCGACGATCATCGGTGAACGCGGAGAGCAGCCGGTCCGCGACGCGCGCCAGGCGACCGTCGGGATCGGCGTCCCGCGCGAGCGTGCGCAGGAGCTCCAGCTCATCCTGGCGCTCCGCGAGCCGCGCGTGCAGGACCGATAGCTCGCCGATACTGGCAACGAGGTCGTCGAGCTTCTCGGTGCCGATGCGCACGGCGGTCGTCATCTGCGCGGCCATCGCCGAGCTCGCGGGCGCTGACGAAATGAGCGAGCCGTCACTGGCCGCACCTGCCCCGGCGAGCTCGGAGAGCTTGGCGACCACCCCCTCGAGGGGACCCGCGACCGGGTCGTCGCCCCGGCGCAGGCGCTCGCCGACGTCGGCGATGGCGTCGGTCACGGAGAAGAGCAGCTCGAAGAGGTGAGGAGAGAGCGGCAGCTTCTGCTCGCGCAGGAGCGTGAGGACGTCCTCGATACGATGACTCGCCTGCTCGATGCCCGTCGCGCCTGCGGCGCGTGAGGAGCCCTTGATGGTGTGCGTCGTACGGAAGAGAGAGTGCAGCAGCTCGGCGGCGTCGCCGCCGTCGCTCTCCGCGCGTTCGAGCGCGAGCATGTCGCGGTTCAGTGCCGCGACATGGACCTCGAGCTCCTCCACGAACGTGGCGAGGAGCTCGGCTGCGAGCTTCTCTCGGTCCATCGTCAGGTGTTGAGCATCGATTTCAGCTTCTCGCCGAGCGCAGTGAGGTCGATCGCGGCGCGCTGCGCCTGGTGCGTCGCGGCGAGGTTCTGCGTGCTCACCTGGCTGATGTCGCGCATCGCCTGGTGGATCTGCGTGAGCCCGGTGGCCTGCTGACCAGCGGACGCGGAGATCTGCGCCGCGGCCTCCGCCACCTCGGCGACCGCCATGTCGAGCGCCTGGATGGCCTCGCCGGCGCTCGCCGCCGACCTCGTCGCGAGCATCATGCTGCGCGTGCCCTCCTCCGTGGAGAGCACCGCGGTGTTCGCGGTCTTCTGGATGTCGCCGAGGATCTGGCGCACGCGCTGCGTGGCCTTCTTCGACTCGTCGGCGAGCATCTTCACCTCCGAGGCGACGACCGAGAAGCCGCGCCCGTGCTCGCCGGCGCGCGAGGCCTCGATCGCGGCGTTCAGCGCGAGCAGGTTCGTCTGCTCGGCGATGTCGGTGATGAGCGCGACGATCTCCCCGATGGCCTGCGTCTTCTCGGCAAGCGACGTGATGTTGCCGGCCACCGAGCTCGCCTGGGCGCTCGCGGTGTTGATCACGCCCACCACCTCTTCCACCGCCTTGCGCCCGATGCGCCCGACCTCCTCGGAGCGGCGCGCCGACTCGGCGACCGCCTTGGCGCGGTCCGCGGCCTGGCTCGACGTGTGCGCGACCTCGTCGACGACGGTGACCGTCTCGGTGACCGCCGCGGTCTGCTGCTGCATGCCCGAGGCCTGCTGCGTCGCGCCGGCGAGGAGCTCCTGCGAAGCGGCGCCGAGCTTCTGCACCGTCTCGGTCACCGCCTCGAGCACGCGCTCACGCTCGGCGGCGGACGCGGCGATCTGGGCATCGGCCTTCTGTCTCCGCTCGGCCATGCGGTTGAAGGCGACGGCGAGGTCGGTGGCCTCGTCGTCACCGCGGAGCGCGATCCGATGGCCGAGCTGCCCGGAGCCGATCTTCTCGGCGCCGTCCGTCAGGTTCGCGAGGGGCTGCGTGATGCTGCGGCCGACGAGCACGCTCCCTACCACCACGAGCAACACCGCCAGCGCGCTTCCCACCGTGAGCGTGGAGATCAGCGCCTCCGCGCCTTCGATCATCTTCTGCTTGCGCTGCTTGAGCAGCACCTCCTCGTCGCTGCTGATCTCGCCGAGGATCTGCCGGATCTCATCCATGTACTTCTTGCCGCGATCGGTCGCGACGACCTTCAGCGCGGCCTCGAAGCCCTTCTCGCGTCGGAGCGCGACGGTCTCCGCGAGCTCGTCGAGCTTCGCGCGGACGACCGGGTCGAGGCGGCCGAGCCGCGCCTGCGTGGTCGGGTTGTCGGCGGTGAGGGCGCGAAGATCGCGCATGGTCTGATCCACCTGGCGCGTCGCGCTGCGGTAAGGCTCGAGGTAGCTGTCCTCGCCCACGAGGAGGTAGCCGCGCTGGCCGGTCTCGGCGTTGAGGAGGAGGATGCGCACCTCCTCGAGCTTCAGCAGCACCTCGTGGGAGCGCTGGCGCAGGTCCGACATGTCCTCAAAGCTCTTCGTGCTCCGGTAGGAAGCGAACGCGAGAGCGAGCAGGAGCACGATGGCTAGCCCGAAGCCCATGGTGATGCGGTTACCGATCGTCAGTCGCATGGCTATCTCCGGCCGAGAACAGTCGTGAATCCGAGAGCAGTGCGTCTCCGCGAAGAACGACGCGCCGCCCTCCGAGAATGCCCCTCACGAGTGGATCTTCCGCGGGTAGGGCGGTCGCTGCCGCGATCGCGCCCGCGCTCGCGAGGACGACCCCCTCGGCGGCATCGACGGCGATGGCGAGCTCGGGCAGCCCGGTGCCGAGCACCAGCATCTTCTCCGGCGTGGACTCCTTCGGCGCAGTCGCGAGCATGCGCCGGAGCGCGACCACCGGCAGCACCACGCCCTGGTAGTTGACGACGCCGAGGTAGAGCGGCGGGGACCAAGGGATCGGCTCGAGCGGCGGCAGCGGCGCGACCTTGATCACGAAGCGGGTCTCGATCGCGAGATCCTCGCCTCCCACCGAGAAGCACGCGAGCTCGATCGCGTCCGCCCGCGTCTCGTGGGCGAGGACCAGCGGGCGAGCCAGAAGGCGCGCGCGTTCGTCCATGATGCGTCGTCCGTCGACGTCGTCGTCGTCAACCATGGCGCTTGCTGCTCGCGGGCGGGAGCCCCGCGTCCTGCGTGACCGCGACGGCCGCGATGTGGGCCGCGCATGCGCCCTCGGCCAGCGGCACCAGATCGGCCTTGGGCATTGCATCGCAGAGCCGCCGAACGGTGCGGAACGCGCGCCGCGCGCCTCGTGCATCACCGGCGCGCTGCTTCAGCATGCCGAGCGCGAGGTGCGACATCACCTGGTCGCGATCGAGGTAGAGCGCGCGCCGCAGCGCCTCTGCCGCCTCGGCGTCGTGACCGAGCTCCATCGCGACGAGGGCGAACCGATGATGCGCCGCGGGAAGCAGTGGATCGGCGCGGAGCGCGGCGCGTGCCTCCTCCTCCGCGCGCAGGAGGTCCCGCGTGTCGTGGTGCGCGAGCGACGTCGCCTCCGCCGCGAGCGTCGGAGAGGGGGACGCCTCGCGAACCTGCGGCGCGGGCGTGAGCGCGCGCGGCGCTCGCCGGCGTGGCACGCGCGGCGTGAGCAAGGAAGGAAGCGGAGCTTCCGGCCGATCGTCCGCTTCCGCCTGACGGCGGTAGAACACGCCGCCCTCGGTCAGCACCTTCGCGAACGGCGCGTGCTCGGCGAGCGGCGGATCCGACGACCCGAGGACCAGCCATCCGCCCTCGGCGAGCGAGTCGTAGAGGCGTCGCGCGACGTGCGCGATGGTCGCGGCGTCGAAGTAGATGAGCACGTTGCGGCAGAGGACGAGATCGAAGTCGCCGATGCCGCGGTCGGCTGCGGGATAGATGTCGCGCGCGAGGTTGAGCTGTTCGAACCTGACGCGCTTCTGGATCGCCGGCTCGAGCGTGAGCACGTTCGCGCTTCCGGTCAGATAGCGGCGCGCGCGAAACGCATCGGAGCCGCGCAGCGACCAGACACCGTAGACCGCCTGCGCGGCCTTGCGCAGGTGCTCGCGCGAGAGATCCGTGCCCACGACCCGACCGCGCGCGGCGAGGCCGATCTCCTCGAGGAGGATGGCGAGCGAAAAGGCCTCTTCGCCCGACGCGCACGCGGCGCTCCACAGGCGGATCGGCAGGGGCGCAGGCTTGCGCGCGGCGATCTCGGGGAGCACGACCGTGCGCAGGTACGCGAACTGCGCCGGCTCGCGGAAGAAGTACGTCTCGCCGACCACCAACTCCTCGATGAGATCGGCGATCGGCAGGCGTCCGCACGTCAGGCTGAGCACGTAGTCGTCGAGGTCGGTCGCGCCCGCGACGCGCATCGCGCGCCCGGTCGCCGCCACGAGCTGGGGAAGGCGCGCCGCCGGGAAATGAAGGCCCGAGCTCTCCTCGATCCGGCCGACGAGAATGGCGTAGGGGTCGGCCATCACGGTCCGCCGTCGCCCAGCGCCGCGTCGAGCTGATCCGCTTCGGTCTGCGAGAGGAACGTCGCGAGGTCGTAGACGACGAGCGCGCCGTCGGCGAGCTTCACGACCCCTGCGACATGCTCACCGTGCGCGCGCGCGACCTCGATGGCGTCGGCCGCGACCTCGACGAGCACGTCGGCGGCCTCGACCGCGAAGGCGACGCTCCGTGTGCCGGCGGTGGCGACCACGAGATGATCGGTGTGCGCGAGCGCGCGCGGCCGGAGCCCGAAGCGTGAGCGCACGTCGATCACGGGGACGAGCTCACCCCGCACGTTCAGCAGGCCCAGGACGATCGCCGGCGCGCGCGGGAGCGGTGACGGCGTCGCCGCGCGGAGCACCTCGCGTACGTCGCGAGCGAGCAGGCCGAAGCGATGGCCGTCCATCACGAAAGGCACGATCGACACGGCGGGGCTCGACGCCGAAGTCACGCGCAGAGCTGGCCCCGATTCCAAATCCTCACTCTACCGCCCTGCCCCTTCTGCGCAACGCGCCCGACTGCCGCAGGTGTCACACCTTCGAACTGATCTTGCAAGCGACGCGCCACCAGGGTTTAGTCCGCCGTCATGAGCTACCAGTTCACTCTCGTTGCGTCGCCCAAGGGCAGCGCGGCGATCGACGCCCTCACAGGTGTGCGTCGCGACCAGTTCCTTACCGCGGCGAAGAAGGAGTTCGACGGCGACTTCAAGAAGCCGAGCGATTACTTCAAGAGTCTGGCCGAGGAGCAGGACGAAGAAGCCGACGACCAGTACGTCGAGCTCTGGGCCGTGAACAAGGAAGGGAAGGACAAAGCCGTCTACGAGCTCTGGTACTTCCCGGCCTCCGAGAACGGCGCAGTGTTCAACGCCGGCACCGCGAAGTCTGCGGGGATCGAGATGATGGAGGGCACGTTCGAAGCGCCGGATGGCGGCTCGAAGCAGGAGGCGCTCGCCGAGGCGCTCCAGGATCCCTTCGACGATCGCGAGACCGAGGACGGCGACGACGATGACGACGAGGAGAAGGACGACGACGACGACGACGACGATGACGACGACGACGACGACGACGACGACGAGGAAGAAGACGAAGACGAGGAGTGATCCTCGCTCACCGTCCGGCCTTGCGCTGACGCCGTACTACGTCGAGGAACTCGCGCAGCACGGCCGATCGATTCTGTGCGGACCACACCACCAGTAGCTCGGTGCGTGGTCCGCCGACGATCGGCCGCAGCACGATGCCCGACCTCCGGAACTTCCGGATCGACGAGGGCACGATCGAGACGCCGAGGCCGGCGGCGACGAGGCTCACGATGTCGAGCTGCGGCGCCTCCTGCACGATGCGCGGCGTGAAGCCCGCCTCGCGGCACAGGCCGACGAGGTGGTCGAAGTACGCCGGGCCTCGCGCGCGCGAGAAGAGGACGAACGGCTCCTTTGCGAGGAGCGCGAGCGCCATCGACTTCCGGCCGGCGAGGGGATGCCCGGAGGGGAGCGCGGCGACGAGCGGTTCGCTCCGTACGAGCTCGGTCGTGAGGCCCGGCTCGTCGACCGGCGCGCGAACGAAGCCGACGTCGACGCGGTGATCACGGATGGCATCGAGCTGGTCCTGCGGCGAGAGCTCGCGCAGCACGAGCTCCACGACCGCGAACTTGGCGCGGAAGGCGCGCACCAGCTCGGGCAGGCCGCTGTACGCGAACGTCGACGGGTAGGCGACGACGATGCGGCCGCTCTCGCCCTGGCTCGCGCGCTTCGCCTCGTGGACGGCGAGATCGACGGCGTCGAAGATCCCGCGCGCGTGCTCGAGGAGGGTCGTGCCCGCGGGCGTCAGCTCCACCTGGCGCCGGTTGCGCTCGAAGAGAACGAATCCGAGCTCTCGTTCGAGGGCCTGGATCTGGCGGCTCAAGGGCGGCTGCGCAATGCGGAGGCGTGCCGCGGCACGTCCGAAATGCCGTTCTTCCGCGACGGCGACGAAGTAGCGGAGATGCCGGAGCTCCATCGCTGATACCTACAGGGTATCAGAGGTTACCGGACTTCGCCGTAGACGCATCACCGTCGCGACGTCATTGAAGGGGGCGGCATCAGAAACCAACCTCCATGTGGCTCGTACGAATCGCGCTGAAGCGCCCCTACACGTTCGTCGTGATGGCGATGCTCATCGCGATCATGGGCGCGCTGTCGATCGTGCGGATGCCCACGGACATCTTCCCGGACATCGACATCCCGGTCATCTCGGTCGTCTGGAACTACACCGGGCTGTCTCCCGAGGAGATGGAGAAGCGCATCGTCACCAACTACGAGCGCATCCTGACCACGACGGTCAACGACATCGAGCACGTCGAGAGCCAGTCACTCACCGGCATCGCGGTGGTGAAGATCTACTTCCAGCCCGGCGCGCACATCGAGGCCGCCACCGCGCAGGTGACCGCGGTCTCGCAGTCGGTCCTCAAGCAGATGCCCCCCGGTGCGACCCCGCCGTTCATCATCCGTTACAGCGCCTCGAACGTTCCGATCCTCCAGGTCGCCCTCGAGAGCGACTCGCTGAGCGAGCAGCAGCTGTTCGACTACGGCACGAACTTCGTGCGCGCCGACATGGCGGTCATCCAGGGCACGCAGGTGCCTTGGCCGTACGGCGGTAAGCAGCGCCAGATCATGGTCGACATCGACCCAGCGCGCCTCTACGGCTTCGGTCTCTCCCCGCGCGACGTCAACGCCGCGATCTCGACCCAGAACGTCATCCTGCCCACCGGCACGACGAAGATGGGAAACAACGAGTACCCGGTCATGCTGAACAGCAGCCCGGAGGCCATCGCGGACATCGGCGACCTGCCCATCCGCACCACCAACGGGACCACGATCTTCGTTCGCGACATCGGGAACGTGCGCGACGGATACTCGCCGCAGACGAACATGGTGCACGTCGGAGGCAAGCGCTCCGTGCTCATGTCGGTGCTGAAGAACGGCAACGTCAGCACCCTCGACATCGTCAAGAACATCCGCGAGGGCCTGCCGGCCACGCTGGCGAAGCTCCCCAAGGAGCTGAAGGTCTCGCTGCTGTTCGATCAGTCGCTCTTCGTGCGCGCCGCGGTCGACGGCGTGGTGAAGGAGGCGTTGATCGCCGCCGCTCTCACCGGCATCATGATCCTGCTCTTCCTGGGGAGCTGGCGGAGCACGCTCATCGTCGTGGTCTCCATCCCGCTCTCCATTCTCGTGTCCATCATCGTGCTCGGCGCGATGGGCGAGAGCCTGAACGTCATGACGCTCGGAGGGCTGGCGCTGGCCGTCGGCATCCTGGTCGACGACGCCACGGTCTCGATCGAGAACATCCACCGCAACATGGCGCAGCGAAAGCCATTCGTGCGGGCCATCATCGACGGCGCGCAGGAGATCGCGACCCCCGCCTTCGTCTCGACGCTCTGCATCTGCATCGTGTTCGTGCCCGTGGCGTTCATCACCGGCGCGGCGAAGTCGCTGTTCGTGCCGCTCGCGCTCGCGGTCGTGTTCGCGATGATGATGTCGTACTTCCTGTCGCGCACGCTCGTGCCGACGATGGTGCACTTTCTCCTGCGCGGGGAGTCCGAGGCGCACGCCCAGGAGCACGGCGTGCGCGCGCCGCGCGGGGTCTTCGCGAAGATCTTCGCCGGCTTCAACACTCGCTTCGATCGTCTGCGCACCTGGTACGGCGGCTTCCTCGCGCTCTCGCTGCGCCATCGCGGCGTGTTCGCGGTCGGCTTCCTGGTGTTCGTCGTCGCGTCGGTCGGCGCGCTCTTGCCGCTCATCGGCCGCGACTTCTTCCCCAGCGTCGACGCCGGGCTGATCAAGCTCCACGTGCGCGGCGCCCCCGGGACGCGCATCGAGGAGAGCGAGAAGCACTTCGCCGACATCGAGAAGACCATCAAGACGGTGATCCCCGAGGAGAGCATCACCACGATGCTCGACAACATCGGCACCCCGTACAGCGGCATCAACCTCTCGCTCAGCGAGGGCACGTCGATCTCCCCGGCCGACGGTGACATCCTCATTGCGCTCGAGCACGATCACGCGCCCACGCCCGAGTACGTGCGGAAGCTCCGCACGATCCTCCGCGAGAAGTACCCCGCGACGACCTTCTTCTTCCTCGCGCCGGACATCTCGACGCAGGTGCTCAACTTCGGCCTCGCCGCGCCTATCGACGTCCAGGTGGTCGGCGCGCCCGGCAACGATGAGGCGACGTACGACGCGGCCGCGCAGATCGCCGCGCGCGTCGCGGGAGTGCCCGGCGCCGTCGACGTTCACCTCGCGCAGGTGCCGCGCGTCCCCCAGATCAAGATCGACGTGAACCGCACGATGGCGCGCCAGCAGGGCCTCACCGAGCGCGACGTCGCGAACGACCTCCTCATCTCGCTCTCCTCGAGCTCGCAGGTCTCGCCCAGCTACTGGCTCGATACGAAGCGCGGCGTGCAGTACCTCGTCGCGGTGCAGACTCCTCAGTACGAGCTGAGCTCGATCGAGGACCTCGCGGCCACCCCGCTCGCCACCGGGGTCGAGGGCGCCGCGCCGCAATTCCTCTCCAACATCGCGCAGGTCTCGCGCGGCACGGGCCCTGCGAACGTCACGCACTACAACGCCTCGCGCACGTACGATGTCCAGGCGAACGTCGACGGCGCCGACCTCGGGTCGGTCTCGAGCGCGGTGAGCAAGATCGTCGAGGAGCTGAAGCCCGGCTTCCCTCGTGGCACGACGGTGCGCATCAAGGGTCAGGTCGAGAGCATGGAGTCGTCCTTCCGCGGGCTCGGCTTCGGCCTGATCTTCGCGGTGCTGCTCGTCTACCTGCTCATGGTCGTGAACTTCCAGTCCTGGCTCGACCCCTTCGTCATCCTGATGGCTCTGCCCGGCGCCATCGCCGGCATCGCCTGGATGCTGTTCCTCTCGCACACAACGCTCAGCGTTCCCGCGCTGATGGGCTCGATCATGTGCGTTGGTGTCGCCACCGCCAACAGCATCCTCGTGGTCACCTTCGCGAACGATCAGCGAAAGGTCGGTCGTGACGCCACCGAGGCCGCGCTTGCCGCCGGCATGACCCGCCTCCGCCCGGTTCTGATGACGGCGCTCGCGATGATCATCGGTATGCTTCCGATGTCCCTCGGGATCGGCGAGGGCGGCGAGCAGAACGCGCCGCTCGGCCGCGCCGTCATCGGCGGCCTGCTCCTCGCGACCATGACCACGCTCTTCTTCGTCCCCGTCATGTACAGCATCCTCCGGCGCACTCCGCCGAAGATCCACGATCCCGAGCTGGAGTCCATATGAGCCCGCGCGACCTTCACGAAGATGCGCCGCCGCAGACGAAGTCCGATCCGGCGCACGCCGAGGATCTCGGCTTCGCCCTGCCCGAGCCGCGCCGGCTCTCTCCCGGACGCGCGCTGGTCATCGGCGCCGTCGTGGTCGGCCTGCTGGGCGGCGCGTTCCTCCTCTCCTGGCTCCCGAAGCGCGCGGCGCAGCACGAGCTCGCGACCGCGACCAAGAGCAGTGCGGTCGCGCTGCTGCGCGTCGAGGTGGTGACGCCCAAGGTGAAGTCGAGCGATCGTAGCCTCGCGCTCCCGGGCAGCGTGCAGGCGCTCGAGGAGACCGTCGTTTATCCGCGCTCGAGCGGGTACGTGAAGAAGTGGCTCGTCGACATCGGTGACAAGGTGAAGGAGGGGGCGCTCCTCGCAGACATCGATCAGCCGGAGATCGATCAGCAGCTCGATCAGGCGCGCGCGCAGCTGCTCCAGGCGCAGGCCGGCCTCGTGCAGGCCACGGCGAACAAGGACTACTCGACGACCACGCTCGAACGCTACAAGAAGCTCGCGCCGCAGGGCGTCGCCTCGCAGCAGGAGCTCGATCAGAAGCAGGCGCAGTCGCAGGTCGACGAGGCGAACGTGAAGGTGGCGCACGCCGCCATCGAGGCGCAACAGGCGAACGTGCGTCGCCTCTCGCAGATGAAGTCCTGGGGTCAGATCACCGCGCCGTTCGCGGGGACGGTCAGCTCGCGCACCATCGAGCGCGGCGCGCTCGTGTCGCCCACCACGCCGCTGTTCAAGATCTCGGCGACCGATACGGTTCGCGTGTTCGTGCAGGTCCCCCAGGACGTCGCGACCAGCGTGCGCAGCGACGTCGCGGGCCAGGTGTCGGTCCGCGAGTACCCGGGCCGCGTGTTCGAGGGCAAGGTGGCCCGCTCCGCCGGCTCGCTCGAGCCGACCTCCCGTACGATGAACACCGAGGTGCGCGTCCCGAATCCCAAGGGCGAGCTGCTCGCGGGCATGTACGCGACGGTGGCGCTGACCCTCCCGTCGCCGCATCGCGTGTTCGAGATCCCCGCTACCGCGGTGATGAATGACGCGAAGGGGCTCCGCGTGGCGGTGGTCGGTCCCGACCAGAAGCTCCACCTCGTGACCGTTGTCGTGGAGCGCGATACCGGCCCCACCATCGAGCTTTCGACGGGGATCTCGGAGACCGACCGCGTCGTGAAGCTCTCCGGCTCCGAGATGATCGAAGGTCGTCAGGTCGAGATCGTTCCCTGAGCCCTCTGACCACGACGCGCACCGATCCCTTGGAGGCGCCGTCCCGTGCACGGGCGTTCTCCGAGGTGGCGTTCCCACGGCCAAAGACTGCGGGCCGCCCTCGACCTGCGAGCGGCTGCGGAACGGCATGATCGTTACCGAGCCGCCCTGCGCTACGACGATGCCGTACGGCGCGGCGGACGCCAGGACCGGCGGCTCGCTGACGTAGTAGAAGCATCCCGCGCGCGCGTGGCGCGAGGACGCGGCTCATGCGCCGCCGCGCGCCCGGTCCTCCTCGGTGATGTCGACCGCGAGCACGTGAGGATCGGAGGTCTCCCACTCGTAGGCGGCCGTGCGGGCGAGGATGGTGCCTGCGCGATCGCGCGGGGATACGCGCCTCGCGCGGGTCTCGCTCGTCCGCATCGCCGTGGCTTCGTCTGCGCCGCGGATCGCGAGCGAGGCGGCCTCCGCGGCGAGCGTGGCCGAGGGCTGGCCGGGCGCGCCGGGCGGGTCATGCCGTGCGCGGAAGCAGCGCGCGTGCCGCGAGGTGCAGCGCGCTTGCTTCGCCTATTCTCCGGAGGATGGCGGCGGCGAGGCCATGGCGCAGTGCAGCGGCTGTGCAGCGCCTTGCACGGGCTCGGGCCCGAAGATCGCGTGGGCGCGCTGGGCGAGGGCGAGCGTACGTGTCGTACGACGCTGCGGAGTGCGTGGTCAGACCAACGAGACCCAGACGGCGCCGCGCGCGCCTTCGAGGCGGGGATCGGCGACCGCCTCGCGCAGCGCCTCGGCGACCAGCGAGGCCGCGAGGAGCGTGAGCGCGACTCCAGGATGGACGAGCGCGAGGAGGTACTTCCAGAGCGGCGCCGCCGGTCCGGAGTGCCGGCGAGGAGCGCCCGCGCCTCCGCCAGGAGGAAGCGCGGCACGACGACGAACGGCCCGAGCGCGAGCCGCCCGAGCGCGGTGCGCTGCGAGAGGGCAAGGGCGCGTCCGGCACGACCCAGCGTCGCCCACGTGGCGGCGCTGGTGAAGGCGGACTCGGGATCGTGCGCGGGGTCGGTGAGGTGGGGCGTCGCGTGATGGCGGTGATGCGTCTCGCGGCAGATGGCGTAGGGAAGCCAGAGGGCGAGCGGGAGCCCGGCCACCAGCGCGCGCAGCACCGCCGATCACCGCGGCCACGAGCCAGGTCGCGCCGTGACGTCTCCGGAAGCACGTCGCCAGTTTGGTGAACACGTGTCTACTGTTATGAAATTGGACCGCGTAGTGACGTTCGCGGGCGGCGGTCGGATCGCCGCAACACATCTCCCGGCGCCTCGTGCGGCCTGGCGGCCATCACCCACGCTCTCGCGCGGGTCGTTCTTGCAGAGGTACGGGTACTAGAAGCGCGTGCCGAGCGAGGCGGAGCCCATCAGGGCGGCGAAGCCCGTGAGCGCGGACTCCTGGCGGAGGAAGAGCATGTTGGCCGTCGCCGCGAGATCCAGGAAGAACGTCTGCCGCGGATCGAGCGCGATACGGCCGGCGACGAAGACCTCCGGGCCGAACACGAACGTGCTCTTCGTGTCGCTCTTCGTCGACGGCGGCGCGCTCGAGGTCGGCTCGATGCTCTGCGAGACCACGCCTGCCCGCCCGCCGCCGCCGAGGCGCAGCGTGAACGCGCCGAGCGGCAACCGGTACTCGATGTTGCCCCGCCCGTAGCCGGAGACGAGGCGCTCCGCCTTCTCGGAGAGCGTTCGCCCGGTGAATTCGGCGCCGCCGCCGAGCGTGAGCGCCAAGCGCGTCCACGCGTACGACCACGCGGCGCGCGGACCTTGCACGAACGCGGTGCGGCCGTTCGCGCCCGCATCGTATCCGGCGAAGAGCTCGTTACGGCTCCGCGGAGCCCCGGGCGGCGCCTCCTCGACGCGATCCGGCTCGCCCTCCTCGCCCTTGCGCGCGAGGACCTCGAGGCTCGTCGCCGCGAACTCGCGGTCGTCGAGCTTGCGCTCCTCGCCCTCGCCGATCGCGATGGTGGCCATCCCGCCCACCGAGCCGATGCGGCGCTGCACGATGTAGCGCCCGGGGGGGATGCGCAGCGCCATGCGGCGATCCGGCGAGCTCCACAGCTCGGAGAGCACGCTCTTCGCGCCGGCCGAGTAGACGAGGAAGTGCGCGTCCCGCCCCTGCGGGAGCGAGAGGGTCGCCATGCGCGACGCGGTCTCGGTGAGCACGACGGGCGAAGCCTCGCGGAGGCTCACCACGGCCTCGGGCTTCTGGAGAACGCCGCTGCTCTTTGCCGAGCGGATCATGGTCTGGGAGTGCGCGAACGCGAAGCTCTCCTCGAGCGTGACGCGTGAGTCGCCATTCGAATCGGCAGCGCCCCGCAGCCCGTTGATCCACGAGTGCGTGAAGATGGCGCCCTGCAGCTCGTCCGACTCCTGCGCCGCCTCGCCGTCGCTCGAGGCGTGCAGCCAGACCTGACCGCTGGCCTGGGGGACGTTCGTCGCGGTGATGGCGAACGGTTCGTCCGCGGTGAAGCCCTTGTCGCGGGTGGCGCGGCACGCGTCGGTCACGGCGATGCGCAGGCCGGCGGGCACCTCGGCCAGCTTCGTCGAGAGGTCGGTGAGCAGGACGCGGTCGTCACCGAGGTGGATGGCGTCGTGATCGCCGTGTCCGCTGAAGTAGAAGATCAGCGTCACCTCGTCGGTCTTGTGCTTTACGGCCTCGACGCGTGCCTTGTCGACCGCGGCAAACAGCTGCGCGCGCGACGGCTCGGCGAGCACGAATGCGTTCTCGGCCTTCACGCCGCCGAGGCTCACCACGACGTCGCGGACGCGCGACGCGTCCGTCGCCGCGAACTTCAGCGGGCGCTCCGCCGCGAGGCCGACCTTGCTGCCGGCGGACACGAGGATGCGTACCGGCTCCGCGAACGCGGTGCTTGCGATGCCCGACACGCCGAGCGCGAGGAGCCCGGCCACCACCACCTGGCGCTTCTTCACGGCTTGCCCTCCCACTCGACGCGCAGCGCCGACACGCCGTCGAGCTGGTGGGTGGCGCGCGCGCGCGCGACGGCCTCCGGGCTGCCCATCACGATGGTCCCGTACGTGGGCGTACCGTCGATCTTCGCAGACTTCTCCGAGAAGTGCGTGCCGGGCCCGCGCACGGCGAACGGCATCAGCTCGAGGTAGGTTCCGTCATCGGAGAGCACGGCAGCGAGTATGGCCTGCTCGCGGTCGAGCGCAACCTCGACGCGCAGCCGATCGCCCGGGCGCACGCCCACCGACGACGCGAAGCGCGCCTGCTCTCCGGAGCGTTCGCGCACCACCGCGAGCTGCCGGCCGCCCTTGAACGTGGTGTCGGGCTCGGGGAGGGGAGCCATCTGGATATGATCGGGTGGGGAGATCGGCGGGGCATGGGCAAGAGCGCTCGTGCCATCCGGTCCGCCGCGTCCTTGAACGGGCTTCACGCCGCCCGAACGGAGGAGGAGCACGATGGCCGCGGCGGCCGCGAGCGGGGTGACCACCGACGTCGTCACGAGCCACAGCCGGCTCTTCTGCACGCGCGGCGCGGCCTTCTCCGGCTCCGGCGCCTTCGCGAGAGCGCGGGCGATGAGCGCGTCGGCCTCCGCAGCGGTGGGGCTCGTGGCGACGAGGCCGCCGAGCCGCTCCACGTAGGCCGTGCACGCGGCACACTCCGCGAGGTGGTCGGTGACGGTGGCGTGCGGGCCCTCACCGCACGCGAACGCTTCGAGATCGAGGCTGCTCGGGTGGGTCATGATGTTCGGGCCTCCTCGGTGACGGTGGCGGCAGGGGTCTGCGTGAGGCGAAGGCGAGCCCGGAGCTCCTGCGCGCGCTTGTTGATGGTGACGCGCGAGACGCCGAGCTCCTCGGCGGCCTGACCCTGCGTGAGGCCGTCGACGAAGAGCATGATCGCGAGCGACTGCTGCTCCTCGTCGAGCGAGGCGAGTGATTCGGCGACGGCGCATCGGGCCTCGGGGTCGATTCCAGGAGCGACCCCGATGGGGTCGAGATCGTCGATGTCCATCGCGGTGCGAAGATGCCTTCCGCGACGCAGCAGATCGATGCACGTTCGATCGGCTGCGCGACAGAGCCACCGGTACGGTGACTCTGCCGCTCGGAGACCGTCACCCCGACGAAGCAAGATGGCGATCAGCTCCTGTACGGCATCGTCCGCCTGCGCGGGATCGCGCAGAAGGAGCCGGCAGCGACGCGCGAGCAGCGCACCGTAGCGCTGATACACGTCGCTCACCTCGGCTGCGGTGAGACCGCGATGCGGCAACTGACCCAAGCGGCTCCGTCGGTCGTCACGTTCTACTTGCCGGCGTCGGGCGCGGGGCCCCCGTCATGATCGGGCGCCACCGGGCAGGGCCAGTTGGCGGGAATCGTCGCGCCGGGGGCAAGGCCCTCGCCCCAGCCGGGGCTCGGCGCGCAACCGACCGCGGTGTCACCCCAGCCGTTCGCGCAGAGGCCGGTCGGCGCCGGCGGCGGCGCGGGGCAATCGGTCGGCGCGTAGTACGAGAAGCTCCGGCCATCGGGCGAGCAGTGCAGGTTCGGATCGGTGGGGCTCGGGTAGCTGCCGCCGCCGGTTCCGCTGCTTCCGCCGCTGCCAGGCGTCCCCGCGTCCGTGCTGCTTCCGCTGCTTCCACCGCTTCCGCCCCCCTTCGGCTGCCCTACCGGGGGCGGCGGGTTGGCGACGGGATCGAAGCCGTCCGTGCCGCCGCTGCCGCTGTACGCGCCGGAGAGCGAGCACACCGGGCCCGGCAGGCCCTGCGAGGGATCGAGCTTCAGCTGCACGACGTTGAGCGGGACCCAGCGCTTGCCCGCGGTCCACGCGAGGTTGAAGCCGGCGGTCGGGAGGATGCCCGACCTGTCGCGCAGCTTCTCGTAGTCGAGGGCGCCGCCGTCCTTGAGGTAGGTGAGGACCAGCTCCTTGTTGCCGCCGAGGATCGTGTCGGTCGACGACGCATAGGCGCCGGAGAGATCGAGCTTGCCGTTGCCGTTCGCGTCGACGTAGACGACGAACCCGGCGACCGCGCCAGAGAGCGGGCTGGTCACGAAGCCGCCGCTGACGTTGTCACGCGGGGTGAGGCGCGTGTCGAAGGAGGGGAGCTTCGCGGGGAGCTTGCCGCCGCCGCTCGAGCTGCCGCCGGTGCCGGGACCGGCAGGCGCCGGCTCCGGCACCCGGTCCGTGGGGAGCGAAGGGGGGACGCTGCCGGACGAGGAGCTGCTGCTGAACTCGCCGGTACCGTCGATCCCGGTGAAGTAGGCCGACGCCGGGACCGCGAGGCTCATCGTGAACTTGCCGTTGACCACCGCGACGTCGTCACCAACGGCGTAGCCGCCGCTCTCGGTGCTGCTGATGGCGGTGCGCCACACGAGCGCGACGCGCGCGTTCGCGGGGACGGAGGTGCCGGTGAGGGCGCCGGAGACGGTGGCGACGGGATCGTTCGAGCCGCCCTTGGTGGGATCGGAGATCCCGCCGCACGCCATCGCGAAGGCGGCGCACGAGGAGGAGGCGAGGACGAGCAAGCGAAGGCGGGAAAGATGCATAGGAGGGCTCCTGCGAGGTCTGCGAGGGTCTGCTTCTGCTGGTGAGGACGCAGGGAGGGGGTCCCGCTGTAAAGCACGTGCCCCGTTTATTTCAACCCGAGGCCCCTTTTCTTGACGCACCGCGACGTAAAACCCTGCGGTTGCCAACGTCCGGCTCCGAAAGTACATCCTCCGCCGAAGACCCATGACCGCCATCGCCATCACCGGAACCGGCCTCTTCACTCCTCCTCATGCCATCTCGAACGACGAGCTGGTGGCGTCCTACAACACCTACGTCGACGCGGAGAACGGGCGGAACGCCGACCTCATCGCGAAGGGCGAGGTGAAGGCGCTGGAGAAGTCGACCGCAGACTTCATCGCCAGCGCCTCGGGCATCCGTCGCCGTTACGCGATGGACCGCGCCGGCATCCTCGACCCGGCGATCATGGCGCCGCGGCTCCCCGAGCGCACGAACGAGGAGCACTCGATCCAGTGCGAGATGGCCCTCGCCGCCGCGCACGAGGCGCTCGCGCAAGCGAACGTGAAGCCCGAGGAGATCGGCGCCGTCATCGTCGCCTGCTCGAACCTCCAGCGCGCGTACCCCGCCGTCTCGGTGGAGGTGCAGGAGGCGCTCGGCACGAAGGGCTTCGCGTTCGACATGAACGTCGCTTGCTCGTCGGCCACGTTCGGCATCAACGTCGCGCGCGACATGGTGGCGGCCGGCAGCGTGAAGCGTGTGCTCGTGATCAGCCCCGAGATCTGTACCGGGCATCTGAACTTCCGCGATCGCGAGAGCCACTTCATCTTCGGCGACGCGTGCACCGCCGTGGTCATCGAGCAGCTCGAGGGCAGCCGCTCCGCCGCGCCCTACGAGATCCTCGGCACCAAGCTCGCCACGAAGTACTCGAACAACATCCGCAACAACTTCGGCTTCCTCAACCGCGCCGCGCCCGCCACCCGCGACGCGGCCGACAAGCTCTTCGTCCAGCAGGGCCGCAAGGTCTTCAAGGACGTCTCGCCGATGGTCGCCGAGCTGGTCTCGACGCACCTCGACAGCCTCGGCATCTCCCCGAACGACGTGCGGCGCATGTGGCTGCACCAGGCGAACGGGACGATGAACCAGTGGATCTCACGCAAGGTCCTCGGCCGTGACGCGTCGCCCGAGGAGGCGCCTTCCGTGCTCGAGGACTACGCGAACACCAGCTCGTGCGGCTCGATCATCACGTTCCACAAGAACCGCGGGGGCCTGACCGTGGGCGACGTGGGCGTGGTCTGCTCGTTCGGCGCCGGCTACTCGGTCGGCTCGGTCATCGTGCGCAAGGCCGCGGCTCGCGCCTGATCGCGCTGCCTGCCTCGACCAGCTAGCGCTTCTTCGCGGTCGGGAGGCTGTTCACGTCGAACACAGGCACGCCCGGCGACGTCGTGACGGGCTTCACGGCGGGCGTGACGGGCGTGACGGGCGTGACGGGCGTGACGGGCAGTGGCGCGGCAGGCATCGTCGCGGTGGCGATCGAGGTCGTCGAGGTCGCGGTGTCCTGCTGGCCGACGATCGCGACGGCGGCCAGCACCAGCACCGGCAGCAAGATCGCGCCGATCACCCACTTGAAGCTGCTGCGCCGGGCGCGCGCCCGCAGCAGGAGCGTGGGCTCGGGGCGATAGCCGTCGAGCGTCTGGTCGGCGAGGGAGCGGATGCGCGGCGCCGGCGCGAAGTACGCATCCTCCTCGGTCGCCGGGAGGGAGAGCACGAGCTCGTGGACCGGCGTGGCGGCCAGGACCGCCGGCGTGGGCGTCAGCGCCCGCAGCCGTAGTGCCTGCGGCTGGATCACGGCCTCGGGGCGGAGCAGCTGCATCGCGCTCGCGGACGGCGCGGGGGTCGCCGGACCTGCCGTGTCGTCGGTGGGGCGGCGCCCGAGGGACTCGAAGAGGTCGGTCTCGCCGGCGAGGAGGCCGCGGCGTGACGACGGCGGCGCAGGGCGGCTGCTCCGCGGGGCGGAGACGATCTGCTCGGCGCGCGCAATGGCCTCGGCCATGTCGCGGACCTCGAGGATGTCGTTCGGATCCAGCTCCTGGGTCCGGTTCACGGGCAAGGGCGTGTCCTCCGCGTTCAGCAAGGCCACGCGAAACGCGTTCTTCGCCACGCTGTCGCCGTCGCTGATCATCCCCGGGCCGCCTCTGGTTGCCAATTCTTAGGTCTTCCTCGTGCCTTGGAGGGCGCTGGAGCCCGCCGACGGGAGGGTGGTAGCGCGAGATCCCACCCCGCGCCAGTCCATGAGGGCCAAGAGACGCATCCGCGACGCACCGCGTCTCGGCGCGATCCGCTCCTCGCATCCCCCGGCCCTCCGTGCGACGACCCAGAAATGCCCTCTTCGGAGGCGGCGTGGCTGCTCGCTGTCGACCTGCCCTCCTGCGAGGCCCGGTTCGGGGCTGACCACGTCGACCGCGTTCTCCAGGATCCTCGCGACCATGCGGTCCCCCCGCAGGTCGACTCCGCCGGCCGGCTCGCCGCGTCGCTGGTGCGCGGTCCGCGGGACGTCGTGCCTCGCGCCGGGGACCTGAGCGGCGCCCCGACCGCGCTCCGGCTCCGCCTCCGGAGCGACGGCCTCGAGATCGCGTGCGAGTGCTCCCGCGGCCGGAGCTACGTCTGCGAGCACGTCGTCCGCGTGATGGTCGACCTCGCGGTGCATCCTGCGCTGCGCGGCGCGCTCGCGGACGGCGCGGACGCAGCGGCGATCGGCGCGCTGCTCGAGACGCTGCCCGCGCTCCGGCGCGAGGCCTTCGAGGAGCGCACCCTCGACGAGCGGCTCGCGGCCTGGATCCCGCCCCGCACCTTCGACGACGACTTCGAGATCGACGTCGAGCCCGTGCGCTCGGCGAGCCTCGCGGCGCGCGAGGAGCGTCCCGCGCTCGTGCTGCGTCATCGCCGGACCGGGGCGCGCGCGCTGGTCCGCGCAAAGGACGTGACCGATGCGCGCCTCCGTCCCTGGCACCGCCGCCTCATCGAGCTGACGGCGCCGGGCCACATGGACCGTAGCTGCCTCGTCGCGACGCGCGCCCAGGCCTCGCTCCTCCTCCATCTGCTCCAGGAGCAGCAGCCGATCTTCACGCGCAGCTTCAAGAGCCGCCTGCGCTTCATGAAAGACTTCGTGGTCCCGCGCGTTGACCCGCGGGACGGCCGGCTCGTCGCGCGCTGGACCACGACCGACGGCGGCGCGGTGTCCGACGCCGAGGCCGCAATGCTCTTCACGGGGCCGTTCCCGTTTCTCTGGTCGGAGGCCGCCGAGGTCTTCCATCCCGTCGCGCCGGAGGTCGACCTCGACGTGGCGTGGGGCCTCTCGCGCGTGCCCTCGCTGCCGCTCACCGAGCGGTCACGGGAGCGCGTCGGTCGCGCGCTACTCACGGGCGCGCGTTCCCTGGGAGTGCGGTTACCGGGGCCCGAGGTGTTCGGCCTGCCGCCGCTCGAGGCGCCCTCGTTCGAGCTGCGCCTCACGGGCACGCCGCTCGACGTGCGCGGCGAGCTGCACGCCGTCTACCGCGCGGCGACGGTGCCGGTCGCGACCCGCGGCGAGGGCCCGACGCATCGTGACGTCGGCGCCGAGCAGTACGCCCTCGAGATCGTGCGCGAGGCGGGCTTCACCGCGGACGAGGACGACGAGGGCGTCCTGCGAACCACCGAGGAGCGCGCCGTTGCGCTGTGGAGCGGCATGCTGGCGACGCTTCGCGCGTCCACCGCCCCGCGCTTCGCCGTTCTGGTGGACGACGCGCTCGCGCGCGTGAAGATCGGCCCGCCGCTCTCGGTGGCGGTGCACGTGGCGGAGGCGTCGGGCTGGCTCGACACCGAGCTGACGTTCCGCGCCGGTGCGCTGAAGGTGGAGCTGGGCGTCCTCCGCCGCGTGCTCGCGGAGCGTGGGCGATGGGTCACGCTCTCCGATGGCACGCTCTCGCGCATCGGCGACGACGTCGCGGCGCTGGTCGACGAGGCGGCGGGGATCGGCGACGACGGGAGCGCGCGCCTCGCTGCGCACCAGCTGGGGCGCGTCGAGCGCTGGGTCGATCGCTTCGGCGGCGAGCTCGACGAGCAGACCACGACGCTGCGCGCGCGGCTCCGCAGCCTCGCGGTTCGGACCGATCCCGATCTCCCGTCACGCCTCGACGCGACGCTGCGGCCTTACCAGCTGCGCGGCCTCGCGTGGCTCCAGTTCCTGCGCGAGCTGGGCGCGGGCGGCGTGCTCGCCGACGACATGGGCCTCGGCAAGACGCTGATGACGCTCGCGCTCCTCGCGCGCTGGAAGGACGACGCCGGAGGCGCGCCCTCGCTCGTCGTGTGCCCGACGTCGGTGGTGGGCGGCTGGGCGAAGGAGGCCGCGCGCTTCGTCCCGCAGCTGCGCGTGCTGGTGCTGCACGGCCCGGGACGGCGCGCTGGCCCCGCCGAGATCGCCGAGGCCGACCTCGTGATCACCAGCTACGCGGTGCTGCGCCGCGACATCGATACGCTCGCGCGCCGGCGCTTCCGGTGCGCGATCCTCGACGAGGCGCAGAACGTGAAGAACCCCACCGCCGCCACCTCGCGCGCGGCGCGGCGCCTCGATGCACAGCTGCGGCTCGCGCTCTCCGGTACGCCCATCCAGAACCGCCTCGCCGAGCTGTGGTCGATCCTGAGCTTCGCGAACCCGGGCATGCTCGGGGAGCTGCGCGCGTTCGAGGACCGCTACGAGCGTCCGATCACGAACCAGCCGGGAGGTGCAGTGGCCGCGGAGCTGCGCGCGCTGGTACGTCCGTTCGTCCTGCGGCGCACGAAGGCCGAGGTGCTCTCCGACCTGCCCCCGAAGACCGAGATCGATCTCGCGTGCGTCTTTGGTCTCCGGCAGAAGCGCCTCTACGACGCGCTGGCGCTGGCGCTGCGCGAGGCGGTGAAGAAGAAGATCGAGACGCGTGGCCTCGCACGCAGCCGCCTCTCGGTGCTCACCGCCATCCTGCGGCTCCGCCAGATGGCGTGCGATCCGCGGCTCGTCGACCCGAGCGTCCCCGCGACGGAGAGCGCGAAGCGCGCCGCGTTCCTCGGTCTGGTGCGCGAGCTCGTGGCCGAGGGCCGGCGCGCGCTCGTGTTCTCGCAGTTCGTCGATCTCTTCACGCTGTGGCGTGCCGATCTCGACCACGAGAAGATCGCGTATGAGTACCTCGACGGCGCGAGCTCCGACCGCGAGGCCATCGTCGACCGCTTCCAGAATGGCGCCGCCCCGCTCTTCCTCGTCTCGCTCAAGGCCGGCGGCGCAGGGCTCAACCTGACCGCCGCCGACACCGTGATCCATTGCGACCCGTGGTGGAACTCTGCCGTCGAGGATCAGGCGACCGATCGCGCGCATCGCATGGGTCAGGCGCGCGCCGTCACCGTGGTGCGGCTCGTGGCGCAGGGCACGATCGAGGACAAGATCGCGCTCCTCAAGACCAAGAAACGC
>JAYTHX010000501.1:0-8238 GCA_043732195.1 Polyangiaceae bacterium
GACCGGTGAGCAGGTAGCCCTCGAGCCAGCCCTCGCACTGGTGCTCGCTCAGCATCTCCATCACGCGGCCCTCGGGGGCGAGGAATTCGTCGTTCGGCAACGTCGCGGCGTCCCATTGACGAGGGGTCGTCTCGAAGAGCGCTTCGAGACCGTTCGACAGCGTCTCGTCCGGACCGAAGACCCGGAAGTTCCGCGCCGCGGCGTTCAGCTTCGCCACATCGCGCAGGAACGGGCCGAGCACGTGCGTGTCACCGATGCCGCGGACGCCTGGTGCCGAGACCGCCGCGGCGTAGTCCCGGAAGTCCGGCATCCGCAGGTCGCGAAGCAGCATGCCTCCATTGGCGTGAGGGTTGGCGCCCATGCGTCGCGTTCCCTTGGGGGCGAGCTCGGCCAGCTCGGCGTTCAGGCGTCCCTTCGCGTCGAACAGCTCCTCGGGCCGATAGCTCCTGAGCCAGTCTTCGAGCTGCTTCAGATGCGCCGGCGGCGCCGCGGGCGAGACGGAGAGCGGAACCTGATGCGCTCGGAACGTGCCCTCGATCTGCCGGCCGTCCACCACCTTCGGCCCCGTCCAACCCTTGGGGGAATCGAGGACGATCATCGGCCAGCGCGGCCGCGCGACATTGCCGCGGACGCGAGCGTCCTCCTGGATCTTCTTGATCTGCTCCACGCAGACGTCGAGCGCGGCCGCCATCGCCTCGTGCATGAGCGCCGGCGCGTGACCCGCGACGAAGTACGGCGTCCATCCGTAGCCCCGTAGCAGCTGTTCCAGCTCCTCACGGGTGATCCGCGCGAGGATGGTCGGGTTCGAGATCTTGTAACCGTTGAGATGCAGGATCGGCAACACAGCGCCGTCGGTGGCCGGGTCCAGAAATTTGTTGGAGTGCCATGCGGTCGCGAGCGGCCCCGTCTCCGCTTCACCGTCGCCGACGACGCAGGCGACGACGAGGTCGGGATTGTCAAACACCGCGCCGAAGGAATGACTGAGCGAATAGCCCAGCTCACCACCTTCGTGGATCGAGCCCGGGCACTCCGGTGATGCGTGGCTCGGAATGCCTCCAGGAAAGGAGAACTGGAGAAAGAGCTTCCGAAGCCCGGCCTCGTCTTGGCTGATGTTCGGGTAGACCTCACTGTACGTCCCTTCGAGGTACGTATTGCCGACCACGGCCGGGCCGCCGTGTCCCGGACCGGAGACGTAGATCATGTCGAGGTCGTACTTCTTGATGATCCGGTTCAAATGCACGTAGACGAAGTTCTGGCCCGGGGTCGTGCCCCAGTGCCCGAGGAGCATGTGCTTGATGTCCGTGAGCTCGAGCGCCCTCTTCAAAAGCGGATTGTCGTAGAGATAGATTTGCCCGACCGACAAGTAATTGGCGGCGCGCCAATAGGCATCCATCTTTTGAAGCAACTCGGGCGTTAGGGACTTAGTGCTCATGGTTTCGACTCGGTGAGGGGACGTCGTTCGTGCGCGCCGCTGACGCGCTTGGGATTCGGATTCTCGATCACGCCGCGCTTCGGATCCGGAGACGATGGCGCTCGGGAAGCGACACCGAGTCGAACGCGGACCTCGTGCACGCCCGCCTCGTCGGGGTCGACGCAAATGACGTGCGAGCCGAGGACCTGGGTGTCCAACGTGATCGCTGCGACTCCGCTGGCCACATGATCGGGATTGTCGACGACGACATGGACGGACTTCTTGCCGGCGCGAATCCACGCTTCGAAGCCCTGCCAGCTCGGTGGAATGCAGGGATCGAGGTGCAGATGGCCCTGTTCCAATCGGATCCCGAGAATGGCTTCGATGCCGAGGCGCCACATCCACGCCGCCGCGCCCGTATACCAGGTCCAGCCGCCGCGACCGACCCACGGAGGACAGCTATAGACATCCCCGGCGAGCACATAGGGCTCGACGCGATAGCGTGCAGCGTCGTCGGCCGTACAAGCCCGGAGCGCCGGATTGAGGAGGCGGAAGACACGCTCGGCACGCTCGCCCTCGCCGAGCGCGGCATGCGCGAATCCCAGCCACGTCGCGGCATGGGTGTACTGGCCACCGTTTTCGCGGATGCCAGGCGGATACGCGCGAACGTAGCCGGGGTCGTGGAGCGTGCTGTCGAAGGGGGGCCAGAACAGCAGCACGAGCCGGTCGGCTTCGCGCACCAGCTGGTCGTCCGCGGTGCGCACGGCCGCACGGGTCCTTGGCTCATGACTGTCGCCATCGCCCTTCGAGAGGACCGCCCACGACTGCGCGATGGAGTCGATCTGGCACTCGCGGCTCTTCGCCGATCCGACCAGCGAGCCGTCGTCGTGGAACGCGCGCAGGTACCAGTTGCCGTCCCAGGCGACGTCCTTCACCTTCGCGCGCAGCGCTCCGGCTCGAGCTCGCCACGTCGAGGCCTCGGCGTCGTCCTTCTTCGTAGTCGCGAGCGCGGCGAAGCGGTCCATCGTCGCGCACGCGAACCACGCGAGCCAGACGCTCTCGCCGACCCCTTTCGCGCCGACGCGGCTCATGCCGTCGTTCCAGTCGCCATCCCCCATCAGGGGAAGTCCGTGGGAGCCTTCGGTCACGGCGCGCGCGATCGCTCTCTTGCAGTGCTCATAGAGCGATGCGGAGCTGCCCGACGCCTCGTATTCGGCATATCGATCGTGCTCGTCGGGCCCGAGCGGCGCGCCCTTCAGGAACGTCACCGACTCCTCGAGGATCGCGGCGTCGCCGGTGGCGTGAACGTACTCGCCCGTCACGTACGGAAGCCACGCCATGTCGTCCGAGCATCGCGTCCGCACGCCGCGCCCCGAGGGCGGATGCCACCAGTGCAAGACGTCGCCTTCCTCGAACTGATGCTTCGCCGCCTCCAGGATGTGCGCGCGGGCCATCTGCGGCGCCGTGAGGAGGAGGGCGAGGACATCCTGGAGCTGATCGCGGAATCCGAACGCGCCGCTCGATTGATAGAACGCGGTCCGCGCGAAGATGCGCGAGGAGAGGCTCTGGTAGAGGAGCCATCGATTGAGCATGAGATCCATCGACGGCTCGGGTGTCTTGACGCGAATAGTTCCGAGAACGCCGTCCCAGAACGCGTGCAGGCCGTTCCACGCTGCCTCGACGACGGCCGCGTCCCGATAGCGCGCCGCGAGCGCGAGCGCCTCCTCACGACTGGTCGATTGTCCGAGGACAAAGTGGGTCTCCTTGGACTCGCCAGGAGCGAGATCCATGTGGACCTGGAGCGCCGCGCACGGATCGGCGCCAAGGTCGACGCGGCCCGAGAGGCCCCAGCGCTCGAGCGCCTCGGGCCGCGCGTAGTCGCCGCGACGGCCCAGGAACTCGGTGCGGTCGGCGGTGAACCCGTGCACCTCGTCCTTCGAGGCCAGAAACGCGACGCGCCCGCCGAACTCCGCGTTCCAGTCGCAGGTCGCGAGGAGACACGCGTGCTCTCGAGCGACCTCGGACACGATGAACGGCCTCTGCGCTTCGCGCCGGCTGCCGAGGACCCATTCGGCGTAGTAAGTGGCGGTCAGCCTCCGGTGGCGCGGGAGCGTGTTCTTCACGCGAAGGCGAACGACCTTGAGCGCGGCGTCGTGGGGCACGAAGACCGTCAGCTCCTGGACGAGCCCGTGGCTCTCGCGCTCGTACGTCGTGTACCCGGCCCCGTGACGGACGAGCACCGGTCCGCCCCGCCCGGCGGGGAGCGGTGTCGGCGACCAGACCGACGCCGTCTCCTCGTCCCTCAGATAGAGCGCCTCGGACGGGGTGTCCGAGACGGGATCGTTTCTCCAGGGCGTGAGGCGGTTCTCTCCGCTGTTGAGCGACCACGTCGTGCCGAGGGACGACTCGCTCACCATGCAGCCGAAGTCCGCATTCGCGAGGACGTTGCACCAGGGCGCGGGCGTCGGCTGTCCGGCAAGAACCTCGAGGACGTACTCGCGACCGTCTTCGGCGAAGCCGCCGGTGCCGTTGTCGAAGAGCAGTGGCGGGCGGGGCCGGCGCTCGTCCTCGGCATCGCCCGCGAGCGTCGGTGCGAACCGCGGCAGCTTCGGCGGGCTCTCGACCGCGCGACCCAGACGCGCTGCAAGCGAGCCGTCTCGCGTATCCAGGACGACGCGCGCGCATGCCTCGAGGTGCCGGATCTCGGCCTCGGGGACCTGATCCACCGCGAGCACGACGACGCCGCCGTGGCGGCCAAGCCATTCGTCGACCTCGTTCTTGGCCAGCACGGCCCGGAGCGTCCCCGAGCCTTCGGTCACGTACCCCGAGGCTTGCTCGTCGAGGAGAACCAGATCGAGACGCACGCCGCACGAGCGCAGGTAGCGCTGCGCCGCGATCGTCTCGCGGAGCATCGGGGCGTCGGGATCGTGCACCCGCACGAGCACGATCGGGTCGTCGCCGGAGATCCCTCGACCCCAGAGCTGGCGCTGACACGGAGGCGTGGCGGCACGCGCGGAGGGCGCTGCACGCAACGTCGGATCGGCGAAGAGCAGCGCCGAGAAGAGACGCTGGACCGACGGCAAGACCGCCGGCTCGAGCTTCGCGCGCAAGAGTCGGCGTGGGCTCTCGTCTTCGGCGTCGCGAAAGGTCCAGCGCACCGCGTGCATCGAGCCGTATTTCCGGGCGAGCTCGAGCGCCGCAGCGCGGGAACGACCGACCGTGGTGACGAAGGCGAGCGTCACCGAGCCTTTGGCCTTGAGAACCACGTGCGCCATCAGGCTCATGATCGGATCGACGACGGCTCCGACCCGACCGTGAAGGCCCTCGCCGTCCGTGAGCAGGGCCTCCGGGGCCCGCGCGCTGCCGTTGCGCCCGAAGAATGCGCATCGATCGCTCTCGTAGCCGGCGAACGAGACGGCGCTTCCGTCCCGGACCAGCCGGTGCACGAGCACGGCCGGCTTCTCTTCTGCCGTTTGCGGGCGGCGCGCGAAGAGAAGACCGTCGAGCTCGGAGGCGACTTCGCTCTCGATGAACATGCTCGAAAATGCCGGGTGCGTCGGTGCGCGTGTCGCGTCGAACAGCACCGGCCTCGCCGCGCTCGTCACCGTGAGACGTCGCGGACGATTCGTCTCGTTGTGCAGGGTGACGAGCCGCACCTCCACGTCGTCGGCCGCCGCGACCGCGACGTCGACGTGCACCGAGATCCCTTCGTTCCGGTGATGGAACTCGGCCTTGTGCATCGCGAAGCAGGTTCGACCCTCGCGTGAGGTCGCGAGCCAGATTCGCCGCGTCTCCTCGTCGCGTAGGTAGAGGACGCTGCCGTCGTCATCGCGTGTGGGATCGGGCTCGTAGCGCGTGAGTGCGAGCCCCTGCCAACGCAGACCGCCGCCGCCCGAGCTCGTGAGCAAGCTCGTGAGGCGGCCGTTGCCGAGCACGAACGCTTGCGGACCCGACGTCTCCACGGACAGCCAAGGAGCGGGCGGCGTCGCTGTCGGCTCGATGCTCGAAGTCTTCGGAGCGTCCTTGATCGGCCATTCGGGAGGCGCGGCGTCGGGCGCATGCTCGTTGAGCAGCACCTCGCCGGTCTCGACCCACGCATCGGAATGAAACCGATCGACCATCGTGCGGCGGTTCAAGAAGTTGCCGAGCGCCACGAGGAGCATCCCCTGGTGATGCGCCATGTACGAGCGCACGACGATGAACGACTGACCGTGCGACGCATCGGGCATCTGGCGCTCGAGCGTCGAGTCGAGCGCCTCGAACAATCCGTACGTTCCGAGCATCCCCCGGGCTTCGAGCGCTTCGACGTTCTCGACGACGGCGCGCGGCCGGATCGCCAGCGCGAGGAGCGACGCATAGGGCGTGACCACCCGATCCTCTTCGAGCCCGCGTTTGAAGCCCAGCCCCGGCACTCCGAAGGATCGGTACTGATACGTCTGATCGGCATCGACGCGGCCGTAGGCCGACTCGGAGATGCCCCACGGCTCGTTCTTCTGCTTGGCGTACGCGATCTGCGCCTCGACCGCGAGCGCGCTCGTTCGAGCGAGCAGCGTGCCCGGCTGGCTCCTCATCAGGAGGCCGGGCATGAGGTACTCGAACATCGTTCCGCCCCACGACAGGAGCACGGGAGAGCCCGCGACCTGGGTCAGCGGCCGGCCGAGCGCGTACCAGTGCGCCTCGGGCACGTCGCGTTTGACGATCGCCACGTAGCTGGCGAGCCGCGCCTCCGAGGCCAGGAGGTCGTAGTAGTTCGCGTCGACCTGGTCGATGGTGGCGTTGTAGCCAATGTGGAAGAGGCGTCGTTCGGCGTCGTAGAGAAGCTTGAAGTCCATGCCGTGGACCTCGTCGTCTGCGCGCGCGGCGAGGGCGACGAGCTCGGCGACGAGCGCAGCGGCGCTCGTCTCCGCGCTTCGAAAGGCGTCGACGAGGCGCTGCGCCGAGGCGTTCATCTCCGGAGACTCCGCGCCGCCCTGACGCCGCGCGGTCTCCCTGGTCTCGAGGTCGAGCCGAAGATCGCGCGACAGAGCGGCGAGATCGTCGAGGCGAGGCGAGACCGGCAGGACGATCCCGTGCGCGCTCGCTTCGTCCTTCAGAGCAAGCCAGGGGACGAGCGCGTCGAGCTCGCGCCGCATCTGCCGCAGGTGCTGGTGAAGCCGGTCGATCGACGTACGAAGGGCGTGGAGCAGATCGGCCTCATGGCGGTGCGCGCCCGTCGCGACGAACGCGAGCAGCTCGCGATCGAGCTCGACCGAGATCTCCTCGCCGAGGCTGCGGAGCGTCGCGTACGCGTCGTGAAGGTTGTCCCGAGCGTGCAGGGTCAGCTGCTGCATCCGAACGATGACCGCGCGCAGGGAGTCGACCGCGCCGGTCGGCACCGCTTCCACGGCCTCCTCGAGGAGATCGATCGAGTCGCGAAGCCCCTCCCAGGCCTCGGCGCGCACGACGGGTAGGGCCGCCACGTCCTTGCAGCCGTGCTTCAGCGCCAGAAGGCAGCCCGCGAGGTTGCCGCTGTCGACCGTCGAGACGTAGCGTGGAAGGAGCGGCTCGAGGCTCTTCGTGTCGTACCAATTGAAGAGATGCCCCTGGTAGTGGGCCATGCGCGTCAGGCTGTCGAACGCCCTTCGCACGCGGAGCGACAGCTCGCTCGGGCCGAGGTATCCGAAGTCGTACGCGGAGAGCGTCGCGACGAGCATGAGGCCGATGTTGGTCGGCGAGGTGCGGTGCGCGGTCTGCTCGCGCGGCTCTTCCTGGTAGTTGTCGATCGGGAGCCACTGGTCGGTCGGCCCCACGAACGCGTCGAAGAAGCGCCACGTCCGACGTGCGAGCAGCCGTAGCTTCCTGCGCTCGCTCTCCGTGACGTGCTCGGCGCGCGACCGTAGCGGCGTGCTTATCAGGCACGCGACCTCGGCGGCGAAGAACCAGAGCACGAGGAGCGGCAACGCAACGACGAGCGACGACGGCCTTTGCCACGCGACGAGGGCGGCGATCGACACCGCGACGAGCGGCGACGCGATCATCGTCTGCCAGAACATCGCCCGGGGAGATCTCGAGGCGATCCCGAACGCCGTGTGCGCGGCGCTCGTCCATTGCAGCAAGTGCTTTCGCGTGATCGTCTGTCGAACGAGGGCGCGAACGACGGCATCAACGACGACCGACGCTTCGTACGGGAGAAATGCGATCGCGAGGGCGCTCCGCTCCAGGCTCGCGAGGCGCATTCGACGGCGACCCACCAGCGCCGGCAACATCGGCGCGAGGAGGAGCCCGAGGACCCCGAGGGTCCAGATGAGCGCGTTCGCGGGCAGCCAGATCCAGCCCAAGACGAGCAGCACGAGCAGCGACGGGCCCGTCAGGCTGCGACGGAGGTTGTCAGCGATCTTCCAGCGATCGATGGGCGCGAGCCGGTTCTTCACCCTGGCGCCCTTCTCTTCTTGGCCCACAGGCACTCTTGGGAGCAGCCACGAGAGAAGCTGCCAGTCGCCGCGGACCCACCGATGCATCCGCTTCGCGTACGTCGCGTAGTCGGGCGGAAAGCCCTCGAACAAGCGGATGTCGCTCGCGAGGGCCGTTCGTCCGTGGATCCCCTCGAAGAGATCGTGGCTGACGAGCGCGTTTTCCGGCACGCGACCTTCGACGCTGCGCATGAAAGCGTCCACGTCGTAGATCCCCTTGCCCACGTAGATCCCGGAGCCGAAGAGGTCCTGATAGAGCTCCGACGACGCGTGCGTGTAGATGTCGAATCCGACGTCCCCGGTGAAGATTCGCGAGAATGGCGAAGGGCGGGCGCTCGAAGGAGAGGTCTCGATGCTGGGCTGGACGATCGTGAACCC
>JAYTHX010000502.1:0-8238 GCA_043732195.1 Polyangiaceae bacterium
CTGTTCGCCGCGTCCGGCGAAGGGTCGGCCGAGGCCCAGCAGAAGGGCGGGGGGGTCATCACGATCAACGAGGTCACCATCGTCGGTCGCGTTCAGAAGCCCGTCGCCTCCGTCGACGTGAGCAAGATCCAGCCGAAGCTCACGCTCGCCGAGCTCCGCCAGCCCTTCCTCGATCGCATCGAGGAGGCGGCGCGCAAAGATCCGTTCTGATCGCGTGATTCCGTTCGTCGCGATCCTCGTCGCGCTCGCCTGCGCGGCGGCGAGCGGGCGGCGCGTGTGGTTCGCTGCGAATGCGACGGCCCTCCATCCCGACGTGATCGCCGACGTGCTCGGCCGCACGAACGAACCTGATGTCCTCGAACGGCTCCGCGCGCTCGTCGCGACGGTTCCGGACGCGGACTGGGAGCGTGATCTCCTCGAGGCGCTGGCCGCGCCGCCGGCGCTACGGGTCGCGCTCGTCAACGAGCAAATGACCGAGCTCGACTACCGGATCCAGCGCTGGTCGCGGGTCCCGCGAGTCTGCGCGAGCATCACCAGCAGCGCCGGCTTCATGCTCGGGACGCTGGTGCTCCGCAACGGCCTCGCCACCGACACGAGCGAGCTCTCGAGTGACGTCGCCGAGCTCGTCATCCGCGGCCTGGTGGCCGACGCGCTTCTGGTCGCCGCGATGGGGATCATCGGGATGGCGTTCTGCATCGGGGCCCAGGCCGAGGCCCGGCGCATCGCCAAGGGACGGGCCAAGGGCGCGGATCGCCTGGTGGAGCGCCTCGAGGCCCTTCTCGAGGAACCGGTCGCGATCGACGCCTGAACCCCTGTACTTACGCGCAGTCGCTCCGCTAGCATCACCGGGTCGGAACCTTTTGTGTGCCGCGGCGTCTTAGCTACACGACCAGGAGCGATCTCTCATGAACGCAGGACCGCAGCCGGGCGCAGGACCGGGCAATCGACCGGGGCAGATGACCGCGGTCATGCGCGCGATGTCCGTTGCGCAGGGCCCCAAGGTCCTTCGCATCGGTCTCGTGCAGGGCGGGCGCGTCATCGAAGAGCGCATCATCAAGCAGCGCGTGACCGTGACCGTCGGCTCCAACGAGAAGTCGATGTTCGTGATCCCGTCGCAGGCGATCCCTCCCATGTTCAAGCTCTTCGAGCTGCTCGGTAGCGATTACTACCTGAACTTCCTCGACGGCATGAACGGGCGCATCGCGCTCGCCACCGGCATCACCGACATCCAGTCGCTGCGTGGCCAGGCAAAGAAGGTGGGCGGCGCCTACCAGGTCAAGCTCACCGAGGAGGCCCGCGGCAAGGTCGTCGTCGGCGAGACCACGTTCCTCTTCCAGTTCGTCGCGCCTCCGCCGGTGCAGCCGCGTCCGCAGTTGCCGCTCGCAGTGAAAGGCGGCATCGCCTCCACCATCGACTGGACGCTCACCATCATCGCCGCGTTCAGCTTCCTGCTGCACTTCGGCATCGTCGGCGCGATGTACTCCGACTGGATGGATCCGGTCGTTGGTGACGACTTCAACGTCGCCGGCCTCGTCGACATGATGAAGAACATCCCGCCGCCTCCCGCCGTGGAGACGCCGGAGACCAACACGCAGGCGACCTCCACCGCGACGGCCACCGCCGCAGCGACGGCCGCGCCCAAGGGCGGAGGGGCGGGCGGCGCGAAGAGCGGCAGTGCCGGCAAGAGCGCTGGCAACGTCAGCGACGCGAAGGCGGCGGCGCTCGCCGCCCAGGCCGACGCGATGCAGATGCAGATGCTCGCCGCGCTCAATGGCGGCTCGTCCGTCCAGGGCGCGCTGAACCGCAGCGACATCCCCCCGGTCGATCTCTCGGGCGCCGCGGCGTCCAACGCGGGCGTCGCGCACGGCAACGGCGACCTGAAGATCGGTGGCGGCGGCTCGCCGGTGCAGGGCGGCGGCAAGGGCGGCGGCCTCGCGGGCATCGGCGGCGGCACCAAGGGCGACGGCACGGGCGGCGGCGCCGGCGCCGAGACCAAGGTCGCGGGCCCGACGGGTGTGGCCCAGGTCGGCGGCTCGACGGCGACGGTCCCGATCTCCGACGCCGACCGCGTGGTCGCGGGTCTCCGCGCGCGCTTCCGCAGCTGCTACCAGACGGGCCTCAACAGCGACCCCAGCATGAGCGGCAAGGTCGTCATCAGCGCCCGCGTCGGCCCGAACGGCGAGGTGTCCGGCGCAGACGTCGCGCAGAACACTGGCCTGTCTCCGGCGGTCGCGCAGTGCATCGCGGGCGTCGTGAAGCGCGCGACGTTCAGCGCGCCGGGCGGCGGCGGGTCGACCCTCCAGATCCCCGTAACGTTCGTTCAGCAGGGGAAGTAGCGAACGAGGACCCGGCGCGACGCCGAGACTCGACTGCGAAGAGGCGCGCCGGCGAGCTGGCGCGGCTTTTTCGTTTTGTACGACATCGGCCTGAACGCGGCGGGCCGGCCGCGCAACTCACCGCTAGCAGGTGAAGATCGTTCGGGTTTGCGTCAGGTACGGAAGGGTTTTGCGTCGTTGACACCCCTTCAGCTTGTACGTAGGCTTGCCGTCTCTGACTGGTGGGAGGCTTGATGCGCGTCGGCTCTTTCAGATGGGTGTTCCCGGTTGCGGTTCTGGCGTACCTCGTCTCTGCCGAGGCAGGCGCCGGTGCGCAGACTGCGCCCGCGCCGGCCGCGCCCGCGGGTGACGTCAACGGCCAGGTCGGGTTCCAACGCAAGACGTCGCTCACGCCTGACGAGCAGCTCGCCGAGTCGGCCAAGCACCTCGGTCGGATGGAGCAGGCTGCTGCGGGCGTCCGCAAGATGCTCGAGGAGGCGCGCAAGCAGCGCGACGTCGTGAAGACGCTCTGCCTCAACGACAAGCTCTCGCAGGTGGATGTCGCTATCCGCTCCGGGCGCGACCGTCGCACGCAGCTCACCGCCGCCGTCGGCCGCAAGGACACCGAGCTCGCGAACCACGAGTTCACGATCATCACCGTGCTCCGCCAGCGCAGCGAACAGCTCGTCGCCGAGGCGAACCAGTGCATCGGTGAAGAGGCGGCGTTCGTCGGTGACACACGGACGAAGGTGACGATCGATCCCTCGATCCCGCCGGACGAGACGCCGTACCCATCGAACGACCCGTCGCTCGTTCTCGCTCCGCCGCCGTGCACCAGCTGCACTCTTTGAGTCCGGGCCACATTGCGCGCCGCGGCCTGCACGTTTCAGGACTTGCAGTGGAGCTTCCGGCCTAGTAATCGGTCAACTTCGCCAATCGGTGTCCCCGTCGAGGAAGTCGCTCACGGTGCGCTCCCTTCGCTCGGATTTCGCTTGCGCCCATGACGAATCGGACTGTCCTGAAACCCTTCCTTCACATCGCCCGGCTAGCTGGCGTCTCGGCACTGGCGCTCGCGTTCTTCGCGCCGCGCGATGCCTTGGCGCAGGAGTGGCTGAAGGACCGCAGATACGAGGAGGGCGCGGGCATCCGCACGGGCGATCTCGAGCTGCATCCAGGCATCGGCGGCGAGGTCGGCTACGACTCGAACTACTTCCTCCGCACGAACAAGGAGGACGCGCGCTTCGTCAACGGCGCGCCGCAGAACCCCCCGGTCGAGTCGGGCGTACTGCGCATCACGCCGTCGTTCACCGTCAGCACGCTGTCGAGGCAGCGCCTCGATGCGCCGGGCGCCCAGCCTGCGCCGCTCTCCTTCCGCGCCGGCATCGCCGCGACCTACCGCGAGTTCCTTGGCCTGCAGCAGGTCCGCGACCAGCGCAACCTGTCCGGCAACGCCAACGCGCGGCTCGATATCTTCCTGGGGCGTCCGATCGGCTTCGGGATCTTCGCGAACTACCAGCGCCTGATCCAGCCGTCGGTGGTGTCCGACCCGAACCTGTCCTTCAACCGGAGCGACGTGGGCGCGGGAGCCGAGGTCGTCGCGATCCCTGGCGGAGGGACGCTTGACCTGCGTGCGGGATACCAGTTCTTCGGTGCTCTCTTCGAGCAGTCGAACGGCGCACCGTTCACTAACCTCACGCACGAGATCTCGCTTCGCAACCGGTGGCGGTTTCGCCCGCGGACGGCGCTGTTCCACGACACGTCGCTGCGGTTCATCAGCTATCCCAACGGCGCGCGCGCCCTCAACCACCTGAACGACTCGACGCCGCTGCGGACGACGTTCGGCCTCACGGGACTCCTGACCGACCGCTTCGGTGTGTTGCTCTCGGCGGGCTACGGCGCCACGTTCTTCGAGAAGCCGAACCTGGTCTCCACCACGCAGTACGACAGCTTCAAGGCGCAGGCCGAGGGGACGTTCTACCTTTCACAGAGCAACAACGTCGGTGAGCCGGGTCAGGCCACCCTGCTGCTCTCGACCCTGTCGCTGGGCTTCGTGCGCGACTTCCAGAACAGCCTGCTCGGTAACTACTACACGTCGAACAAGGGCTACGCGAAGGTCGTGTACTTCTTCGGCGGCAAGGTGCTGCTCCAACTCGATGGCTACCTCGAAGCGCTCGGGTATCCGCAGCCGTTCTACAACTCGCCGATCGGTCCGGTCGCGGTGAACGGCGCCAACGGTAACCCCACGGGCTCCTTCACGAACCTCCATTTCGGCGGCACGTTGTTCGGCGAGTACCGGTTCACGGACTCCCTTGGCCTGAACGCGACGCTGGACTACTCGCAGACGACGAGCGACACGGCTCTATCGTCGTCTGCCACGGCCGCCGGAGCGGGCGCGAACGCGTCTCTGTTCGATCTGAACTGGCGTCGCTTCCAGGCCTTCCTCGGCGTGCGCTGGTTCCTTTAGCCGGTTGCCACCTCGGTCCGGCTTGACCGCTGCTTTCGGCCGGCGGTAAGGAAGATTGAATTCGGAGGCCCGCCCGGGCCACCCATCAGCGATCGCTCAGACCATGCTGCGCCTCCTCCGAATCTGGCTCGTGTTAACCGTCGGACTGCTGCTCGCGTCGTGCGGGCACCACTACCCGCCGCCGCCGAACCTGCCCGCGCCCATCGTCAACCTTCGGGTTGGTCCGGGGGACGTGCTGGAGGTCTTCGTCGTGGGCGAGGAGAAGCTGCCCAGGGAGTACGAGATCCAGCCGGATGGCTCGCTCGACTTCCCGTACACGAAGGGCATCAAGGTGGCCGGGCTCGAGCCACGCGAGATCGCGTCGGCGATTCGCGACCAGCTCGTCGAGGCCAAGTTTCTCGTCAGCCCGCAGGTGCAGGTCAAGGTGAAAGCCTTCAATTCCAAGAAGGTCCAGATCATCGGTCAGGTCACCAAGCCCGGTCCACTGCCCTACCAGGACGGCATGACGCTCGTGCAGGCGATCTCCGCCGCAGGCTGGTTCACGCCGCTTGCCGACACGAATCACGTGCAGGTCATCCGCGTCGTCAGCGGCAACAAGTCGGTCAACGCGATCGTCAGCGTGGATGCGATCACTGACAATAATCGCGCGGACCTCAAGCTCCAGCAGGGCGACACCATCAAGGTCGACCAGCGCCTCTTCTGAGCGGCTCCCAGCATTTGCCGATGCCGCGCCTGCTTCTCCTCCTCACGGGCGGCACGCTGATGATGCGCGCCACGCCGAGCGGCACCAAGGGCGGCACCATCACGCTCGACGAGGAGCGCGCGAGTCGCGATCTCGTCGCCGAGATCCCGAGCCTCGCGCGCCTCGCCGACTTCGACACGCGGCTCCTGTTCCACATGGACTCCGCGAACATGCAGCCCGCCGACTGGATCACGCTCGCCCGCGAGGTGCACGCGCAGATCCCGAGCTACGACGGCATCGTCATCGTGCACGGCACCGACACGATGGCCTACACCGCGAGCGCGCTCGCCATGATCCTCGGGCCGCTGCCGAAGCCCGTCGTGCTCACGGGGTCGCAGAAGCCCCTCGTCGACGTGCGAACGGACGCGCGGCAGAACCTGATCGATGCCTCGCTCGTGGCCACGCTCGCCGTGCCCGAGGTCAGCATCGCCTCCGGCGCACGCGCCCTGCGCGGAGCGCGCGCCACGAAGCGCGACGCCTGGGGTTTCCGCGCCTTCGACTCGCCGAACCTGGCGCCGCTCGTCGAGCTCGGCATCGGGATCGAGATCGGCTCGCACGTGCTCCCGGCGGCGCCGCTCGCGCCCTTCGACGACCGCCTCGAGCCGAGCGTCCTCGCGGTGCGCATCTTCCCCGGTCTCGACCCCGCCCTCGTGCGAGGCGCGATCCGCGCCGGCGTGAAGGGCCTGGTGCTCGAGGCATACGGCACCGGCAATCTCCCGAACCTGGGTGGCTCGCTCATTCCCGCGCTCGAGGAGGCGCGCGAGCGCAACGTGCCGGTGATGGTCGTGTCCCAGTGCCTCAAGGCGTTCGTGGAGCTCGGGCAATATGAAGGCGGCGCCGCCGCGCAGGCCGCGGGCGCCATCTCTGCCGGCGACATGACCGTCGAGGCGGCGCTCGCGAAGATGATGGTCGGGCTCGCGCGCCACGGAACGCACGATGCGCTCCGCGCGTACCTGACCGCGAGCGTCGTCGGCGAGCGCGACGCCTGATTCGCGGTACCATCGCGGCATGGGCGAGAGGCCGAAGGTGCGAAGCAGCGTGCTCGAGCTCATCGGTGACACGCCGGTCGTCGCGCTGCGGCGCATCGCGCCCGCTGGGACGCGCGTGCTCGCGAAGGTTGAAGCGCAGAATCCGAGCGGCAGCGTGAAGGATCGGCCCGCGCTCGCGATGGTCGAAGCAGCCGAGCGCAGCGGCCAGGTCGGCGAGGGGAGCGTGCTCGTCGAGGCGACCAGCGGCAACACCGGCATCGCGCTCGCCATGATCGCCGCGGTGCGCGGCTACCGCTGCATCCTGGTCATGCCCGACGACATGAGCGTCGAGCGGCGCCGCATCCTCACGGCGTACGGCGCGGAGGTCGTCATCACCAGCGCCGACGACGGGATGGCCGGCGCCGTCGCCGAGAGCGAGGCCATCGCGAGGCGCACGCCGCGCGCGTTCATGCCGCGGCAGTTCGAGAACGCCGCGAACCCGGACGCGCATGCGCGGACCACTGCGCGCGAGCTCCTGGAGCAGGTGCCCGACCTCGCGGCCTTCGTCGCGGGGGTGGGCACGGGCGGTACGCTCACCGGCGTGGGACGCGTCCTGAAGCAGGAGCGCCCCGACGTGCTCGTGATCGCCGTGGAGCCGGCGCGGAGCGCGGTCCTCTCCGGCGGCGAGCCGGGCCTGCATGCCATCCAGGGCATCGGCGCGGGCTTCGTGCCGAAGGTCCTCGACCGCGCGGCGATCGACGAGGTGATCGCCGTCTCGGATCTCACCGCGGAGAAGATGGCGCGGCGCCTGGCGCGCGAGGAAGGCTTCCTCGTCGGCCCGTCATCCGGGGCGAACGTGCATGTTGCATGCGAGATCGCCGGCCGCGTGAAGGGGCCGGTGGTCACGATCCTCTGCGACAGCGGCGAGCGCTACCTGCTCGGATGAGCGCGCTCAGCCTTTGCCTTTGGCCGCCGTGACGGCGGTCGCCGAGACGCGCGGTGGCGGCTCGGAGCGGATCGGCGTGGGCGGGCTCGAGACCGTGGCGAGCGCGAGCTCGGCGCGCGCACCCGCGCGGTTGTAGAATTCCGAGGCAAGGTAGGCCTTCACCGCGCGCTGCACGAGGATCTTCGCGACCGCGCCCAGCGGGACGGCGAGCAGGACGCCCAGGAAGCCGAAGAGCGAGCCGGCTGCCATCATCGTGAGGATCACCTCGAGCGGCGCGAGCCCGACCGAGCGCCCTACGATGCGCGGCGTGATCACCATCGCGTCGATGATCTGCACGCCGACCATCACGGCCACGACGCCCACCAGCGTGCCCGGCCCCTGCCAGTCGAGGATCGCCATCGACATGGCGAGGAGGAGCCCGACCGCGAAGCCCACGTACGGGACGAACGCGAGCATGCCCGTGAACACGCCGATGAGCACCGCGAGGCGGATGTCGACCATGCGCAGACCGGTCGCGTACAGCGCCGCCAGGACGATGTTCGCGGTGAGCTGGCCGCGCACGTAGCCGCTCAGGGTCTTGTGGATCTGCCGGGCCACGTCGCCGATGGGGGACGACCAGCGACGCGGCACGAGCTGCCCGACGCGCGCCACGATGCGGTCGAAGTCGATGAGCAGATAGAGCGCGAAGACCGGGACGATCAGCGCCGAGAGCGCGACGCCCACGTAGCCGATGGTGCCGAAGAGGAACGTGCGCGCGTTCTCGTAGGCGCCCCCGGACTGCAGCCGCTCGGTGGCGGCTTTCT
>JAYTHX010000503.1:0-8234 GCA_043732195.1 Polyangiaceae bacterium
GGGTTCTCGGAGTAGACCTGGGGCAGCGTGACGAACGGGCCGCCGTCGTCGGGCCACGACGTGATCTGCGGCAGCGCGCTCACGGTGGTGTCGTGATCGAAGACCGCGCCACCGCGCACCGGGCGCGGCAGGAGGTGCGCCGCGACGCCCGGCAGCCGCACGGCGCGGCCCAGGCTGCGGGCGAACGCCGCCGGGTCGACCTTCGCGTCCACCAGGGCGCGGACGCCGTCGAGGGAGTCGCGAAAGATGTAGTGTACACGCTTTCGGGTCCCGAACAGGTTCGACGCGAGCGGAAAGCCGCAGCCGCGCGGACGTTCGAAGAACAGCGCGGGCCCGCCGGCCGCGAACACGCGCCGCTGGATCTCGGCGACCTCGAGGTGCGGGTCGACGAGCTCGGTCACGCGTCGCAGCTCTCCCTCCCGCTCGAGGTCGAGCACGCATTCCCGCAGCGAGAGGTAGCTCATGTGCGGGGATGATGGGGTCAGTCGGGCGCGGAAGAAAGTGGTCCGTAGGCGGTATCGCGCGGCCGCCGCGTACTAGAGTGACGGCGATGCCGCGCTCCCCAAGCCTCGACGCCTATCTCCGCTCGACCGAGACGGTGACGGACGAGGTCGACGTCCGGCTGCGGATCGCCGAGGGCGCGCTGCCCGAAGGCCTGCGCGGCGTGCTGTATCGGAACGGGCCAGGCAAGATGGAGGTGTTCGGCACGAAGTACGAGCATCCGTTCGACGGTGACGGCATGGTCACGCGCTTCGCGTTCGACGACGAAGGCGTGCGCTACCGGAACCGCTTCGTGCGCACCGACGAGTACGTCGCCGAGGAGCGCGCGGGCCGGATGCTCTACCGGAGCTTCGGCACGAACCTCCCCGGCGGGCTGCGCAAGAACCTGCTGCGCCTGCACTTCAAGAACGCCGCGAACACGAGCGTCGTGCTCCACGGCGGCAAGCTCCTCGCGCTCTGGGAGGGCGGGCTCCCGCACTGGCTCGATCCCGACACGCTCGAGACGCTCGGGCGCTACGACTACGCGGGCCGCCTGCGCAACCGGACCTCGCTCGTGGGCCGCATGCTGGCCCCGGAGCTTCCCTTCTCCGCGCATCCGAAGCGCGACGTCGCGACCGGCGAGCTCGTCAACTTCGGTACGCTGCTCGGGCCGACGAACCAGCTCGCGAGCTACCGCGTCGGCGTGGACGGGCAGATGGCGCCGCCTTCGTTCACGCGCCTCGACCAGCTGTCGTTCGTCCACGACTTCGTGCTCACGCCGAGCTACTGCGTCTACTTCCTGCCTGCGGTGAGCTTCCGCGTCGCCGCGACGCTCCTCGGAGCGGCGACGCCGGTGGGCTCGCTCGAAGCGGCGCCGGGCGCGCCGGCGACGATCCTGCTCGTACCGCGCGACGGGGGAGCGCCGATCGCTGTGCCCGCGGAGTCCGGCTTCGTCTTCCACTTCGCGAACGGCTACGAGGACGAGCAGGGCCGCGTCGTGCTCGACGGCATGCGCATGGACTCGCTGGCTCCCGCCTCGGTGGTGCAGGATCTGCTCGAGGGACGGCCCGCGGATCTCCCGCCGGCGCGCGCCACGCGCTTCATCGTCGATCCGGCGCTGCGGACCGTGGAGCAGTCGCGCCTCGCCGACGACCTGACGGAGCTGCCGACCATCGATCCGCGTTTCGCGGGCCGGCCCTACCGGCACTTCTGGTCGATCGCCGGCGCGCCCGACCAGAGCGACCCGTTCTATCACCGCCTCCTGCACTTCGAGCACGGCAGCAGCGCGCGCACGACGGTGCGCGACTTCGATCGCGACTTTCCGGGCGAGCCGCTCTTCGTGCCGGCGCCGGGCGCTGCGGGCGAGACCAACGAGGGCGAGGGCTGGGTGCTCTCGCTCGTCTATCGCGCGGCGGCGCACCGCTCCGACCTGTACGTGCTGCGACCCGGCGACCTCGAGACGATCTGCCGCCTCGAGCTCCCGCACCACGTTCCCTCCGGTTTCCACGGAACGTGGGCCGCGCCGGTGTGAGGTCCTGCGGACGGAACCAGGTCGAAGCCGCATGACCAGGACGATGTTCCGGGACGCTTTCACGTCACCATCACGTTCGACGAGCAGCGCGACACGAAGACCGTGATGACGATGCGTCAGCTCCAGCCGACCGCTCGCAGACGTGAGCGACGGGGTCAGTCGAGCAGCTGCGCGCGGCCCTGGCTCGCGAGCGTGAAGCCGATCAACTTGTAGAGCATCCGCGCGCCGACGTTGCCGTCCCACTGGTCGTTCTCGTCGCTCGCGTTGGGCGCGACCTCGTTGAGGTCGAAGCCCACGATGCGGCGGCCGGCGCGCGCGACCTCGCGCAGGATGGAAATGACCTCGCTCGTGTCGAGCCCTCCCGGCACGGGCGTCCCGGTGTGCGGACAGAAACGCGGGTCGAGCCCGTCGATGTCGAAGGAGACCCACACCTCGTCGGGCAGCTCCTTCACGATGGCCTCGACCGTGCGCGCGAAGGGCTCACCTCCGTGGCGGCGCTTCACGAGCTCGCGGTCCGAGAACATCCGGACGCGCGCGCCCTGGCTGTTGCCGAACGCGACCTCTTCCTCGCAGAGGTCACGGATGCCGACCTGCACCACCTTGGTGACCTGGGGGATCTGGTCGAGCACGTTGAAGAGGATCGACGCGTGCGAGTGCACGAAGCCCTCGTAGGCGCGGCGGGTATCGGAGTGCGCGTCGAAGTGGAGGATGCCGAAGCTGGGGCGCCGCGCGGCCACCGCCTTGAGCGCGCCGTACGGAACGGAGTGGTCCCCGCCGACGATGCCGACGATCTTGCCGGCGTCGAGGAGGCGCGCCGTCTCCTTCTCGACCCAGGCGTTGACCTGCTCCGACAGCTCGTTGACACGCGCCAGCGAGCGCAGCAACTCGGGATCGGTGCCCGCGCCGCCGGCCTCGACGATCTTCTCGGCGAGCGCCTTGCCCTCGCCGTTCGCGGTGATGATGACCTCTGCCTCGGGCACCATGTGGATGCCGAGCGCGTACGGCTTTTCCACGTCGAGGTCGAAGAGGTCGACCTGGGCGCTCGCCGCGAGGATGGCCTTCGGGCCGTCCGAGGCGCCGCCGCCGTACGAGGTGGTGGCCTCCCACGGCACGGGCAGCAGCACGACGAGGGCCTCGGATTCGGAGTGCGGGAGACCGAAGACGCCGGAGCCCGGCCGGGCTGGGGCGTTCGGATCAAAACGTTCAATCGACATCACGCCGAGGTGCATACCACCGCCGTGCGCTAGCATGCGTGCCGTGCGTCACCGGAAGCTCGTCACGGCGTCTGCGCTCCTCACCCTCGTGCTCGCGCCCGTCGCGTGCAGCAGCAGCGACGGCGGAGCTGCGGCGTCCGTCACCACGCCCGCCCTGCCCGACGGCTGCGTTCGCACCGACCTCGATGCGCTGCCCGCGATCGTGCCGCACACCGCGCGCTGGGCGTTCGAGCCGTGGATCAGCAAGGACATCTCGGATCGCGCCGATACCTACGCCTACGTCGACGGCTTCCGGGAGCGCGGCATCCCGGTGGGCGCGGTGGTGCTCGATAGCCCGTGGGAGACGCAATACAACACGTTCATCCCCAACCCCACGCGCTACGGCGACTTCAACGGCCTCGTGAACGACATGCACGCGCGCAACGTGAAGGTCGTGTTGTGGATCACCGCGATGGTGAACGAGAGCTCGTTCGACTTCGAGACCGGCGGCGACACGTATCCCGCGGCCTCGCCGAACTTCGAGGAGGGCCAGCGCTGCAAGTACTTCATCGACGACGGCAGCACGAGCGGCTGGTGGAAGGGCCTGGGCGCCTCGCTCGACTTCTACAACCCGAGCGCGCGCGCGTGGTGGCACCGCCAGCAGGACGTGGTGCTCGGCGCCGGCATCGACGGCTGGAAGCTCGACTTCGGCGAGAGCTACGTGAAGGGCGACGTGGTCAGCACCGCCGAGGGACCGAAGCCGCACCAGGAGTACTCGGAGCGCTACTACGAGGACTTCCTCGCGTACGGCCGGCAGAAGCGCGGTCAGGACTTCGTCACGATGGTGCGCGCCTGGGACGAGTCGTACGAGTTCAAGGGCCGATTCTTCGCTAAGAAGGAGCACGCGCCGGTCTCGTGGATGGGCGACAACCGGCGTGACTGGGTGGGCCTCGAGGACGCCCTCGACGAGATGTTCGTCTCCGCGAAGGGCGGCTACGGCACCGTGGGATCCGACATCGGCGGCTACCTCGATCACGACGACAAGAACCTGCTCGGCCCGGTCATCCCGTTCGACTCGCTGAACTTCGCGCGCTGGACCGCAGTGGGCGCGCTCTCGCCGTTCATGCAGCTGCACGGCCGCGGCGCCATCGCGCCCTGGACAATGCCCGATCATGCCGACGAGACCGTTGCACTCTACAAGTACTGGGCGACGTTCCACCACGCGCTCGTGCCGTTCCTCTACTCTCTCTCGGAGCAGGGCTACGCCGCGGGCGCCGAGGGCAAGTCGATGGTCCAGCCGGTGGGCGAGGCCGCGAGCTGGCCCAAGGACTACCGCTACCTGCTCGGCCACGCGTTCCTGATCGCGCCCCTGCTCGACGCCACGGGCAAGCGCTCCGTGGCGCTGCCCGCGGGCGACCGCTGGTACGACTGGTGGAGCACCAACGTGGCCGAGGGCGGCACGACCGCCACGGCCGATTTCGCGACCGACCGCCTCGAGCTCCCGCTCTGGGTGCGCGAGGGCGCGATCATCCCCATGGATATCGACAACGACGTGCTGGGCCTCGGCACGGCGGAGTCTAAGGGCGCGCGAACGCTCCTGGTGTGGCCGTCGCTGACGGCCTCGTCGTTCGAGACCGTCGAGGCCGACGGCACGAAGGTGACGACGTCGGCGCAAGCCAGGGCGACGGGCTGGTCGGTCACGCTCTCGGCGCTGCCGGGGGCGGTGGTCCTGCGCGTCCACGCCGATCCGATGCCGGCGACGGTGACCGGCGTGGACGTCACGTCGACGTACGACGCCGCGACGAAGACCTCGATCATCAAGGCCCCGGCGCGGGCCGGGGCGCTCACCATCACCGCGACGAACCCGCAGCGCTGATCCTCAGCCGGACATCGCGCCGAGCTGACGTTCCACGGCTCCACCGCCTTCGGGTCGCGCCTCCACGTCTCGACGAGACCGCGCGACGTCCGCCGGGCTCGTCTTCGCGAGCTCGACGAGAAAGCTACGCGTGCTCCGCGAGGTCGAGACGGCACGCCTCCGTACGAAAAACCCGCGCCGTCCGTGATGAAGTGGTGGCTCCGCCGCGTGCTGCCCGAGTGGTCCGCGGCGCCCCCCACCGGCGCGCCTTCCTCGACACGACGGCGGCGTGACCGACAACACATTTCACTCTCCGCAGCCAGGCCGCTACGCTGCGCTCGTGACCTCGATCGGGCGGCGCAACCTCGTCGCGGGACTCTCGTTCTCCATGCTCGCCGCGATCGCGTGCACGCGCGCGACCGATCCGCCGAACCCGCAGATGCCCGCCGCGCCGAGCGCCTCGGTGACGATCGGCGCCGGCGCCGACGCGGCGCCCACGCCCCCCTCGCTCGTGCGGCTCGTGGGGCGCTTCGACAGCAGCGATCCCGCGGGCGCGCGCTTCGCGTGGCCGGGCAGCGCCGTCGTCGGGCGCTTCAAGGGCACCGGCATCGCGGTGCGCCTCAAGGACGACGGAAAGAACTTCTTCCAGGTGCTCGTCGACGGCGAGCCGAAGGCCGTGCTCCACGCCGACGCCCACAAGGAGGTCTACCCGCTCGCCGAGGGGCTTCCCGACGGCGTGCACGACGTCGCGATCTACCGGCGCACCGAGCCGAAGCTCGGCGAGACCACGTTCCTCGGCTTCGAGACCGCAGGCACGCTGCTGCCGCCGCCGCCGCGCACCGACCGCCGCATCGAGCTGATCGGCGACTCGATCACCGCCGGCTACGGCAACGAGGGACCGAACGCGACCTGCACGTTCAATCCCGCGGAGGAGAACCAGTACCAGACGTACGGGGCGATCACCGCGCGCGCGCTCGGGGCCGAGCACGTCACGATCGCGTGGTCGGCGCAGACCATCGGCCAGATGACCGAGTACTTCGAGCGCACGCTGCCGGCGCGTCCCGACAGCCAGTGGGACTTCAAGGCCTGGGTCCCGCAGGTCGTGGTGCTCAACGTGGGCACCAACAACTTCGCCACGTACGACCCCACGGAGGTGCGGTACGTCCGCATCTACACCGCGCTGTTCGACCGCGTGCGCAAGGTCTACCCCGACGCGTTCATTGTCTGCCTGCTCGGCCCGATGCTCACCGACATCTACCCGCCGGGGAAGAAGAACCTCACGCTGGCGCGCAGGTACATGCAGGCGACCATGGCGAAGATCAAGGACTCGGGCGAGAAGAACTTCGAGTACGTCGAGCTCCCCGAGCAGAACCACGCCAACGGCCTCGGCTGCGGGTTCCATCCCAGCCTGAAGACGCACAAGCTGATGTCCGACCGGCTCGTGCAGATCATCCACGAGAAGCTCCGATGGTGACCGACGCCGCGTGCGTCTTCTGCAAGATCCTGCGCGGCGAGCTGCCGGCGCACGTCGTGCTCGACGACGACGTGTGCCTCGCGTTCCTCGATCGCACGCCGCTCTTCCACGGCCACGTGCTCATCGTGCCGCGCGCGCACGTGGTGACGTTCCCGGAGCTGCCGCCGGAGATGGTGGGCCCGCTCTTCCAGCGCGCGCAGCGGATCGCGGCGGCGCTGCCGGCGGCGCTCGGCGCGCAGGGCACGTTCGTGGCCATGAACAACGTGGTGAGCCAGAGCGTCCCGCACCTGCACGTGCATGTGGTGCCGCGCACGAAGGGCGACGGCCTGAAGGGCTTCTTCTGGCCGCGCAAGAAGTACGCCGGGGACGAGGAGATGACGGCAGTCGCGCGGCGGATCAGCGAGGCTCTCCTCCCCTCCGCCACCTGATCGCCCGCGACGGGCCGGCGCGTGGAACACGCGGGGATGTTCCTGTGCGGAGCGGCGTGGGTCGGGAGCGGGGCGAAGAACCACCACGACCGCTTCGACGAGTCGGTGATCCTCGGGCTCGTCGCGGGGCTGCCGGCCTTCGTCCTGGCGCTGATCGTGTTCTTCTCCGGGACGGTGCGCCTGCTGGAGCGGCGCGAGGCCTCGACCAGCGCGCTCTTTTTCGCGGCCACCACCGTCGTCACGGGCCTCGCCATGCATCTGGTCCTCTGGAACCTGTGGCTGGGGAGGGCCTACCCGCACTACTTCGCCCACGGGCGGCGCCTGCACCGGCGGCGCAAGATCCCCCGGAGCTGAGCGACGCGCCGGTCGCCGCGCGCGCGGGCCTCGCCGCCCAGTGGCGCGACAAGGCGGCCAAGGAGCACGCCTCGCGGCACCATCCCCGGCGGACGCGACAGCTACACCTACGAGGTCGCGGGCGACACGTTCGTGGTCCGCGCCTTTCGTGCCCCGCTCTACGATCCGGAGGGCCGCCTCCCGCGCTTCGAGCGTCGCGGGCGGATCGAGGGCGGCAAGCTCGTCGTCGACCGCAGCGTCCACCGCGTCCCCCCCGGCGGCCCCTCCTTCCCGGGCCACATGCGCGAGTACGGGCGCTCGTACGAGCCGCGCTAGCGCTAGTGGATCGCGCATCATCCATTCGAGCCCCTGGCGCTCCTCCTCGCGTGCCGATTTCGCTCGTGATCACGAGGCTGCCGCCCGTGTAGGCGCGAGGCACACATCGTGCTCCCTGGCGGACAATCATGAACGTCCGCCTCCTCCGCTCGGGCCTCTGCGCCGCCCTCGTCGGTCTCCTCGCCTCCACCGCGGCCTGCACCGCCGACTCGTCGGCCGCCGACGGGACGCAGGGCGACGAGGACGATCTGACGAGCATCTTCGCGCGCTCGCGGACGCTCCAGTTCGTCGGCACCGTCTACGTCGACGCGAACGCGACCGACGACGCGATCCTCTCCGCCGTGCGCAGCCAGTCGCAGACCGCGTTCGGTCCGATGCGCACCAGCGAGATCGCCGTCAACAGCCGCGAGCTCAAGGAGGTCGACCCGCGCACCTTCCTAAAGCGCACGGTGAAGGTCGTCGACCCGAACGTCGCGAACGACCCCGGCCGCGACATGCTCGAGGTGAAGTACACGTACAACGACAACGCCGTCGTCGGCGCGAAGTACGCGCGCCGCACCGCCGCTCCCCTCGCCCTGCTCGCGCCCGGTTACCGCGACCAGAC
>JAYTHX010000504.1:0-8230 GCA_043732195.1 Polyangiaceae bacterium
CGAAAGGCGGGCTGGGACACGCACGGCCTGCCCGTCGAGGTCGAGGTCGAGAAGGAGCTGCGCATCCACGGCAAGGCCGCCATCGATGCGTACGGCGTCGAGCCCTTCGTGAAGAAGTGCATCGACTCGGTGTTCCGTTACACGAAGGAGTGGGAGGACCTCACCGAGCGCGTCGCGTTCTGGGTCGATCTCCCGAGCGCCTACGTCACGTTCCACAAGAGCTACGTCGAGAGCGTTTGGTGGGCGCTCTCGGAGCTGTTCAAGAAGGGACTCCTCTATCAGGGGCACAAGGTCCTCTGGTGGTGGGCGCAGGGCGGCACCGCGCTCTCCTCGGCGGAGGTCGGCCTCGGCTACAAGGACGTCGACGATCCCTCGGTCTTCGTGGCGTTTCCGCTGCTCGACCTCGAAGGCGAGGAGGGCACGTCGCTCGCCGTCTGGACCACGACGCCGTGGACCTTGCCGTCGAACATGTACGCCGCGGTGAACCCGAAGTTCGAGTACGCGGTCGTCACCGGCGATCCCGAGAAGGTCAAGGCCGGGTGGGCCAAGGCGGCGCTCGCGAAGCGCCTCGTCGTCGCCAAGGACATGGTCGAGGGCATCGCCAAGAAGCTCGGCACCACGCTGACCGTCGAGAAGACGCTGAAGGCGAGCGAGCTGGTGGGCAAGAAGTACAAGGCGCCGTTCGACATCTTCGCGAGCGCCTCGTCGCCCGCCGGCCCGCCGCCCGACACCGCATGGAAGGTCATCGCGGCGGATTTCGTCACGCTCGACGCCGGCACCGGCATCGTTCACATCGCGCCGGCGTTCGGCGAGGACGACTTCGCGGCCCATCGCAAGCTGGTCGGCGGCGAGGCCACCATCTTCTGCGCCGTGAAGCCCGACGGCACGTTCATCCCCGAGATGGGCAAGTACGCCGGCCGCTGGGTGAAGGAGGCCGACAAGGACCTCACCGAGGAGCTGAAGGAGAAGGGCCTTCTCGTCCACTCCGAGGTCTACCGCCACCCGTACCCGTTCTGCTGGCGCGCCGAGCAGGATCCGCTCATCCAGCTCGCGCGGCCCGCGTGGTACATCAAGACGACGTCCGTGAAGGACGAAGCGATCGCCAACAACCGCGCGGTGCACTGGATGCCCGAGCACATCAAGGAAGGCCGCATGGGCGACTTCCTCGCGAACAACGTGGACTGGGCGCTCTCCCGCGAGCGCTACTGGGGCACGCCGCTCAACATCTGGATCAACGACGTCACGGGCAAGATCGAGACGCCCGCGTCGATGGACGAGATCCTCGCGAAGAACCCGCAGGCCTTCGATCACTTCGCCGAGGCGAAGAAGAAGGACCCCACGCTCAGCGAGCACCTCGTCGTGCACAAGCCGTGGATCGACGCGGTCACCTGGCAGAATCCGGGCGAGGAGGGCACCTACCGCCGGGTCCCCGAGGTGATCGACTGCTGGTTCGACTCGGGCAGCATGCCGTTTGCGCAGTGGGGCTTCCCGCACGCGCCCGGCTCCGTCGAGCAGCTCCAGAAGAACTTCCCGGCCGACTTCATCAGCGAGGCCATCGATCAGACGCGCGGCTGGTTCTATGGCCTGCTCATGATCTCGACGCTCCTCTTCGACGCCGAGACGCAGAAGCGCTTCGGCATCGGTGACGTCACGGGCACGGCCCACGCGTACCCGCATCCGTACAAGACCTGCATCGTCCTCGGCCACGTCTCCGACAAGGAGGGCAAGAAGGAGAGCAAGTCGAAGGGCAACTACACCCCGCCCGACGTCATCCTCGACCAGGTCCGCATGGACTTCGCCGTGCTCGACGAGGCGGACGTCGAGGGCGTGAAGGCCGAGGCCGGCGTCGCGTTCATCGCGCGCGAGGACATGGAGGGGCTCGACGTCGTCGAGGGCGCGAAGGTCGTCGTCTACACGGCAGGCAACGCGGCCGGCACCACGCAGACCCTCGCTCTCAAGCCGCACAAGAAGCTGCGCCGCCGCGTGGTGGTGCTCCACGAGAGCGACCGCACCCACCTCGGCGCGAAGCCCACGACCAAGAAGGACGTGAAGCCCGTGGAGGTCACCGGCCTCCCCAGCGCCGAGCGCATCTCCATCGTCGATCCCACGACGCCCGCGCCCGGCGCCGACGCGTTCCGCTGGTTCTTCTTCGCCGGCTCGCCGCCGTGGTCGACCACGCGGCACTCGCTCGCGAACGTGCGCGACCTCCAGAAAGAGACGCTCGTGAAGCTGAGGAACGTCTACTCGTTCTTCACCATCTACGCGAACATCGACGCGTTCGACCCGAGCGCACCCGCCTCCGACCCGAAGAGGCGCCCCGAGATCGATCGCTGGATCCTCAGCGAGTTGAATCTCCTCGTGCAGGGCGTCGCGAGCGACCTCGACGCGTACGGCGTCTACGAAGCGACCATCAAGATCACCACGTTCGTCGACGCGCTCTCCAACTGGTACGTGCGTCGCTCGCGCGACCGTTTCTGGCGCGCGGCCGACGGCGGCGCAGGCGACGCCGACAAGCGCGCGGCGTACGAGACGCTCTACGAGTGCCTCACCACGCTCGCGGTGGCCATGGCGCCCTTCACGCCGTACCAGTCGGAGGCGATCCACCGGAACCTCGTGGTGAAGGGGAAGGGCAGCGCGGCGGGCGCGGCGGAGAGCGTGCACCTGAGCGCGTTCCCCGAGCCGGACGCCGCGCTCATCGACAAGACCCTCTCCACCACCATCCGGACGGTCCGCGATCTCGTGAGCCTCGGTCTGCAAGTCCGCACCCAGGCCAAGCTCAAGGTGCGGCAGCCGCTGTCGGTCGCGAAGGTGATCCTCGCGGATCACCAGCTGGCCGATCGCCTGGCGCCGTACGTCGACATGATGAAGGACGAGCTGAACGTCCTCGCCGTGGAGCTCGTGACGACCGGCGCCGACGAGTACGTGACGTACCGCGTGAAGCCCAACTTCCGAACGCTCGGTCAGAAGGGGATGGGCGCGCAGGCGCAGACGCTGAAGAAGCACATGGGCACGATGTCCCCGGCGGACGCGCAAGCGCTCGTCGGCGAGGTGCTGGCGAATGGCAAGGCCACTGTCCAGGGGATCGCGATCGACCAGGCCGATCTCGAGGTTGGCTTCGACGCGAAGGAAGGCTACGCCGCAGCGGGTGAGCGCATCGGCGTGGTGGTGCTCGACACGCGCCTGAACGACGAGCTCCGCGATCTCGGCTACCTGCGCGAGCTGCTGAACCGCATCCAGACGGCACGCAAGGAGATGGGCCTCGATTTCGTGGACCGCATCCACGTGAGCATTGCCGGCAGCGATCGTGCCCTGCGGATCGCCAAGCAGCACGAGGCGACGATCACCAGCGAGTGCCTCGCGGCGTCACTCTCGTTCGGTGATGGCGCGGGTGCGAAAGCTGCATCTCCTGCCGCAGCACGCGAGATCGAGATCGAGGGCGACAAGATGCAGCTCTGGATCGTGAAAGCCTGAAAATCTTTTCGCGAGCGCACGTGCAATCGGACGCGACCATTCGCCCAGGGCTGGTATACGTGGACACCTCGGGTCCGGGCGGGGAATGGCAACACAGAACCTGAAAGCAAAACGAGTGCAGCCTCTCGCGCAGGCGCCTGTTTCAGGCACCGCTCGGAAGCCCTCCGTTGCGCGCGCCGAGGTCGTCGACAAGGCGACCCGCGCACGCTTCGAATCCGAGCTCGATGCCGCGCTGAAGCGCCGGCCCGCGAGCGAGGTCAAGCTCGCCGGCGCGCTCCGCGCGGTCGCAGCGCTCAGCCCGGCGCTACGTGCCTCGCTCGTCGAGGCGACGCAGGTGATGGTCCGCCGCGGGTCCTTTTCACGCGAGATCTACGGCGCGTGCCTGCGCACGCTCTCCGAGGCGGAGGACCGCAACGTCCCCGCCATCCTCAAGGCCGCGCTGGCCGCGGAGGACGCGGGCGGCAACGCCACGCTCAGCGCCGCGTGCTTCTGCAAGGACCCCTCGCTCGCTGCGCCGCTCGCGAAGCTCGCCGCGAGCCGCCAGTCGCATCTCGCGTTCGGCGCCGAGACCGCGCGCGTATGTCGCCGCGAGTCGAACGGCGCGCACCTCGCGTCGATCGCGCCGATGATCAAGGAGAGCCATCGGATCGCCCTGTGCGTCGAGCTCTTCGTGCCGCTCGCGCGGAGCGCGCCGATCCCCGTGCACGTGGGTCCTGCGCTCGGCGTCCTGCGCGGCGCGGAGCGCCATCTCGGTCGCTGGCTCGTCCTCGCCGACGTCGCGACGAAGGCCGGTGATCTCGGGCCGCTCGAGGAAGCGGTCGCGAAGTCGCAGGTCGGTCCGTCGAGCGCACGTGCGGCGTGGTCGCTCGTTGCGTGGGCGCTCTCCGAGACCCGCGCCGCCGTGGTCGCGGCCGCGAGCGGATCCGGCCCCGCGGTCGCCCCGCCGTCCACGCGGCCCACCGTCGAGCTGGTCGCGCGCCTCTCCGATCGTCCGAGCGCCGATCGCGACACGACCTTCCTCTTCCGCATGGCGAAGGCGCGCGCGGCGAGCTGCAAGCCGATGCTCGAGGGCCTCGCCAAGGGCAGCGCGCTGCCCGGCGTGGTGTCAGGCGCCCCGCAGCCCCTCGTCGACGAGGTGTCGGTCCGCGCCGCTTCCTATCTCGTTCGCGATCATGGTCGCGCAGACATGAAGGAGGCGCTCCTCGACTGTGCGCTCAACGCCAAGCGCGACGAGCTGCGCGGCTTCGCCGTGGCCGCCCTCTGGGACACGGGCGACGTGGATGCGCGCGCGAAGGCACGCGATCTCTCGGACGAGCTCGTGGGCTCGCGCTGCATCTCCAGCATTGCCTGGGGCGCCCTCGTCCGCGCTGCACACGCCGGCGCGATCGGCAAGAACGACCCGACCTTCGTGGTGGCCGCCGAGACCCCCTTCCGCTGGGTCCAATGGGGCTGGCTCGAATAGAAGCTCTCAGAGCCCGCGTTTCCTGGACGACCGGGGGTCGCTCGAATTTGCTGGGGCGGCTGCTAAGCTCTCGGTGTTGCGCGTTCGCTTTCTGGCCCTCGGGGCGATGCTCGTCGGTAGTGCTTGCATGCTCTCGCATGGCGAGGCGGCCGCGCAGGACAAGCGCGAGGCGAAGAGCGTGAGCGGCGGCGGCGCGGCGAAGCCCATGGGGCCCGTCGAGCACCTGATGCTCGTCGCCGACCGCGACGACGACGACGCCGACGACCAGCCCGACGGCGAGGCCGCCGTGCTGCCCCCCGCCGGCCGGGTCGATCTGGTCACGCTCGACGCGCGGTACGCCGGCGCGATCCTCTCTCCGCAGAGCGGCGCCGAGACGGCGCGCGTGCTCGTCAACGGCAAGCCGCTCGCGTGGGGCGAGCGCCTGCCGGCCGGCGCGCAGCTTCAAGGGCTCGCGTCAGGGCGCGCGTCCGTCCTCGTCCGCACGAGCAACCGCGACTGGACGCTCTCGCTCGACGTCCACGGCATCGGCCTCCGCGACGGCGACAAGAAGGCGGTCGATCTCGCTCGTCAGCGGGCCTCGATCGAACGAACGCCGCCCGCCCGCGTCGATCTCGACGACGCCGATCGCACCTATGACGATCCCGACGCGCTCCGCATCGTCACCACGTCGCCCGAGGGCGCCTCGCTCGGCGAGGTGAGCGTCGATTCGGTCTCCGCCGACGGCGGCTCGCTGGACGTCCTGCGCGACGTGAAGCTCCTGTCGGTGGCCTGCGGTGACGGCGTGGCGCCCGAGGCGCGATGCTCGGCGAGCGCGCCCCTGCGCCTCGTCGTGGACGACGTCGACGGCAGCCATCCGCTCGTCGCCGCTCGCTCGTTGCGCGGCGAGGTGGGCGGAGCGCTCGTCGTGCGCGACGCCGCCGGCAAGAAGCTCCAGGCCATTCGCGTGGCGGGCCCGCGCGCGTCGAGCGCGGGCGCCATCGGCCGCCACCGCCTCACCATCCATACGGTCGTCATGCGCCTCACCGCCGGCGGCGCCCCGGCCGTGGGCGGGACCGATGCCGGCGCCATCGCCGCGCTGCGCGCAGAGCTCGCGCTCGCGTCGGCGACGTGGGGGCAGTGCGGGATCTCGTTCGGACCCATCACGCAGATGGACGTGAAGGTGGTGGGCCCGCCGCCCGCGTACCTCGTGGCGATCGGTGACGACGTGGGCATGCCCGCCAGCGGCGGCGTGGTCCGGCTCCGTATCGAAGGCCGCGCCGTCGAGATCACGACGAAGAAGGGCTGGTCGACGCGCCAGGTGGCCCTCGAGCTCCAGCGCGCCGCCGAGAAGACCGGCGTCAGCGCGACGCTCTCCGAGAACGCGCGCATCGGCCCGGGCGCGGCCCCGAGCGTCGACGTCGCGATGAAGCGTCGCGACGGGCAGCTGGCGAACGTGGAGCTCGTCTCGTCCACGGACGCGACGCTCGTCGTCAACGTCGGCGTCGTCGATCTCACCGATGGCCTCCAGCACTTCGGCGACACCGACTCGGTGGCCGGAACCCTCGAGGAGCGCGCGCTGGTGAAGGCGGTCGACGACGGCGATCCGAAGACCATCGAGCTCATCGTGGTCCCGTTCTTCTCCGGGGGCGGCCGCATCGGCGAGTCGTTCATCGCCAGCGACGGCTCGAGCATGCGCAACGTCGTGATCATCGATCGCGCGGGGGTGCGCGCGCGGCGCACCAGCCTCACGCTCGCCCACGAGCTCGGCCACGTCATCCTCGACGAGCCGGGCCACCCCGACGACTACGGCATCGACACGCCGACGCTCCTCATGGACTCCGACGCCTCCGACTCGTCGCCGTTCGGACCGCGCCGCATCAGCCTCGACGAGTGCGGCCGCGCCATCCGCCAGTCCGGCCCCGCTGCGCGACTCCCGCTCCTGACCGAGTGGAAGCTCTCTGCCCTCAAGCTGAAGTAGCGGCTGGCAAGCAGCTCAGTTCGGGTTGATGTCGCGCAGCTGCGTACCGCCCGCGTACGCGTAGGAGACGAACGAGTCGAAGCCGTAGACGATGACGCCCACCGGGTAGTCGCTCTGCACGCGGTGCACGCCGTCGTTCTGGCGACCGGGCGTGACGTTGAGCGGCGCGAGCTTGTTGGGATCGATCGCGGGGAACGAGAGCTGGCAGCGGTAGACCACGAAGGCCGGATCCGGCGCCTTGCGCACGGCGGCGGTCAGCCCGTCGGCCGCGCCCAGCTCGCAGATCTTTGCGTCGACCTGGAGGCCATCGACGAAGACCTGCGCGCCGAACGGCGCCGTGATCACCAGGAAGTCGAACGCGTACTTGTCCGGCGTGAGCAGGACGTACTCGTTACGCCACTGCTCGACCGGCGGCACGAACGTGAGACTGGGGTCGCCGCCCGGGAGGCCGCGCACCACGCCCGCCGCCTCCTGGCTGGCCTGCACGTCGGCGACGATCACCGGCTGCGTAGCGTTCATCAGGAAGTCCTGGTGGGCGACGAGCGTGACGCTCGCGCCTTCGCCGTCGACCTCCATGACGTCGAACGGTGGCGGCAGGGTGGTCGTGATCTTCGTGAGGCCGGCGTGGGTCGCCACCACGCGGTAGAACTCCGGCTCGTCGAACGGCGCGATGCGCGCGCCGGCGGCGGCGATGGCGCGCGAGCGGTTGGGGACGCGGCCGAGCACGTAGCGTTTGCCCGCCGCGCGAATGGGGATCGCCTGCTCCTCGAGGTGATCCGCGCAGCAGGAGCGACTCGCAATGGTGGCGAAGTACGGCGCGTCGCTGGCCTCGCTGCCGACGTGGACGGCGACCGGCTCGCTCGAGTCGATGAGGGTGCCCGTGAAGTCGGCGTTGAACTCACCGGTCTCGAGGTTCAGCACATCGAACGGCTGAAGCACCACGTCGAAGGCGCCGTCCTTGGCGATGCCCTGCGGGATCGGTCCGCCGCCCACGATGCGCGCCGTCGACTTCACGTGCACGCGCGTGTTGGGCGTGGTGCCGACGATCGCGAGGAACGCGCGCAGATCCTGGCCAAAATCCTGCGCGGGGTTCTCGCTGCGCGCGATGGTCTGCGGCCAGCCGGCGATGACGTACGCGCGGCCGCCGCCGGACCCGCCCAGCGCAGGCGTGGGCAGCAGCAGCGAGGCGTCGTTCGAGAAGACGTTCGCGTTCTCGAGCGGGTTGAACTGGTACGCGACGATCGGCACGTCGGACCGCACGCGGTAGGCGCCGCGCGTGAGCGCCGTGTGCGTGCCGGTGTCGAAGGTGCCCGGCGCGGAGCCATCGACCTCCTTGGGAC
>JAYTHX010000505.1:0-8227 GCA_043732195.1 Polyangiaceae bacterium
CAGCTTCGCCTGGGTCGCGGAGTCGAAGGTGCCGGTCAGCGCCAAGTCGTTGTCGGCCTGGAACTCCTCGATTGCGAGGTGGACGTCGTCGTCCTCCGACGAATCCGTGGGGTCGAGCAGATATCCGAGATTGGCGAGCCGCGCATTGCGGCCTGACTCTTCCTGGATCGGATCGAGCGAGCCGATCTGGAGAGGCACCGTGAAGTCTTCGAGCAAGAGGCGCTTGTCGCGATCGGTCTTCGCGATCTCGGCCTCGAAGTGGCCGTCGCTGTCGGTCGTGAGGGACTCCTTCTTGTCGCGCGACACAAACTCGAACGACGCATCCCGGAGCGGTCGCCCCAAAAAGTCCTGCAGGCGTACGCGGAGCTTGAGCGGCGCCTCCTTCGAGACGAAGCGGTGCTGCGCGCCCGTGGCCCGCGTGGTGCTCGCCGACGTGCGCGCCGGAACATGCAGCTCGTCACCCGCCGCAAGCACCGCCGGGCTCGGGCGACGAGCGCGCAGGTCGGCGTTGTGCGGGTGGTCCCAGATCTCACGAAAGTCGTCGAATCCATACCGCGCGGCGATCCCAGGGGCATGCTCACCCTGCGCAACGAAGTGCGCCGTCCCGGGGGTCGGCGGATGAAACGGACACTCGATCCGACACGTTCCTGATTCGGTCCGCGTGATGGTCGCGATCCCGTGGTCGTCGAGGCCACCCTCGCGGATCGCGCCGTCGGGAAGCTCGATCCGGTAGCGCCGGCCGGCGAGCGGGCGCCCCGACGCGTCGACGAGCTCGATGCCGATCCAGTCCGCGAGCTGCAGACCAGGAAGGCTCGGCGGTGGCGTGTCGAGTTCCCGCAGCGTGTCGGGCGCGTCCTCAAGAACGAACGTCGGCTGAACTTCCATTGCCTGCTCGATGCGCAGGCGGCCGCAGGCCATGGCGGAGTCGAGCGCTTCCGAGATCCGCTCCCACATGAGCCGAGCCGAGCCGAGGCTGTCCGGCGCCCCCTCTTGGCGTGAGGGCGAGCCGCCCGTGAGCTCCGCGTAGATCGCCAGCAACACGGCTGACGCGCGGTCGTAGCGGTGGTGTCCGTCGTTCGCCGCCGCCCAAGCGACGCCCTGTATGGCGGTCCGAGCCCGGTCATTGCGCATTCCCGGCCTCTCGCCGCGCCAGGCGATCCACAGGCGCCATTGCCGCCCGAAGGCGTCGTCGACCATCCAGATCCGATCGCTCATCGAGTCGCTCGCTCGGGGGTCATCTTCTGCATCATCGACCAGTCGCCGGCACCGGTTGACCAAAATCTCCCGCGTCGCTGTGCGCCGGCGAGAAAACGGTACGCCTGGGCGATTCTACGCAACTCCGCGGTGGGCGGTCCGAGGGGCCTGGAACCGGCGACGTCCCCCATACTGATGTCTTGCACCTCCCCCCACCTCAGGCCACTCTCCCCGAACCGATGGTAGATCCCGCTGACGTTTCTGCGCTCTTCGGTCACGTCGATGAGGTTCGCACGTCGTTGCGAATCGATGGACAAAAGGACGGGTCGCTGACTGTCCTGTCGTTTTTTGGCAGCGACACGCTCTCTGGGCTTTCGTCGTACGACCTGACGGTCGGAAGCAGCGCCGATGTCGCAGCGGGGCTCGACGACGCCCTCGGGCGCGACGTCGTCTTCCAGTTGCAACGCGCCGATGACGACACGTCCATCCATGTCGTGAGGGGCATCGTTGAGGAGATTTTTCCGAGCGGCGTCACCGTCGGCAAGAAGCAGCGCGAGACCCGTCTGCGGATCGTCCCGCAGCTCGCCGAGCTCTCGCACGCGCAAGGGTGCCGGGTCTTCCAGCACCTCACGGTGGTCGAGATCGCTAAGCAGCTCTTCAAGCTCTGGCACATCGAGATCGACGCGCGTCTCCACCCTGAGCCTCTGAAGCGTGAATATTGCACGCAAGTGAACGAGACCAACTTTGACTTCCTGGCGCGGATCTTTGCTGAGGAAGGAATCCACTTCCATCTCGAGCATGGCAAGGAAAAGACCGTCCTCGTCCTGGTCAACGATCCGCGCGGCTACAACCCCGTCGTCGGCAACGAGAAGATCCCTTACCGTGATGCCGGCGGCGCCATCACTGTCGATCACATCAAGAGCATCCGGCGCGAGCGTCGCGTGCGCCCCGGCTCGGTGGCGTACCGCGACTACAATTTTCTCAAACCGCAGCGCGAGACCACTTCCCGCGTAGAAACCGCTACCCCCAACGCCCCCGGCACTCTGACCGCGCGCGAGTTCTACGAATACCCCGGCCACTACAACGATCCGGACGAAGAGAGCGTCGGTCTTGGCGAGGACGTCCAGCGCAAGACGCGCTCCGGCTCCGCGCGCGCCAGGCTCCGTCTCGAAGAGCAGCGCTCGCAGGCGCTCACGTTCTCGGGTACCAGCACCTCGCTGCGGATGCGCGTGGGCCAGCGCTTCGAGATCGTCGACCACGCGGACAAGGCGTTCAACGGCAAGTTCATCATCACCCGCATTCAGGTGAACGGGGCAACCGGCGATTCGGCGCGCGTGGACCGCGGCGATCGCACGTCGGGCACACGCGCGGGCATCGACATCGACTTCACCGCCGTCTCCGCCGAGACGCCAATACGGCCGCGCGTGCCGCCGAAGCCGCGTGCTTATCTCCGCACCGCCCGGGTGGTGGGTCCGAAGATGGATGAGCCGAACGTCGACGAGTTCGGGCGCATCCGGATCCAGTTTGCGTGGGACACGCTCGGCAAGCACGACGACAAGAGCTCGATCTGGGTGCGGATGGCGACGCCGGTGGCGCACCACGACCAGGGCAGTTACATCGCGCACCGCGTGGGCGCGGAGGTGCTGGTGGACTTCCTGGACGGCGACATCGACCGTCCGATCGTCGTTAGCGCTCTTTTCAACGGCGAGAACAAGCAGCCGCAGAAGCTGCCGTCGGACGCGACGCGCGCGGTGCTGTACCGCGGGCTGAGCGTGCCGGGGAACAAGGGAAAGAACGAGATCTCCTGCGAGGACAGGGCGGGGAAGGAGGAGATCTTCCTTCACGCGCAGAAGGACTTGAACGAGAAGGTCTTGCACAACCACAGCGCGACGGTGGGAGCGAACCAGTCGTACAGCGTCGGCGCGAATCAGTCGTTCAGCGTGGGCGCGAACCAGAGCATCAGCGTGGGGGCCAACCGCACGGTAAGCGTGAAGGGCGACGAGAACATCAGCATCACCAACTCGCGCCACGAGAACGTGGACGACGGCGAGTCGGTGACGGTGAAGGGCGGGCGCTCGCACACCGTGGCGACGAAGGACGATGCGCTGAGTGTGTCGTCGGGCAATCGCTCGGTGACGGTGGCGCAGATGCACAAGCTGCACGCGAATACCGTCGTTGAGGAAGCGGAGACCACGGTCGACATCAACGCCGGGACGTCGATCACGATCCATCACGGCGGCGACGCGACGTTCCAGCTGAAAGCTGGCGAGGCCACGCTCGGCACGACGAGCAAGATCGTCCTCTCGAACGGGTCGAGCACCATCATCATGGATGGAGGAACAATCTCGCTGGGCGCGGCTGAGGAGCTGCTCCTTTCGTGTGGCGCCGCCAAGCTATCGCTCAAGGCCGACGGCACGCTCTCGCTGCAGGGACCGAAGGAGGTCGGGATCGGCTCGGGCGGGTCGAGCGTGAAGCTCGAGCCAGCATCGGCCGTCGTCAACGGTTCGGCCGTCAACGTCACCGCGTCGGGGATGATGGAGATCTCCGGCGCGATGGTGAAGATCAACTGAGGAGGATGCGATGACGGAACGCATTTCCCCGCTCGACGAGCTCCAGGCGCAGCTCTTCGGCTTCATCGATCAGAGCGAGCAGCCCGTCCTGTTCCTCACGTCGCTCGACGAGGAGGTCCCGACGATCGCGCGCGTGTTCGAGGCGGTGGACGGCGAGTCGCCGGGTGACGTGTGCTTCTTTCACGCGGCGCCGGTGACCGGCGCGGCCGCGTATGTCGACGGCGTCGTCGTGGCGGTGCTCGAGCAGCTCGCCGAGGTCAACGAAGAGCGCGCCGAGAACGGCGACGCGCCGCTGGCGCCGCCGCCGCCCGCGTGCCGCTCGCGCGACGTCGACCCGTTCGTTCGGCTCCGCGGACTGCTGGCGCACATGACGACGTGGCTGCCGCCTGGCGGCGAACATCGGCTCGTGGTCGCGCTCGTGCCCGAGGGCATCGCCGATCGCGAAACGCAGGCGCGCATCGCGGGCACGCTCGTTCCCTTTCGCGGGTACGAGCCGTGGATGCGCGACGTGCGGCTCGTGCTTCGCGACGACCGAAGCTCGCCCTTCGTGATCGACGCTCTCCGGCGTGCCGGGGTGAGCGGGCCGTACGTGTACACGACGCGCGTGACCGTGGGCGATCTCGCCGACGACGTGGCGCTCGACGCGGCGGATCGCGCGTTGCCGCCCGCGCGCCGGATGAGCGCGCTCATGCAGTGCGCGGCGCTCGACGTCGCGCTCGGGCGCTACGAGGCGGCCGTGGACAAGTACGGCACGCTCTATCAGTACTACGACACGCACCGGGTGCCGGCGCTGACGGCGATGGCGGTGCAGGGACTCGGAGACGTGATGACGCGCCTCGAGCGCCTTCCGGCGGCGCGCGGGCACTATCTCCAGGCGCTGGACCTGGCGAGCGACGCGAAGTCGCTGCCGGTGATCCTGCAAGTGGCGTTCGCGATCGGCGAGGTCGACATGCGACTCGAGGCGTTCGCGGAGGCGGATGTGAGCTTCACGCTCGGCGCAGTGACGGCGGACAAGCTGGGGAACCTCTTCATGCGGGCGGATCTGCTGGAGCGCGCGGGGGAAGCGCGGTGGAACGCGGGGAATGCACCGGGCGCGGTGGAGACGTGGGCGAGCGCGGCGAACGTCGCGCGCGAGCACGGCTATGACGAGCGCCTTCGCAGCGTGCTCGAGCGCTTGCGCGACGTCTGCGCGCGCGCGGGCCACGTCGACGTCGCGACGCGCTACGGTGAAGAGCTCGATGCGGTGCGGGCTCGCCTCGGCGCGGGCGGAGGCGCGAGGCCATGAGCGCCGGCGGCAGGCCTCCGGGCTTCACCCCTCCGGCCGCGGGCCTTCCCGCGCAGCCGGCGAGCCAGCTTCCGCCGACGCCGTTGCTCGCGAAGGAGTCGGGCAACGCCGTGACGAACGCGGCGGCCGATGTGATCGATCGCGCGGCGTCGCCGTTCCAGAACCTGAAGCAGCCGAACGTCTCGGCCTTCGCGAAGGCGCAAGGCGTGGTCGGCGCGGTGGCGGGGCTGGCGAGCGCACCGACGGACTTCTTGAACAACGCGTTCGCGCGGGCCACCGCCGGGATCTCGAAGGCGCTGCCGTCGTTTCCAGCGGCGACGACGGGGGCGATGGTCGTCGGCATGCCGCACACGCATACGCACCCGCCGAGCCTCATTCCTCCGGCGCCGCCGATCCCGCTGCCAGCGATCGGGAGCGTGCTGACGGGGTGCGTGTCGGTGCTCATCAACGGGATGCCTGCGGCGCGCTCCGGCGACTTCGGGATTGCGCCGACGTGTGGGGCGATCACACCGGTGTTCACGATCTTCACGGGTTCGAGCAAAGTGTTCATCGGCGGCTCGCGCGCCGCGCGGATGCTCGATATCACGCGTCAATGCGGGCCGGCGCCGAAGGCGGGCGGCGCGGCGGGCGCGATGTCGAAGATGCAGAAGGCGTCGGCCGCGGCGCAGAAGGTGATCGGCGGCGCAGGCAAGCTGTCGAAGGCCATGGGCATCGTGGGCGCGGGCAAGAGGATCCTGGACACGCGGTCGGCGGCGGCGGCGGCGGCGCAGGCCTCGGCCGACGCGGCGCAAGCGGCCGCCGACGCGAGCGAAGACGCTGCGGATGCGAGCGCGGCGGCCGCGGCCGACGCGAGCGCGGCCGCCGCAAGCGCTGGCGCCGAAGCGAGCGCGGCGGTGCTTGCGGCCGCGATGATGGGCGCCGACATGGCGATGGGCGCGATGCAGGCGGCGATGGGGAACCTGATGGGCAAGGATCCGGGGGCGCCGCCGTGCATCGGCGCGGTGATGCTGGGGAGCCCGACGGTGCTCATCGGCGGCTTTCCCATGCCGAGCTGGAGCGATCTGGCGAAGGGCCTGAAGAAGCTGATCGCCGCGCTGGGACGCGCGCGGCGTGGCGGCGCGGCCCGCGGGCGCCTCTTCTGTCTGAAGTGTATGTAGAGCGCATGTGATGAGCGACCCCATGAACCTCCCCGAAAAGGCTGCCGTGCGCCCGCCGACGTACCTCGACCACGCGTCCCTGACGCCACCCGTGACGGAGGCGCTCGACGCGATGCGCGACGCCGCGCTCCGCTCGTGGGGGCAACCGGGCTCGCTTCATTCGATCGGGAGCCGCGCGCTCTACGTGCTCGACACGGCACGCCGGCAGGTGGCCGACTACCTCGGCGTGACCTGGCAGGAGGTCGTCTTCACGTCGAGCGGGCGTGAGGGCCTCGGGCTCGCGATGGATCGCGCGCTGGCACGCGTGGCGCCAGGTGCGGTGATGGTGGCGAGCCGGCAAGATCATCCCGCGATGCAAGCGCTGGTGGAGGCTCGCGCGCGCGAGGGCTTCGACGTGCGGTGGCTGTCGATGCCGGGCGGGGTGCCGAGCGACGACGACGTGCGGGAGATCGAGAGCGCGGCGGTGGTCGCGATGTCAGCGTGCAACCACGAGCTGGGGACGTCGGTGCTGGAGCTGCTGGGGAGGGCGCGCCCCGACGCGGTGCGGGTGATCGACGCGGTGCAGCTCGCGCCGTGGGTGTCGCTCGCGCCTCTCAACGACGAGCGCACGTTCTACGTCGTGTCGGGCGCGAAGCTCGGGGCGCCGATGGGGATCGGGGCGGTGCGCGTGCCGAGCCAGGTGTTCTACGAGGCGCGGAAGGCGGGGGCGCCTCTCGAGAGCGAGAGTGCGCCGTGGCTGATGGCAGTGGGGCTCGGCGCGGCATGCGCGGCGCGTGAGGCGCGGCGGGACGAGCACCTCGCGACGGCGCGCGCGCGCGGCCAGGAGCTGCTCGAGGGATTGCGTGCGATCGCGCCGGGGCTGCTCGTCAACGGCGCGGCGGAGGCGCGGCTTGGGCCGCTGGTGAACGTCTCGTTTCCCGAGCAGTACGGCAAGTCGATGGTGGCGGCGCTGAGCCTCGAGGGCGTGTGCATCAGCCACACGGCGGCGTGTCAGGCCCGCCGGTCGGAGGCGTCGCCGGTGGTGCGCGCGGCGTATCCGGAGGCGCCGGAGCGCGCCGTGGGAGCGACGCGGTGGAGCGTGTCGGAGCGCGTGACGTCCGAAGACGTGCGCGTTGCCGTGGAGGCCACGGCGCGCGTGCTGGCGCCGCGAAGGAGCGGCGCGTGACGGAGAGCGGAGGCACGAGCGGGGCGAGCGCAGGCAGCGTGGGGGCGGCGGCGGGCCGCGTTGCGGTCGGCCACCCGATCGACGTGGCGAGCGGCGAGTTCTTCGCGACGGAGATCGACCACGAGCTGTCCGGCGTCGTGCCCGTGTCGCTGGGGCGGACGTACAACACGAAGTTCCTGCGCCCGGCGACGTTGGCGTCGATCGGGGGGTCGACGGCGAAGTGGGAGCCGTTCGGGCCGGGGTGGCGGCCGACGTGGCTATCGGAGCTGCGCGAGACGATGGAGGGCTTCGTCTATACCAACGCCGACGGGACGGAGTTTTCGATCGTCGATCCGGTCGGCGAGCAGAGCCTGGCGAAGACGGGGCGCATCTTCTCGCCGACGGACGGTCTCGAGCTCCGGCGCCTCGAGGGGGGGCGCGTCCGCATCGTGGGGTACGGGCGCGATCGGAACGAATTCTCACTGGTGTTCGAGAAGTCGACGGGGCTGAGCTATCGACTGGCGGCGATCGAGCGTACGCGCGAGGCGCGCCTGGAGATCGGGTACGACGTGGAGGGCCGCCCTTCTCATCTGGTGCAACGGCGCGAGCGCCGGAGCTACCAGCTGGTGCACGAGGGGCCGCGGGTGGTGCGCGTGATGGTGCGACTGCCCGATGGCAGCGTGCGCGTGGCGGCGGAGTACGGGTACGACGCGCGCGGGCGGCTCGTCTCGGTGCATGATGCACGCGGTCTGGCGGCGCGGTACGCGCACGACGACGAAGGTCGCATCGTCCACGACGAGAAGCGCGGCGGGTCGGTGTACACGGTGCGGTACGGTCAGAGCGGTCGCTGCGAATACGCCGCGGGGAGCGACGCGTA
>JAYTHX010000506.1:0-52535 GCA_043732195.1 Polyangiaceae bacterium
CGCAGTCGATGAAGAAGACGAGGTCGTACGCGAGTCCGAGGCCCCAGTTCACGTCGGCGCGCGTCCACTCGCTGACGTGGACGAGCCCGCTCAGATCGCTCCCGCGCGGGATGAGGTCCCCGATGCGCGACTGGAGGTGCGCGAACCACGAGGCGAACTGGCCGACGACGTTGCCCGACGGCGGCGTGTACTTGAACGGCGCGAGGTGTTTGTGGCGGAGCCACGCCTCGACGAGGTTGTTCGCGTGACCGGAGAGGAACCCGATCATGAGCGGCGTGAAGAACGCCTTCACGAAGATGCCGAGGCACGTGTTCCGGAGGCGTGGCTTCTTGGCCATCTTCCAGAAGCGCCCCTGCTGGATGGCCTTGCCGAGGATCAGGAGGTGGAGCCCTCCGTCGCGCATCGCGTAGCGCATGCCCTTGAACTTCTCGAGGGTCGCGCGGACGTACGGAAGGCCCACGACCAGCCACACCACGAAGGCGATCGGGTAGTAGCTGCGCCACGGCGCGAACTGCCCGCTCTTGTAGTACGGGTGCTGCGTGTAGATGACGAGCAGGACCGCCATCACGGCGGTGATCGCCGTCCAGCGGTAGGTCGCCCGCTGCCAGAGCGTCGGGACTGGCTTGGATTTCCCTGCGCTCACCGTGGGTCAGTTGATAACGCGAACCCGCCGGAAACGGAAACGTTTCACTTCATGAGCGAGGCGGTCTCGTTGCCCTTCGGCTTGTCGACCGAGCCGAGGTCGACGTACGCGCGGTCGACCATCACCACGAACGGGCGCTCGTCGAAGGAGACGTGGCCCTTGCCGTCGTGCTCGAGGACCTCGAGCTTGCCCATACCGTAGCCCATCGGTCCGCGCGAGTAGTAGTGGGCCTGCAGCGTGTACGGGTAGGCGCGCTTCTCGCGCGCGCCGCGGATGGTGAAGCACTCGGGGCCGTAGCCGGTGGTCACGTCGGCGTAGAGCTCGCCGCCCGAGGCGAGCTGGCGGTTCGCGTAGTAGGCGTGGCCGCCCTTGCCGTCGTGGATGTGGAAGTCGACGTCGTTCGCGTCCGTCTCCCAGACGAGCACGAAGCGGAGGCTCGGCGCGTTCTCCTCGGTGCCGCCCGCGGCGTGGAGCCTCGTCATGATCTCGCTCTTGCGCGCGGGCGCGGCCGCCGCCCAGACGGAGGCGATGAGACCGAGGTCCTCCTTGAGGATGCGGTCGGCGCCGGCGAAGCGGCCGGCCGGGTAGGAGCGCGTCGCCCCCTTCTTCATCGCCTCGAATGCTTTCTCGTGCTCGCCCGCCTTGAGGAGCGTGAACGCGAAGAGGCGATGGCTCGCAGGATGATCGGGCCGCTGCTCTGCGGCCTTGCCGTACGTGTCGGCGGCGAGCTTCACCGCGCTGGGATCGCCGAGGCGCTCGAGGCGCTCACCGGCGAAGCGCCGCGAGTCGGCGCGGAACGAGAAGAGCTCGAGGATCGAGCCGTAGGCGCGCGCCGCGGTCTTGAGATCGCCACGGGCCTCGTAGGCCTCACCGAGCGCAACGAGCGCCATGATGTCGCCGGGCTGATCGGTCTGCCAGCGCTTCGCCTCGTCGAGGCCGCCGTCCTTGTCGCCCTGTGAGAGGCGCTCCATGACGACCTTGAAGCGGCCGTCGTACGGGGCGGCCCTCGGAACGTTACCGCCCGCGTTGCCGGCGACCTCGCCGACGTCGCCGGAGGAAACGAGATCGAACGAGGCGGTGAAGCGCGCGGTGCCGGTGCCGGTGCCGGGAGCAGGGAAGCGGAGCGTGCGGAACACGCCGGCCATGCAGCTCCGGAGCTCGGTCGACATCGAGGAGGTCGCCTCGGCGCTCTTCACCTCGCCCAGCGCATCGACCACGACGTTCAGGTCGACATGCCCCGCCGCGTTCGGCGTGCTCTGGATCTGACGCGTGTAACATGCACGCAGTCGCGGCGTCGCGCCGCGGACCACGCGCTGGACCTCCTCCTGACCGATGCCGCCGAGGACCACGAGCGCGCCTGGACGCACCTGGGGCTGGGACGGCGTGCCGATCGTGGGGACGGGCCCGGGGCGTCGCTGCGCGGCGCCGGTGGTGGGCGAGGGCCTCGGCTGCGCGGGAATGTCGGCCGCGAGCGGGTCGTGCGGATCGGGCGCCGTCACGCGCGAGGGGCGAGAGGGCGGCCGCGCCGCGTGTCCGGCGGCGTTGCCGCTGCCTGCGAGGCCGCCCAGGTCGCCGCCCGCGCCATGTCCGCCGCCGCCCTCGCCCGCGCCGCTGAGGTCCGGCGCGGGCAGCGCCGCCGGCGTGGTGGACGCGGCCCACGGGTCGGCGGTATCGAGGTCGCGGGATCGACCGGTCGCCGCGCCGGGGCCCTGCCGCAGATCGTCGACGTTCGGTCGCTCGCCGTCGCCGTTGCGCGCGCGCGCAGCGGCCGCGGTGGCGATGGCGGTGGCCTCCGCGGTCTGTTCGCCGCGCGCGCTGGGCGCCTCATCGGTCTTGCTCTTCTCGTCCTTCGCGCCGCCCTTTGCGCGATCACCCAACGCCTCCCGCTCCTTCTTCTCCCACGCGCGCGGCTGGTGGTCGACGGCGATGCGCCCGTCCTTCACGGTGAGGATGTCGACGGCGGCGTTGCGGTCGATGCCGAAGCGCCGGTAGTCGGCGTCGGTCTCGAGCACGAGCATCGCGGTGAACGGGCTCATCACGCGGTGCTGCGTGGAGAGCGCGATGATCTGGCTGCGGGTGGCTCCTGCGCTCTCGGTCGGCGCGTCGACGAGGCTCTGGATCTTCGCCTGCGCCCACGCGCGCTCCACCAGCGGGCGATCGCTCGAGCGGAGGTCAGGCGCGAACGTCTGCGTGCCGACCGCGATCTTCATCGGCTGCGCAGCCTCGAGCTGCGCGTAGACCATGACCTCGTCGCCCGCCTGGAGGCCGTCGAGCGTGCGCGGCCACGACCACGACGCGCCCTCGACCTTCACCGGGACGCCGGAGCTGGTGGCCTCGCCGAGGCGGCGCGCGAGCGCATCGATGCCGAGCTTCGCGTCGAGCACGACGCCGTCGCGATCGAGGACGCCGCGGACGATGGTGCGGAGGAACGCGTCATCGCGGATGCCGCCCATGGCGAGCGCATCCATGCGCTCGACGCCCGCCTCGCGCAGTTTTTCGACCTTCTCCTTCAGCTTCTGGCCGTCGGTCTCGCCGGCGGTGGCGACGCCGTCGCCCACGATCACCACGCGCTTCGATTTCGAGCGCCTCGCCTGCTCGCCGGCCCACCCGAGCGCCTGCTCGAAGTCGGAGGCGCCGAGCGCGCCGCGCGCGATGATGGCGTTGACCTCCTTGTCGCCGAAGCCGCCCGCCTTGCCCTCGTAGATCGGCACGACCTCCTGGTCGAAGCACGCCACGCTCACCGTCGCCTCGGGGTTCATGCGCCCGAGCACCCCCTCGAGCAGGCGCGCCTGGTCGGGCAGGCCCAGCCCGCGCGAGGCGCTCGTGTCGACGAGCACCACCGCCGAGGCGATGGGCTCGGGCCGCGACGTGCCGAAGGGAACGACGCGCGCGATGGCGAGATTGCCCGCGCGGAGGCCGGCGCTGCGCGGTAGCTGCTTCGCATCGACGACGAAGTCCTGCGCGGGCGTGAAGCGTCGTTGGTGGACGCTGAACGTCGTGTCGCTGCGGCCGCCGGTGAGCGCGCCGCGGGCGCCGGCGGCATGCACGTCGACGTCGAGGCTGCCGAGCTGCGGGAGCCCGCGCAGCGGCAGCACGTACGGAGCGCCCGCCTCGACCGTCTCCGAGTAGGCGATCATGATCTCCTTGATGCCGTTCGCGGGGATCGGGAACACGCGCGCCGAGAACTCGTTGCCTGCGCCCTGCTCCATGAGCGCGGGATCCTGCTTGCGATGGAGGAAGTCCTCGTAGGCACGGCGTGCGGCCTGCTTCTCGACGACCTCGCCCTCCTGCCAGACGCCGTTGACCTTCATCGCGAAGCGGCTCAGCGACGCCCCCTGGGGGAGCGTGATGCGGAACGTGCCCTCGAGGATCCGCGATTCGGGGTTCTCGAACACGAGATGCATCTCAGTGAGCGCCAGCGGGTCCTCGACGACGGCGTTCGCACGCAACGACTGGAGGCGGAGGCCGGTGCCATCCGAGGAGCTGAGGCGGATGGGGACCTCGGTGGAGGAGAGCGTCTGCTGGTCGACCTGGGCGACCGGGATGATCCGGATCTCGGAGGTGGCGTTCGCGTGACCGGCGCCGGCGCTGGCGTGCACGACCCCGTAGACGGCGGCGAGGGCCGTGAATCCCAGGGCTCCGTAGAGCAGCGTCTTCTCGTGCATGGTCGCGTGGTCCTCGGGGGTCAGGGTACGGCACGCCTGCCTACGCAAGGGACGGCGGATCGATCTGCGAGGGCTTAGACTTCGGGGAACACCTGGAAAATCGAGGTTTCCAGGCTATGCTTCGACCTCGTGCTCCAGCCCGGAGACATTGCCCCCGAGATCGACGCGCTCGCGAGCGACGGCAAGCGGTTCCGCCTCGCCGCGCAGTCCAGCACGCTGTGCACGGTCGTGTACTTCTTCCCGAAGGCCTTCACGCCCGGCTGCACCGCGGAGACCAAGCGCTTTCGCGACAACTTCGCGGAGCTCGAGCTGGCCGGGGCGGGCATCGTGGGGATCAGCACCGACGACCACCAGCTGCAATGCAGCTTCGCCGACTCGCTGCGCGCGCCGTTCCCGATGATCGGCGACGCCGACCGATCGATCTCGACGGCCTACGGCGTGCTCTGGCCGCTGATCGCACGGCCGAAGCGCGTGACATTCATCGTCAACGCGCTGCGGACCATCGAGGCGGTCTTCCAGCACGAGGTCCAGATCGCGAAGCACCGCGACGACGTGCTCCGTCACGTCGATCAGCTGTTCCGCACGCGTCGTAACCTGCCCTGAGAGGATCACCGTGCGCGCTCATTCCTTTGCCTTCGTCTTCGCGCTCGTCTGCTCTGCGGGGCTCGCCGCGGCGGCGTGGACCGGTTGCGGCACGGAAGGCCCCGCGGCGGTGGCCGAGGCGGGCGCGCCCGAGGCGGGCGTCGCCGCCTGCCCGCCCTGCGTGACCGACGACGACTGCCGCGGCGGCGTCTGCGCGCAGGTCGGCGGCGACAGCTACTGCGCGCCCACGTGCCCCGCCGGTAACGAATGCACGGACGACCGTGCGTGCTCGCCCGTCACCACCGTCAACGGCGCGCAGGCGAGCGTCTGCCTGCCGCGCGCCGACGTGTGCCGCGCGCCGTCCGCCGAGGACGCGAGCGTGCCCATCGACGTGTGCGGCACGCTCGTGGGACCGAACAAGGCCGCCTCCTGCTCGTCGTGCGGCGCGAACCCGTGCCAGACGAACGGCTGCTACGGCGGCTGGTGGTGCAACACCGCCACGAGCCGGTGCCAGGCGCCGCCCGCGACGTGCGATGACGTCGACGCTGGCCCGCCGTTCGACGGCGGCGGCCCGGTCACCGGCACCATCGGCCCGAACGGCGGCACGCTCTCGCGTCTGCTCTTCGGCATCGTGGGCGACACGAGGCCCGCGAACCCGAACGACACCGCCGCGTATCCGGTCGCGATCATCGATGCGATCTACACGCGCCTCCAGGGGCTCGCGGCGCGGCCGCCGTTCGTGGTCTCGAGCGGCGACTACAACTTCGCGAGCACCGGCAACGGCGAGGCGGCCGCGCAGATCGGCCTCTACATGAACGCCCGCGCAAAGTACGCGGGCGCGTTCTTCCCCGCGATGGGCAACCACGAGTGCACGGGCGCGACGGCCTCGAACTGCGGCCCGGGCAGCGCGAACGGAATCACGAACAACTACACGGCGTTCCTCGGGCAGATGCTCGGGCCCATCGGCAAGATGCTGCCGTACTACCAGATCGACGTCGCCGCGCAGGACGCGAGCTGGACCTCGAAGTTCGTCTTCGTCGCGCCGAACGCCTGGTCCGACACCCAGGCCGCCTGGCTCGAGACCGCGCTCTCTGCCGCCACGACGTACACGTTCGTCATCCGTCACGAGCCGGCCGACACCACGCAGGCGCCGGGCGTCGCGCCTTCGGAGGCGATCATGGCGAGGCATCCGTACACCCTTGCGATCGTCGGGCACACGCACTCGTACTACCACTTCAGCGGGCGCGAGGTGCTCGTGGGCAACGGCGGCGCGCCGCTCACCGGAAGCAAGAACTACGGCTTCGCGGCGGTGAGCCAGCGGCCCGATCGCGCGCTCACGATCGACATGATCGACTACGCGAGCGGCCTCACCGATTCGAAGTTCCACTTCGTGGTGAAGCCCGACGGGAGCCCGACGCTGTGACCGTCGGCGGCGGGTGGGGCCACCCGCTCGCGATCGGGCTGGTCGGCGCGCTGACGATGTTCGGCATCGGCTTCCGGCACGCGTCGCCGCGCGCGTGGGTCGCGTCCGCGGCGCCCGCGGACGAGCTGCTCGTGCCGCACACGCGCGGGCCCATCACCGTCGATGGGGAGGCGGACGAGCCCGACTGGACGCGCGCGCCGGCGCGGACGGGCGCGTTCGTCGGCGCTGACGGCCGCGCGGCCCGTCCGGTTTCCGAAGCGCGCGTGCTGTGGGACGACGCGAACCTCTACCTCTCGCTCTACGCCGCCGACGAGGACATCCGCGCGGCGAAGGTCGCGGCCGACGGTCCGGTCTGGGCGGGCGACGCGTTCACCGTCGAGGTGGGGTCGCCGGACGGGACGATGCACAGCATCGCGGTCGGGCCGTCGGGCATCATCAGCGACGCGGCGTGGGCGCCGGGCCGGGCTGCCGACCATCGCTGGCAGAGCGGCGCGAAGGCGGCGATCGATCTCGACGGCACGCTCGACGACCCGCGTGATCGCGACGAGGAATGGGTCGTGGAGCTGGCGATCCCGTTTCCGGCGCTGGGCGTTGCGCCGGGAGCCGAGGTGCGATTGCCGATCGCCCTGCGCCGGTGTGACACCCACGAGGGGGGCTGGCGATGCGGGACGTGGACGGGGCACCTGCGGCTCGCGACCGGAAGCCCGCGTTGAGCATCAAAACGCTCGACGGGAGCCCGCGGTGCGCGCTACGTCTTCTGCCCTTCATCACTAGAAACGACCAGGAGGCTACGATGGCTCTGTCGATCAACGACGTCGCTCCGGACTTCGAGGCTGATACCACCGAAGGGAAGATCAAGTTCCACGAGTGGATCGGAGACGGTTGGGCGGTCCTCTTCTCGCACCCGAAGGACTTCACGCCGGTGTGCACCACCGAGCTCGGCTACGTCGCGAAGATGAAGCCCGAGTTCGACAAGCGTGGCGTCAAGGTCATCGGCCTGTCGGTGGACTCGGTCGATAGCCACAGGCGCTGGTCGAAGGACATCGAGGAGACCCAGGGCACTGCGCTCAACTATCCGCTCATCGGCGATCCCGAGCTGAAGGTCGCGAAGCTGTACGGCATGCTCCCGGCGAGCACGTCGGGCGGCGCCGAAGGCCGCACCGCCGCCGACAACGCGACCGTGCGCACCGTCCTCGTCATCGGTCCGGACAAGAAGGTGAAGCTCAGCATCTCCTACCCGATGACCACCGGCCGCAACTTCGACGAGGTCCTGCGCGTCATCGACTCGATGCAGCTCACCGCGAAGCACAAGGTGGCCACGCCGGTGAACTGGAAGAACGGCGAGGACGTCATCATCGCGGGCTCCGTCTCCGACGAGGACGCGAGGAAGGTCTACCCGGACGGCTGGAAGGCGCCGAAGCCGTACCTCCGCATCGTCAAGCAGCCGTCGTGAACCGTGCGGGGCCGCCGCTCGCGGGCTGGAGCCCCGGCGGCGGACCTCGGCCTCAAGGTTTCGAGCGTGCCGCCGTTCCACCGTCTCGGACGTCATGCAACTGGCTACCGCCCACGGCTCGGAGGCGCTCGATCTCTCCTCGATCACGGCGAAGGGGTTGTGTGACATCGTCCCGGACGTCGGCCTCTTCGTCGCCGAGGACATCGTGGCCTGGCGTGACGCGCACAGCGCGTTTCCCGACGAGCTGACGCTCATCACCGAGCTCGGCCTCCGCGCGGACACCGCGGCGGAGCTGTCGCGCCTGATCGGCGGGGACGAGGCCAGCGTGCTGGAGCGCCCTTCGGGGGTGCAGCCGCAGGGGCGGGCCGTGGACGCGAGCGCGGCAGCGAACGAGATGGATGAGGAGGCCGGGCCGGATCCGGTCGAGGCTCCCGATAGCGGGACCTACTTGCAGGCGGACGGGCTCGTCGAGCTCATCGACCCGGCTCCCGTGGCGAGCTCCGAGCCGCCGCCCGCGCGCGATTCGCCCGTTCCGCCGCCGATCCCGTTCCCCGCGCTGCGCGCAGTGCCTGCCGTCGAAGCGTCGGAGGATGCCGCGGATGCGGATGCGCCCGGCGCGGATGCGGATGCGGCTCACTCGGATGTGGATGCGGGCGCGGACTCAGATGCGGGCGCGGACGCGGACGCGGATTCTCCGGAGCCGGCCCCTGCGCCTGCGGCCTCTGCTCCTTCGGCCCCCGCGGCGGTCGTCGCGGCTGCTGCCGTGCCCGGGCGGCGGTGGCGGAAGCATCTCGTCGTCGGCGTCGTCATGGTCGTTGCCGTGAATGCGGGGCTCGCGTTCGGGATCGTCCAGACGCGTCGCGAGGGGCGCCGTGCGGTCAGGCCCATCGCCGCGATCACCTCGGATCTCCATGCGCTGAAGGGCGAGCAGGCCGACTCACGCTCGACGCTCGACGCGACCCGCGCCGAGCTCGAGGAGACGCGGCGCGAGCTCGCCAAGCAGTCGAGCCTCCTGCAGGCCACCGCCGCCTCCGCGACCGAGCTCGCCGCGCAGCAGCAGACCACCGACCGCGAGCTCAAGGAGCTCGCGAAGCGCGAATCCTCCGACATCGCCACGCTCGCCGCCCGCCTCCGCGAGCGACGCAACGCCGACGGCGGCGTCGGCGTGAGCCTCGGCGAGGCCGTCCAGCTGATCGACGCGACGAACGGCACGCCGCCCGCCAAGGTCGACGTGCACGCGCCTCGCGCCGCGGATCACGGCAAGCCCGCCGCCGCCCCGCCCGTCGACTGGTAGCCGAGCGGCGCGCGAACGTGCGTGCGTCGATATCGCGTGCCGCGGCGCGCGATGGGCGCAGCGCGCGCGTGCGCGGCGCGGCACGTGCGAGCGTCAAGAAATCGACGCTCGGATCCGACCTTCCCGCCCACGGAAACGAGAATGCGGAGGGACCGTCCTAAAGGTGAGCGTGGTCGGGCCGTCCTTCACCTGTGCAGCTGCCCAGAAGAGCGCACACATAAAAGGACGGTCGATTAATCATGTTCATCAGAAATCACACGCGAGGCCTCGGTAGGAATCTGTTCGGCGTAGCCGGCGCTTGCGCGATCGCCGCTTGCTCGAGCTCTGCCCCCGAATCCAACCTCGAGAACACGGGCATCGTGCCCGAGGGCCTGCTCGCGGCAGCCTGCGACACGACGGGCGGAAACCTGACGTTGACCCTCGCGGCCAACGAGGTCGGCTACGTCGGTCGGACGGCGGGCTGCACGGTCGAGCCGTGTGTCTTCGCCAACGCGGTCACGAGCACCGGCGCCATCTGTCGCGTCAATTCGAGCGGCAAGACGGTCACCGTCACGGGCGCCATCGGCGTCGAGAAGATGGTCGTCGACTACAGCGCCGGGCTCTTCGCCCAGGCCACCACGAGCACCCCGCTCGTGAGCATCACGCTCGGCGGCGCGGGCTCCAAGCTGATGGTGGTCGCCCCCAACGCGGGCTCCAACATGGCGCTCGGCGTCACGGGCCTCGACACGAACGCGCTGGCGACGCGGACCACGCCCTTCGTCGACGTCGCCATCGCGGCGAACATCGACGTGCTGTTCAACGGCGGCACCGGCGCCGACGTCTTCACCGGCGACGTGGCCGGCTGGGCCAACGCGGCCATCCTGCCCAAGGGCTGGGGCCCCGCGGCGGGCATCGCGACGGTGGTTGGCGCGGCGTTCTCCGGGAGCCTCACGGCGAACGGCGGCCTGGGCGACGACACGCTCGCGGGCGGCGCGGGCACCAACACGCTGCTCGGCGGCGCCGGCAACGACACGTTCCTCCAGGGCGCGACGCCTCGCGCCGAGATCATGAACGGCGGCGACGGCATCGACATCGTCGACTACTCCGTCCGCACCCTCCCGGTCCGCGTGACGGTCGGCGCCAACACGGCCATCCAGACCATCGCGGTCACGGGCGCCAGCTCCGGCACCGGCTACGTCGTCGGCGACGTCCTCACCATCACGGGCGGCAAGCTCGTCGGCGCGACGGTCACCGTCGCCACCATAACCGCCGGCGTGCTCAACACCGTCACCCTCACGACGCCCGGCTCCGGCTACGCGATCGGAGCGGCGGTCGCCTCCACCGCGGTCACCGGTGCCGGCACCGGCGCCACCTTCGCCATCAGCGCGGTCAAGGCCGACGACGGCGACATCGCGGGCGCCGAAGGCGACGCGGTCGGCGCGAACATCGAGATCGTCAAGGGCGGCAGCGGCGACGACGTCCTGAACGCCTACCCGATCACCACCACCGACGTCGTCCTCCTGGGCAACGGCGGAAACGACTCCCTCACCGGCGGCTCCGGCAACGACGACCTCTGCGGCGGCGCAGGCGACGACACGTTCTACGAGAACCCCGGCAACGACAACCTCGTCGGCGGCGCCGGCACGGACACGGCGGACTACAGCACCGGCACCGGCGTCGTCGCCTGCCTCGGTGCGGCCGACCAGGTCGCGAGCAAACCCTGCGCGACGCAGAACGGCGCGACGGGCGAGAAGGACGTCGTCAACGCGACGCTCGCCAAGGTCTGTCCTCGCGCCACCCTGACCGCCGATGTCGGCGGCGTCCCGACCGCCGCGGTCGCGGTCCCGGTGACCATCCAGGGCGCTGCGATGGCCATCGACGTCGAGAACCTCACCGGTAACCCGGCGGCTGCGAACGCGCTTTACTGCGGTACCCTTGGCTGCACGCTCTTCGGCGGCTCGGCTGCGGACACCCTCTGGGGCGGCGCGGCGACCGACATCATCGTCGGCAAGGGCGGCGCGGACACGGTCAAGACGAACGGCAGCGCTGACCTCGTCGACTTCACCCACACCGGCGGCGCGGTCACCCAGACCCTCGACTGCAACAACAACGCGGTGACGGTGCTCATCCCGAGCGCAGACACGCAGACTTTCACGGGCTGCGGCTCGGCCAACATCCCCTGACCCTCGACTCGATACGAGACGCCCTCTAGGGCGCTGCCGATGAGCCGGACTCGCGTACCCCGCGAGCCCGGCTTTTCGGCGTTCGGCGTTCGCGCCAAGGCGGTGGCGGACGTCAGCTCGATGGCGCCGCGTCATGGCGATGCCGCCCGCGATCAGCCGTGAATCGCGGGTGTTTCGCGCGCGGGCGCGCGGTTCGGTGCTTGCATCTGCTGCCTCCAATCAAAGGAGGCTCGTCGATGCGGTCTGCTAAAGGTGTCGTGGCTCGTGGGTTGACGTTGGCGCTCATCGCCGTGGCGTGCGCACATTGTGGCTCCACGAAGGGCGCCGCCTCGGGCGGCAAGAGCGATTCGGGCATCGACCCGGGCGCGACCGCCGCCGACGCAGGCGCGGCCGACGACGACGCGAGCACCGCGGAAGCGAGCACGCCGGACGGCGGCAGCGGCGGCGACGCCGCCGTCGTGGGCCTCGGGAACGACCACTGTACCGACGCCACGCCCATCCCGCTGAGCGGCGTGAACCCGCGCGTCGACCTCCAGGCGAACACGACGGGCGCGACGCACGACGTGGACGCGACGTGCTCGGCCGATCAGGGCCCGGACGTCTTCTACTCGTTCAGCGTCTCGAAGCGCTTCTTCGTGTACGCCGACACGTTCGGCGCGAGCTGGAACACGGTCCTCTTCCTCACCAACAGCGCGTGCGAGCCGATCCCCACGACCATGCCCGGCGACGCGGTGTGCAGTGACGACAGCTGCGGGACGCAGCAGTCCCGCATCGTCGCGCTCCTCGAGCCCGGCGCGTATCGCCTCGGGCTCACGGGCCGCGGCGGCGCGCAGGGCGAAGCGACCATCCACTTCGAGTGGGCGCTCGCCGGCAGCGGCACCATTGCCAAGCTGCCGACCTCGAACGGCGTCGCGACCGGCACCACCGCAGGCTCCGGCGGCAACATCGACGGCATCTCGAACGCGTGCGTCGCGGCCGCGGCCGAGGACAGCTACTGGTGGGCCCGCTGCCCGAGCGACCCCGCGCGGATCGTCAACGCCTCCACCTGTGGCGGCACCACCTGGGAGAGCGTCGTCGAGGCGCAGATCCCGCGCCTCGCGCCGAACCTCGCCTCGGCCTACAAGTGCAGCCTCGACGGCTGCGGTCTGCAGGCGACGCTCAGCATGGCGATCCCCGCCGGCGCCGGCCTCGGCGTCATCTCGGTCGACGGCCAGTCCGGCGACGACGTGGGCCCGTACTCGATGACCATCACGTACACGCCGTGATCCCCGTGCGTCATCGGCTCCCGGCAGTCTTGCTCCTCGCGTCGGCGACGCTCCTCGCGTCGCCTGCGTCGGCGGACCAACCCCGTCGCAACGCCTCGGCAGAGACCTTCAGCTTCTGCCGCGAGCAGGAGAAGGCCGGTGACGCGCAGGCCTGCTGGGCGGTCTGGCTCCAGAAATACCGGACCACCGGCAACGAGGCGGAGATCGCCTACGCGGAGATGCATCCTGCGGCCCCGAAGAAAGCCGTGGCCACCACCGCGCGGCTGCAGCTCACCTCGATGCCGAGCGCGGCCGTCACGCTCGACGGCCGCCCGCTCGGCATGACGCCGCGCGAGAGCATCGACGTGCCTCCCGGCGAGCACCGGATCACCTTCGCGAACAAGTCACGGATCGAAGGGCGGACCATCACGGTGACGCCCGGCGAGGAGCGCGTCGTCGACGTGCAGTTCGAGGCGCCGCGCTCCGGCGTGGTGGCGGGGCCGCCCCCGCCGAAGCCCGCGCCTCCCGCCAGCGGTAACGTCCTCGACTTCTGTGCGCTCTCGCCCGCCAAGGGCTCGCGCAAGGAGCGCGTCGTTCTCTTCTCACCGTCGGGTACCGGCCGCATCAACGACAGCGCCGAGCTCCGCGCGCTCGACGGCGCCGCCGTGGTGCGTGACGTGTTCACGGCCCGCTTCGCGCTCGATCGCTTCCACAACGTCCTCGGCTCGTTCCCTGCGCGGAAGGGCTGGGAGCAGCGCGAGACGATCTCGCTCGGCGAGCTCCGGGCCTTCCTGCGCGAGACACACGAGCAGGCCGGGGCGACCTCCGAGCAGGAAGCGCGCGCCGAGCGCGAGCGACGCTTCATCACCTACTCCCTCGGCTGCGCGGACTACGTCGCGATCCCCGCCATCACGTCGCTCGAGACGAAGTGGGAGACGCCAAAGGCGAGCGTCGAGGACGGCGCGGCGCCTGGCAAAGCTCTCGCGGTCTCGCTGAACGCGGCCGTCGGCATCTTCCGCCGCAAGGGTGACTCGTTCGAGCGGATCGCGCTGCTCACCGCGAGCGCCCCGACGTTCGGGGCGAGCCATCACGAGGCGCCGTCGCCGCCCGAGGGCCTCGAGGCCGGTGCCGGCGAAGACAGCGCCGCGCGCATCCTTCCTGGCTACCTCAGCGGCGTGCCCGAACCGGCGTGCCTCGTGGGCCGTGCGCCGGCCGAAGGCGTCGCAGGCCTCGTGACGTGCGGGATCATGGCCGAGGGCACGGCCGAGCAGGCGCTCGGTAGCCGTGACGAACGCGGCGGACCGGCGTGCATCAAGGCTCGCGACGAGAACACGCCCGAGGCCGAGCGCGCCACGCTCGCCGCGCAGTGCGAGCTCCGCACGCGGACCTACCAGCTCGCGCGCGCCTTCCACGCCGACGCGCGCAAGGTCGAGGGCTGGCAGCTCTTCGGCGTGCTCGCCCATTCGGGCGCCCCGCCGTCGCTGGTGCTCGGACGCGACGACGGGCTGAAGATCGGTGACGCCTTCCAGGTGCTCGGCGAGCACGACGAGCGACTCGCGTTCTACAAGGTCGCGCAGCTCGGTCCGGGCGGGCCCGCCGGCGCGCGCAGCCACACGCTCCTCACGGCACGCTCCGGCGACGCGACCACGGGCTCACGCCTCGAAGCCTATCCGCAGGTCGGGGTCTCGATCACACCCTACGCGTCGATCGGGATGCTCGCGTTCGGCGACGGAACCACGCACATCGCGAGCGGCGATGCGGTGCAGGAGCTCTCGCTCCCGGACGTCGTCTTCGGCGGCGGCATCCTGCTCGGCTACGACGTCAGCTCGCTGGTGCGCTCGAGCGACACGTTCGTCCGCGCGGGGGTCGGCGTCTTCGCCGGCAGCGGAGTGAACACGACCATGACGCTCGTGCCGCTCGATCTCTGGGTGGAGAAGGACTTCTATCTCGCGCGGCGCCTCTCCCTCGTCACGGCCGTCGGAGGGACCATGCAGCTGGGCTCGGTGAACCTCCTCACCGCTCTCGAGAACGTGCCCGAGGACATCCACGTGTCGAGCACGATGTTCGGTCCGGCCGCCCGCGTCGGCCTCGACATCATGCTGCATCCCGACTGGAGCCTGAAGCTCGAGGGCGTGGCCCGCGTGCCGCTGACCGCCGCAACATACACCGAGAGCGACGGCAAGCCCGTTCCTCCGGAGTGGCTGGCCCGTCAGGACCACCTGGCGACGCTCGCCTTCAATCTCGGGATCGCGAAGACCTTCTGATTCAGCGCGGCGGGCGCGCGCGGGCCGCACGCTTCTTTCGGGGGGGCGAATTCTTTGCGCTCGAGGACTTCTTGCCGCCGCGGCGCCAGGGCCAGCCCCGCGCGGTCGCACTCTTCGTCTTGCTCGGCTCGGGGACCACCACCATGCGCAGCGGCGCCGGCGCATCGCCGTTGCGTGCCAGGTGCACGCGCTGGAAGGCGATGGTCTCGCCGTCCTTCACGAACTCGTCGGCGCTGATGCGGACCTCGCCGGCGCGCGCCAGGGCGCCGAGTACGTGATCGAGGGCGCGGCGATCGATGACGCCCTCGAGGACGTCGCGATGGAGCTGGCCGACGGTGCGGCCGTCGAGCGCGCGGAGGGCCCCGAGGATCGTCTCGCGCGCCGCGGCCTCGGAGGCGCTGGGCGTCCGGAACACCTGCGCCACGCACAGGTTGGGCGCGCAGACGTCGCACATCCCGCACGGCTGGTTCGAGTCGTTCTGGTCGCCGAAGTGTGCCACGAGCTGGAGCATCCGGCATGACGACGTCTCGCCGTAGCGGCGCATGCGCACCATCTGCTCGCGCTTGTGGGCGCGCTGGCTCGCGTAGGCTTTCGCCCAGTCGGCGGCGCCGCGCTGCACGATATCGGCCGTGACCACCGCGCCTCCGTGTACCCAGAGCTTCTCGAACGCCTTTTCGAACGTCTCGCCCTTGATCTTCACCTTCGCGCCGAGCTGCGCGAGCGGGATGCCGTCCTTCGGGATGGCCTTCTGGATCTTCGCGAGGACGTCGTCGCTCGGGTAGTCGCGCTCGAAGAAGAACTCGTGCGTCTTCGTGTCGACGAAGGAATGGAGGAGGACGGCGCGGGAAGGCGCGCCGTCGCGGCCGGCGCGGCCGATCTCCTGGTAGTAGCCCTCGAGGGTCGCGGGGAGCGCGGTGTGGAGCACGGTGCGGACGTTCGCCTTGTCGATGCCCATGCCGAACGCGGTGGTGGCGACGATGACGTCGAGGCGGCTGTCGAGGAAGGCGGTCTGCACGTCGTCGCGGACGTCGGTGCCGAGGCCTGCGTGATAGGCGGCCGCGCGCAGCCGCTTCTTCGAGAGCGTCTTCGCGAGGAGCTCGGCCTCCTTGCGGGTCGGCGCGTAGACGATGGCCGGGCGGTGGCCGGGCTCCGCGAGGAGGCGGTGCACGACGTCGGCGCGGTCGCTCGGGCTCCGCTCCACCACCTCGACGGCGATGTTCGTGCGGCGGAAGCCGTGGATCGAGCGCGTGGGGTTCTCGAGGCGCAGCTCGCTGACGATGTCGTCCTGCACGCGCGGCGTGGCGGTCGCGGTGAGCGCGATGATGGGCGCGGGCCGCAGCATCGGCAGGCGCTCGCCGAGCATGCGGTACTCGGGTCGGAAGTCGTGGCCCCACTGCGAGATGCAGTGCGCCTCGTCGATGGCGATGAGCGTGGGCTTGCGGCGCGCGAGCATCTCGGGGAAGCCCGGCACCTTGAGGCGCTCGGGGGCGATGAAGAGGAAGTCGAGCGCGCCGTCCAGGTACGCCTTGCAGGCCGCACGGGAGGCGGCGCGATCACGGCCGGAGTGGATGCGCTCCGCAGCAAAGCCGCGCTTCTGCAGCGCGAGCACCTGGTCCTCCATGAGCGCGATGAGCGGGCTGACCACGAGCGTGGTCCCGCCGCGCGCGACGCCGGGTAGCTGGTAGCAGAGCGATTTCCCGGCGCCGGTGGGCATGACGAGGAGCACGTCACCGCCGTCCGCGGCCTCGCGGCACACCGCCTCCTGGTAGGGGCGGAAATTCGCAAATCCGAACGCGTCCTTCAGCAACACCTGCAGGTCGGAGGTGCGGCTCACGCGCTGCACGCCGCTCGGCGGCGGCACGCTGCGAGGCTCCTTCTCCCGGTCTCCCGTGCCCGGCTTCTCCCGCGCAGCGCCCCCGGTGCCCGGCGGAGGCGGCGCCGCATTGCCGACCACCTCGCGCACGTAGCGCTCGATGTCCTTCATGAACGCGTCGAGCCGCCCCTCGCCGCGCTCGATACGGGCGAGCTTTGCCTCCCACTCGCCGGTCATCGCCGGGCTCTTCACGTGATCGTGGACCATCGCGATGAGGGACACGCCCTTGTCGGTCGCTTGCAAGAGCTTGCCGTCGCGGACGACGTACTCGCGGCGGAGGAGCGTCTCCAGGATCGCGGCGCGGGTGGCGGGCGTGCCGAGACCGCACTCGCGCATCGCCTTCGAGAGCTCCTTCTCGTCGAGCGTGCGGCCCGCGTTCTCCATCGCCGTGAGCAGCGTGCCGTCGGTGAGGCGGGGCGGGGGCTTGGTCTTGCGCGCCATCGGCTTCGCGTCGAGCACGCGCCGCGGAAGCCCGGGCTGGAGGCCGCCCGGGAGGAACGTCTCGGTGGTGGTGCGCGAGGGCTCGAGCACCTTCCAGCCCTGGATCTCGATGCTCGTGCCCTGGCTCGCGTAACGGTCCTTGTGATCGTTCCACGCGACGGTGGTGACCACGTTCGTCACGGCGAAGACGTGATCGACGTGCCACGCCTGGAGAAGGCGGCGGCACACGAGATCGTAGACGGCGCGCTCCTCGGCGGTCAGGTCCGCGGGCGGCTTCGTATCGGTGGGCAGGATGGCGTGGTGATCGCTGACCCGCGCGTCATCCACGAAGCGCGGCCCGAGCGGCTTGGTCCCGGTGCCCGCAGCGAGCAGCGAACGGTACGGCGCCTCGATCGCCTGCACGATCGCGGGCAGCGTGGCCTCCACGGTGCCGGCGATGTGCCGGCTGTCCGTTCGCGGATAGCTGAGCAGCTTGCGGCGCTCGTAGAGGCGCTGCGCGATCTCGAGGGTGCGCTGCGCGGTGTAGCCGAAGAGGCGGTTCGCGTGACGCTGGAGCTCGGTCAGGTCGTAGAGCTCGGGGGGCGGCACCTTGCGTGACTGGCGGTCCGCCGACTCGACGCGCGCCATCCCACGCTTTGCGCGCGCGACGATGGCCTCGGCCTCCTTGCCGTCCGGCGTGAGACGCGTGGCCTTCTCCTTCGGGCCGGGCCGGAACCACGTGCCCTGGTAGGGAGCAGGCTCGCCCTCGGGGGCCACGAACGTCGCCACCACCTCGAGGTAGTCCTCGGGCACGAAGGCGCGGATCTCGAGCTCGCGCCCCACGAGCATGGCGAGCGTGGGCGTCTGCACGCGACCCACCGACAGGTTGTCGTCGTGCTGGAGGCTGTACATGCGCGAGAGGTTCATGCCCACGAGCCAGTCGGCCCGGCTGCGCGCGCGCGCGGCATCAGCCAGCCGATCGAACTCCTTGCCCTCTTGCAGCGTCTTGAAGCCGAGGCGGATCGCGTCCTCCGTCAGCGAAGAGATCCACAGTCGCTTCACCGGCTTCTTCGAGCGCGCCGCCTCGTAGATGTAGCGGAAGATGAGCTCGCCCTCACGCCCCGCGTCCGTCGCGCAGACCACGCCGCGCACCTCGGGGGAGAGCAACCAGCGGCGCACGACCTCGAACTGCGCGCGTGTCGTCTCGCTCACCACGAGGGGCCAGCTCGGCGGCAGCAGCGGCAGGTCGTGGAACGACCAGCGCTTCCACGAGGCGTTCATCTCGTGCGGCTCGGCGAGCGCCACGAGGTGCCCGATGGCCCAGGTCACGACCCAGCCCTCGCCGCTGAAGAAGCCGTCGCCGCGCGTGCGCGCGCCGAGCACCGCGGCGATGTCGCGCGCGACGCTCGGCTTCTCGGCGACGACGAGGACGGTCATGCGGCGATGACTATCGTCCATTTTCGGCGGCGGTTGCGCGCGACCTTGACGATCTTCTTGCAAGAATCGGATGAGGTGGCGAGTCCCCCGTTTGAACTACTTGCACGGATCACGTTTCCTCCCGACGATGAGCGCTTGACCTGCCATTCCCGTATCGCTGCCCTGGCCGCTGGTCTCGTCGTCGCTTTGATCTCGGCCACCGCCTCGGCCGATGGTCCAGTCGTCACGGGCCCGCCGCCCGGTGCCACCGCCACCGGCTCCGACCCCGTCAAGCCGCCCTCTGGCTCGCGGCCCATCCAGCCCTTCGAGCTGGACGTGCGCGGCACGCTGTCGACCGACATCCTCCTCATCTACGTGGGCGTCGGCGCGAGCGCCGACCTCGGCCTGATCCCTGCCGGTCCCGGCACGATCGCCGTGGGCGCTGGCTTCGAGTACGACTTCTGTGGCTCGGTCTGCTGGCTCTTCAGCGCCGTCACGCCGTTCAGCTTCAGCCAGAACCAGATCGCGCCCTCGGTGCGCGCGAGCTACCACCTCGACCTGAAGACGAAGAACCTCGACTTCTACCCGCTCCTCTTCGGCGGCCCGGTCTTCGCGCGCGCGAGCATCGAGTTCGACGACGGCAGCGCGAGCTACGTCGCCACCGACACCGGCTTCCAGATCGGCGCCGGCGCGGGCATCAACTACTTCGTCACCGAGCGCTTCTTCATCGGCGCCGAGGCCCGCCTCCGCTACGCGAGGGGCTCGTACTCGTACGAGCTCCACAGCGGCAACGGCCGCGTCTTCGACAAGGGCAACGGCGACTCGTGGAGCCTCACGGGCCTGAACATCGTCTTCGCGGCGGGCTATCGGTTCTAGCGGGCGAGATCACGGGAGCGGCGGAGCCTCGCACCTACAACCTGCGACCAAAGTGATCGGCGCTGTCCTATGGCCACCTCGCCTCGCGCACTCACCCGCCATGAACAAGCTGCACGGGCTCCTCGGGATCGCGCTCGCTCTCTCCCTCGTCACCGGCTGCTCGCGCGAGCGCGCGCCTTCTCCCGGCGTGGTGGCCGCGCCCGTGCTCGCGCCCGCTCCTCAGGGCGGCGAGATGAACGTCGGGAGCCCGCTCGCGGTGGGACGCTCGCTCGTCGTCACCATGGAGGTCGGCGTCACCGTCGCCGACGTCGACGCCGCGCGCGCCAGCCTCCGCGGCGAGGTGGAGCGGGCGGGCGGCTACGTCGCGGACGCGAGCGCGAGCGGTGGCGCCGGCGACGGCCTGCGCGTCGTGCACATGGAGCTGCGTGTGCCGGCGAGCAAGGTGCAAGGCGTGCGCGCTGCGCTCGGGCACGCGGGCGAGATCACCACCGACGTGGAGAAGGTGCAGGACGTCAGCGAGGAGCGCGCCGATCTCGAGGCGCGTCTCCAAAACGCGCGCACCTCCGAGAAGCGCATCCTCGAGATCATGGCCACGAAGACCGGCGCCATCTCCGCGGTCATCGACGCCGAGAAGGAGGTCTCCCGCATCCGCGAGTCGATCGAGCGCATGGAGGGTCAGCGCCGCTTGCTCGATGGCCGCATCGATCTCGCGACCGTCCGCGTCACGCTCAGCACGCAGCCCGGTCTCTCCGCCTGGCAGACTCCGGGCAGGAGCATCGCGGGCGCCGCGCACGGCGGCATGCGTGCCGCAGCGGCCGCCGCGGTGTACGGCATCATGGTGTTCGTGGCAGTCGCTCCGATCCTGCTGCCGATCTCCGCGCTCGTCACCGGGATCGCGCTCGCGCTTCGCGCTCGGCGCCGCGCGCAGCAGCAGAAGCTGGACGCCCTGATGGCCGGTTGACCCGCCCGCGATAGGATGCGAGCTTCGCCACTCCTTCGTGGGGCCGATCGATCAGGAGCTCGCGGCGCTGCACGTGCCGGCCTTCGGCTGGGCGCTCGCGTGCTCCGGGCGCCGCCGCGACGACGCCGAGGATCTCCTCCAGGACGTCTACGCGAAGGTGCTCTCCGGCCGCGCAGCGTTCCGCGGGCAGTCGACGTTCAAGACGTGGCTCTTCGGCGTGATCCGCCTCACCGCGCTCGAGCACCGGCGCTGGCGGTGGACGCGGCGCAGCGAGCAGCTCGTCCATGAGCCGGCCGATGTTCCCGCCTCGGCGCCTCACGTCGACCGCGAGACCGCAGCCGCCCTCGCCCGCGCGCTCGCGCAGCTCAGCGATCGCCAGCGCGAGGTGCTCCACCTCGTGTTCTACGAGGGCCTGTCGATCGAGGAAGCGGCCGGCGTGATGGTCGTCAATCTGGGGACGGCGCGCACGCACTACGAGCGGGGCAAGGCTGGCCTCCTCGCGATCCTGAACCGTGAAGGAGTGAGGTTCCCATGAACGACGACGAGCGGCTGAAGCAGACGTTCGACCAGCTGCGCCGGGGGGACGCGCGCCGCGCGCCTTCCTTCGAGGCGGTTCGCGGCAAGCACGCGCGCCGCCGTTCGCCGTGGGCGGCCGTGGTCCCCATCGGTTCGCTGCTCGCGGCCGCGGCGGTGATCGTCGTGTGGTGCAACGCGCCCTCGAGCTCACCGCGGGACGCCGCGCCGGTAGCGGTGCTCGCGCCGCCGCTCGGAGGCGAGGTCGCGCCCGCGCTCGACGAGGCGCCCCTCGACTTCCTCCTCGAGGTGCCCGGCCTGCGCGGCGCCCCGAATTTCGACACGAGCCTCCTCAGGGGATCCCTCCGATGAACCGACCCAGCCTGCTTCTCACGCTCTCTCTCCTCGTGACCGCGTGCGCTCGCTCCGCGCCGCTGCCCGGCGACTCCGTCGGGACCGACGGCGCGGTCTCGCTCGCGACGCCGCGGCTCACGACGAACGCCACCTCGTCCTCGTCCTCGTCGCCCGCCGCGCGCGTGCCGCTCCCCGCGCTCGAGAGCCGGCTCTTCCCCGCGGAGCTGGTGATGGAGCACCAGGCCGCCATCGCGCTGCTCCCCGCGCAGCAGGCGGCGATCTCGAAGGAGCTCGGCAAGACGCAGACCGAGCTCGTCAAGCTCCAGTGGGTGCTCCAGACCGAGAAGGACCAGCTCGTGAAGGTGCTCGACGACGCGAAGGTCGACGAGGCGCGGTCCCGCCAGGCGGCCGACGCGCTGATGAAGGCGGAGAACGCCATCAAGGCCGCGCACCTGGGCCTGCTGGTTCGCATCAAGAACGTGCTCACGCCAGCGCAGCAGCAGAAGCTCCGTGCGCTCCGCGAGGAGGCGCAGTGCGCGCCGGCCGGCGCGGAGGACGCGGGCCACGACTGAGCGCGGCCCCGCGGCTCACCCTGGCCGATGGTCGCGTGCTCTCGCCGTCCTCCCATGCGAGCGGCGACGCTGGAAGGACGTGGCGCTCGCGCAGCTCGTGAGAAGAACCGCATCACCGTCTCCGAGCAGATCCAGCTTCGCACCGACAGCGCTGAACCGCCGCGTCGAGCTTCACCTCGATGACTGAGGGCGAGCCTTGGTGGTCGCGACCACCTCCTCGAGCGAGGTCGGAAGACCATCGAGCGTGATCGCGCCCGCGAGCACCAAGAAGCTGCCCGCGGCGAAGCCGGCGAGCACGTCGGTCGGCCAGTGGTAGCCGAGATAGATGCGCGAGTAGCCGATCAGGAAGATGAACGCCGGCAGCGTGATGGCAAGGAGACGCTTCGTGCCCGGCGCGAGGCGCGCCGCCACCACGCCGAGGATGCCGTAGCAGGCGGCGGCGGCCATCGCATGGCCGCTGGGGAAGCTGTAGCTGTCGAGCTGGTGCATCTGGAACAACGTGGGACGGGCACGCTCGAAGGTGTGCTTGAGCACGACGTTCAGCACCTCCGTCATCACGAGGACGAGGACGAGCACCAGGCTCGCGCGGAAGTCTCGCTTGCGCAGCGCCCACCCGAGCACCAGCACCGCGATCGGCACCACGCCGAACGGGGAGCCCAGGAACGTGAAGGCCTTCATCGCAGCGACCATCACCTCGTTGTCGAGCCCGTGGATCGCGAGCGCGACGTCCGTGTCGAACTTGCTGGTGTCGCCCTCCACCACCTCGCGGCCGAGGCGCACGAACGCGAAGATCGCCGCGGTGGCGGTGCCGAAGGCGAGCAGCGTGCGCCCGGGTGCGGCGAAGGGGCGCTTCCGCTCGTCGCGAGCGAGGCGCCGTTGCTCGGCGCGGCCATGCCGTCGCACCACGAGCAGCGCGAAGCCGAGGCCCAGCAGAAGGAGCAGGACGAGACCGAGCGGCTCGACCCAGCGATAGAAGACGTCCGTTGTCGCAGCGCTCGTCATCGGCGGTTCTCGAGCATTCACGGATCGTGCCGCGCTCACCGATACGGCAGGTCGCTCTGCTTCTCACCGCGCTGGGCGAGCACCCAGCCGAAGAAGGCCTCGATGCCGGGCAACAGCGCGCGGGGATCGGCGACGAACCCCTCGTGACGCAGCGTCGCGCCGCGCCCGTCGGCGAGCGCGTGCGTGGAGGAAAAGATCTGGCGCACCGGTCGCAGGTCGGGGCCGATCGTCTCGTTGTCGTCGTCGAGCGCGGCGCAGGCGGCGGCGGGCAGCGGGGCGTGCGCGAGGTCGACGTCCACCACGTGCACGGCGCCCGTCTTCGTCCACTCGGAGCGGATGCTCGCGCGGATGCTGCGCTCCTCGCCGCCGAGCACGCGCGCCCCGAACACCAGACCGTACAGCGACGGACCGCTCGGCACGAGGAACGCGCTCTGCTCGCCCGCCGTCGCGAGCCACGCCGGCTGCGCGGTGATCACGCTCGCCGGGAACGAGAGCGCGCGCATCGCGTCGCCGATGGCCTTCGCGCGACCGGCGGCGAAGCGCGCGAGCTCCACCATCGGCGCGGGCTCGTCGCTCGCGAGCGGGAAGTGGATCCCGAGGTGATGGTCGGACAACCGGATCTCGTCGGCCGCCCCCAGCCCCGCCAGCGCGGTGGCCACGAAGGCCGCGGAGCTCGCGTCCTCGTTCTTCACGCGCAGGAGGTACGCCCGCGCGAGCGTCTCGGGGAGGAGCGGCGACTGCCGAAAGCCCTCCAGCATCCCGAGCCGATGGAAGTCGATGCCCAGCTCGACGTCGGGGAACGTGAAGTCGACGTCGATGCCGAGGCGCGCGGCATGCGGCGCGTCGGAGATGCGCAGGCCGACCGGGCCCACGTAGCCGTCGACGAGCACGGGCGCGCGCCCGAGGCGGAGCCCCGTGCCCTCGGCCATGACCGCCGCGATGCGCTGGAGACGCTCGCTGCCCACGAGGCCCGTCGTGGCGTCGCCCTCGATGATGGATCCGTGCGGCAGTACCTGGAGCGCGATCTGGAACGCGGGATCGACGGCCCACGGGATGTCCACGCTCACCACGAGCGCGAGATCGTGCTCGATGAACGAGGACGCGGAGGTCGGCGTGAAGCTCTGGTGCGGCGGGATCTGGAACGGTATCGGCTCGCCGCTGCGCAGGGCATCGGCGGGGATGCGGATCCGCATCCCGAGCGGAGAACGACGGCGATCGCCGCGCGCCATCGTGACCTGCGCGATGCTCGCGAAGAGCAGCTCCACGGCGTCGAAGCGCACGGCGGCCGCGCCGCGCAGCGCGATCTGACCGATGAGCGGCTCGCCGAGCGCCACCACCGTCGACGCGAGCGAGACCTCGACCACGATCTCGGAGTGAAAATTCACGGGCGAGCGGGTGCTCAGCGGCTTGCGCGTGCCGAGCTGGGGCGCCATCTGGACGACCGGGTAGCGCTTCGCGGTGGGATCGATGGCCCAGTCCACGTCGAGACGTGTCTCCACGACGTGCTCGATCGCGCAGTCGCTGCCGCTGAAGCCAGGAGGAAGCCACCACGGCACGTCGAGCGCGAACGGGAAGCGATGCGTGCCGGCGGCGAGCTGCTTCGGCACCTGCACGCGGAAGGGCGCGTTGAAGAGATCGCGCCGCACCACGCTGCGGTTCTTGCCCGACCCGTAGCCCGCCCAGGCAGCGGTGCGGAACGCGAGCTCCACGTGATCGGCGCGGGGGATCGGCTCCGGCGCCGTCAGCACGAGCGAGCCTTCGACGCGCTGGCCAGGCACCAGCGCGCCCCCGCTCAGGAGCACCTCGAACGAGCACTTGGGGATGATCGCCACCCCCCGATGATATCGAAATCTCGTGCTACGGCGCGGTCGTCGCCGCGCCCGCCGCCGCCGCGATCTTGCCGAGCGCGCGGCCGGTCGCCGTCTTCTTCTTCCGCAGCTGCGCAGGGTCGCCCTCGAAGACGATGGTGCCGCCCGCGTCGCCGGCCTCGGGACCGAGCTCCACGACCCAGTCGGCGTTCGCGATGACGTCCGGATGGTGCTCGACGATGACGAGCGTGTCGCCGCGCTCCACCAGGCGATCGAGAACCCGCACGAGGCGCCCGACGTCGGAGAGGTGAAGGCCGGTGGTGGGCTCGTCGAGCACGTAGACAGTGGGCTCGTGGGCCATGCCCGCGGTGAGCTCGCTCGCCAGCTTGAGGCGCTGCGCCTCGCCGCCGGAGAGCGTGTTCGAGCCCTGCCCGATCGAGAGATACCCGCAGCCAAGCTCGACGATGGTGCGCAGCGGGCCTGCGATCTTGCGGAACGCGCCGAACACCTCGGCCGCCTCCTCGGCGGAGAGCTTGAGGACCTCGCCGATGGAGAGCCCCGCCCATTTCACGTCGAGCGTGGCCGGCTCGAAGCGCAGGCCGAGACACGTCTCGCACGGCGAGCTGACCTCGGGCAGGAACGCCATCTCGGAGACGATGACGCCCTGGCCGGCGCACGCGGTGCAGCGGCCGCCCTGCGGCGTGTTGAAGGAGAAGCGCGCCGGGGTCCAGCCGCGGGCGCGGGCCTCGGGGAGCGCGGCGAAGAGCTTGCGGATCTCGTCCCAGATGCCGAGGAACGTCGCCGGCACCGAGCGCGGCGTGCGCCCGATCGGCGACTGGTCGACGGAGAGCGCGCGCTTGATCGTCTTCGGCACGCGGATCGCCTTGTGCACGCCCGGGGTATCGGAGACGAGCTTCAGGCTGCGCCGCAGCGCGGGGAAGAACACCTTCTGCACGAGCGTGCTCTTGCCGGAGCCGCTGACCCCGGCCACGACCACCATGCGCCCGGCGGGGACGCGGAATGTCACGTCCTTCAGGTTGTTTGCCTTCGCTCCCTCGAGCTCGAGCCACGCGTCCGCCATGGGACGCGGCGGCCGCACGCGACCGATCGGCTCGCGGATCGCGCGGCCAGTGGGCGAGGCCTCGGAGGCGAGCACCGCCACCGGGTCGCCCTCGGCCACGATGTGTCCGCCGTTGCGGCCTCCGCCCGGACCGAGATCGGTCAGGTGATCGGCGGCCTGGATGGTCTCGGCGTCGTGCTCGACCACCACCACCGTCGATCCCGTGTCGACGAGCGCACGCAGGTTCGCGATGAGGCGACCGGTGTCGCGCGGGTGGAGGCCGATGGTCGGCTCGTCGAGCACGTAGAGCGCCCCCGTGAGGCCGCTGCCGAGCTGCGCCGAGAGGCGGAGGCGCTGCATCTCTCCGCCGGAGAGGCCGTTTGCGGCGCGCCCCAGGCCGAGGTAGCCGAGGCCCACCTGCTCGACGAACTCGAGACGGCGCTTCAGCTCGGCGAGCGGTGCCTTCGCGATGATCGCCTGGTTGCCGGTGAGCGCGATGGCGCTCATCTGCGCGAGCGCCTCGGTGACGCTCTGCTCCATGACGCGCGGATAGGTCTCGCCGCCGAGGCGCACGCTGCGCGGGATGGGCGCGAGGCGGTCGCCCTTGCAGACGCGGCATTTCTCGCGCGGCTTGCCCGGATCCGGATCGTCGTCCATGTCGGCGCTGCCGCCGCGGAGGCCGGTGCCCTCACACCCCTCGCACTGGCCCTGCTTCGTGTTGAACGAGAACCAGCGCGGATCGAGCTCCGGGATGCCGGTGCCGCACTGCGGACACGCGCGTGAGGTGGAGAGCATCTCCTCGCCGGTCGCGAAGTGCGCGGTGGGCGCCGCGGGGCCGATGCGTAGCGAGCCGGCGCCCCACGCCAGCGCGCGGTCGAAGGCGGCGCGGTCGAGGACCGCGAGCGGCCCGTAGTACACGATGAGATCGATCGTGTGCTCCTTGGCCTTGGTCAGCTTCGGCGGCGGATCGATGGAGACGATCGCGCCGTCGACGCGCGCGGTGGTCACGCCGGCCCGCGCCGCGTTCGTGAAGAGGTCGAGGTACGTGCCCTTGCGGGCCCGCACGGCGGGGGCATAGAGCGTGCGCTTGTCGCTCTTGCCCCCCATCTTGCGCACCCGCGCGAACATGTCGTCGGGCGCGCTCGGCTGGACGAGCGTGTTGCAGTCCGGGCAGTAGAGCTCGCCGACCTTCGCGTAGAGCAGGCGCAGGTAGTGGGCGATCTCGGTGACGGTCGCGACCGTGGAGTTCGCGCCGCCGCGCGTGGTGCGCTGCTCGAGCGCGATGCTCGGCGGCACGCCGGAGACGAGATCGACGTCGGGCCGGGGCAACGTGGGGAGAAACTGACGCGCGTAGGGCGTGAGCGTCTCCATGAACCGCCGCTGCCCCTCGGCGAAGATGACGTCGAACGCGAGCGAGCTCTTGCCGGAGCCGCTGGGGCCGGTGACGACGCACAGCTTGCCGTGCGGGATGCGGCACGAGACGTCCTTGAGGTTGTGCTCGCGCGCGTGCTGCACGGTGATGGCGTCGAGCGCGACGCTCGGCGTCGAGACCGGGCTCGGCTTCTTCTTGCTCTTCTTACCGTCGCTCTTTCCCTCGAGCTCGCGGAGGGCTTCTCCGGTCTTGGTGCTGCTCGCGGCGATGACCTCGGGGGGCCCTTCGGCGACCACCACGCCGCCGTGCGGTCCGCCGCCCGGTCCGAGGTCGATGACCCAGTCGGCCTCGCGCACCACCGAGAGGTCGTGCTCGACCATCACCACGCTCGCGCCCTCTTCCACGAGGCTGCGCAGGGCATTCACGACGTGGACGGCGTCCTCGGCGTGGAGGCCGGCGCTCGGCTCGTCGACCACGAAGAGCGCGCCGCGCGTCTCGGAGGACAGCGCCCGCGCGAGCTTGAGGCGCTGCGCCTCGCCGCCCGAGAGCGTCGAGAGCGGCTGCCCCAGCGGCAGGTAGCCGAGCCCCACGCGCACGAGCGGCTTCAGCGTGTTCTCGATGACGTAATCGCGCAGGTCGGGCGGCGAGAACGTGGCGATGGCCTCGTCCACGGTCATCGCGAGCACGTCGGCGACGGTCTTTCCCGCGTGGTGCACGGAGAGCACGTCGGTGTTGAAGCGCTTCCCCTGGCAGACGGGGCAGAGCAGCATCACGTCGGCGAGGAACTGCATCTCGACCGTCTCGTAGCCCTCGCCCGAGCAATTCTCGCAGCGGCCCTTGCCCGGGACGTTGAACGAGAAGTGCGCGGGGGAGAGGCCTCGCCGCAGCGACTCGGACTCGGCCGCGAAGCGCGCGCGGACCCGGTCCCAGGCATGCGTGTAGGTTGCAGCATTGCCGCGCGCGGTCCGCCCGAGCGGCGACTGATCCACGAGCACCGCGCTGGTGAGCTTCTCGTGGCCCTTCATCGAGGCCATCACGCCGGGCTTCGCCACCGCGGTCCCGCACGCGCGGGCCACGCCGCGATAGACGATGTCCTCGGCGAGCGTGCTCTTCCCCGAGCCGCTGGGGCCGGTGATCGCGCACAGCATGCCGAGGGGGACGTCGATGTGGTCGATGCGCAGGTTGTTCTCGCGGATCCCCGTGAAGGAGAGGACGCGCTTGGCCTGTCCGTCGGTGCGAGGGCGGGCCTTCGGCCGGGCGCGCCACGCGCGGCCGGTCGCCGTGTCGCTGGTCGCGATCTCCGCCGGGGTGCCCTGGAAGAGGATGCTGCCGCCGTGCGGGCCGGCGCCCGGTCCCATCTCGATCACGCGGTCACACCGCTCGACCACGCCGCGGTCGTGCTCGATGACGAGCACGGTGTTGCCGGCCTTCGAGAGATCGCGCATCGCGTCGGCGAGGCGCGGGACGTCGGTGGCGTGGAGGCCGACCGTCGGCTCGTCGAGGACGAACAGCGTGCCGGTGAGGGAGGCGCCGAGCGCGGTGGTGAGGCTCGCGCGCTGCGCCTCGCCCCCCGAGAGCGTGCGCGCCTGGCGATCGAGCGTGAGATACGAGAGGCCGACCGACGCGAGGTAGCCGAGACGCGAGGCGAGCTCGCCCTTCACGCGCTTGCCCTGCGGCCTGCTCGGTTCGATGCCGCGCAGCCGCTCGAGCGCCTGCTCGACGGTGAGCTTGTGCCACGCGCCGAGGTCGAGGCCGCCGACGAGGTAGGTGCGGGCCGTCGCGTTGAGGCGTGCGCCCTGGCAAGTGACGCACGGGACGTAGTCGCGGTAGCGCGAGAGAAAGACGCGCACGTGCATCTTGTAGGTGCGGCCCTCGAGCCACTTGAACCACGCCTTGATGCCCGGATACTTGCCGCCCGACCAGTCGCCCTCGCCGTCGATGACCGCCGCCTGGTGCGCGGCGGAGAGCTTCTCCCACGCGACATCGAGTGGGATCTTCCGCTTCTTCGCGAACGTGACGAGCACTTCGCGCTCCCACTCGCTCGACTTGCCCGACCACGCCTTGATCGCGCCCTTCTCGAGCGTCTTCGTCTTGTCGGGGATGACCTTGTCCCAGTCGACGGCGATCACGCGGCCGAAGCCGCGGCAGTCGGTGCACGCGCCGAGCGGCGAATTGTACGAGAAGAGCCCGGCGCGCGGCGCCTCGAACGAGCGCGCGCAGTCCGGACACACGAGCCCGCGGGCGATCGCCACGTGTGCGGGGGCTGCGGGTGCGGGCGCGGCCCCGGCCTTCGGCGGATCGGCGGTGCGCAGATCGGCGCGGCCGAGGCCACGCTCCCACGCGATCTCGATGGCCTGCTGGAGGCGGCGCACGTCCCCGGCGCCGAGCTTGAGGCGATCGATGACCACCTCGATCGCGACGTCGGGCCGGCCGGCCTCGCTCGGCTTCACGTCGTCGATCTCGCGCACCGTGCCGCCGACCACGAGGCGGCGGTAGCCGTCGACCACGAGCGACTCGCGCAGCTCGAGGTAGGCCTCGGCGTTCTCGATCCGCACCGGGTAGCTGACGATGGCGCGCCGCTCCCCGAAGTCTGCGACCGCGCGCACCGCGGCGTCGTGCGCGGTGGTCGCCACCGCGGTGCGGTGACACTCCGGGCACGTCGGCACCGCCTGGCACGCGAAGAGCGCCGCGAGGTACGGCTCTAGGTCGGTGAGCGTGGCCACCGTGGAGCGGCTCGACTTCACCGGCGCGCGCCGGTCCACCGCGACGGTCGCCGCGACCGGCTCGAGCGACTCGACCGGCGGACGCTCCAGGCGCTCGAGGAACTGCCGCGCGTAGGGGCTGAAGCTCTCGACGAAGCGGCGCTGGCCCTCCGCGTAGAGCGTGTCGAGCGCGAGCGAGGACTTGCCGGCCCCGCTGGGGCCCGTCAACGCGACGAGCTGGCCGGGAGGAAGGTCGAGGTCGACGCCGCGGAGGTTGTGCGTGCGAGCTCCGCGGAGGCGGATGGGAAGCATGGAGGGAGAGGCATAGTGACGCCGGCGTCGCCCAGCAACACAGCAGGACCCGCTTTCTGCGGCTGGGCTCGATGATTCCAGGAACCGCGCAGTATCCTGACACCACGCTGTCAGGTGCGCGCCGCGTCCGCGTCCGCGTCCGCGTCCGCGGCCGCGCTCGCGATGAGCGCGCATCTCGTTCAACGGTCCAACGATCCGAGCGAACGGTTTCCGTCCGACACGGCCATTCAGCCGGTAAGAGGCAGCGTCCGTTGCCGTCGCGGGCGGCGAGAATGATCCGCGCTGGTGCCGGGCAGGGGCGCGGCCGAACACGTCGCATTCGACCCGACCCGAGGTGTTGTCGCAATGAAGTGTGCCGGAATTCGAAGCGAGTGAACGCCGTCGTTCGCGCCAATCAAGAAGATTCCGCGCACGGAGATCGCGTCAGCGATGAGGCTGCCGGTCGGGGACAGCCGGGGGTCCGGGCTTCCGTCTGCCGCGATTCCTACCTTGCAGCTCGTACCCGCGGAGTGCGCGTCAGCGGCCGAAGAAGACGAAGCCGAGGATGGCCATCAACACCACCGCGGCGACCCCGATCCACATGCCGAGCTTCGAGCTCTCCTCGGCTGCCGGCGCTTTCGCCAGTGGCGCGGGAGCGGCAGGCGGCGGCGGGGCGGCGGCCTCCTCGACCGGCTCGGCCTCGCCCACCACGAACGCCTTGTCGGACGTCCTGCGGATGGCAGGCCAGAGATTGTGGATCTCCTCGCGCGCCAGGCCGAGGTAGCCGAACGCCGGCTCCTCGAAGACGCGGTCGAGATCGGTGAGCCGCGGCTCGGGCAGCTCACTGGCAGCAGCGACGAGCGCATCGGCCACGCGCAGCAACGCGACCATGGCGGTGACAGCGCCGCCCTCGGCGAGCGCGTCTTCCCACCGGTGATGAAGCGTCACGACCTGCGGCAACGGAGCCGGCATGTGCCACTTGCGGAGCACCTCTCCGCCGAGCGCGCCGTGGTCGAAGCCCATGAGCGCGCGCTCGTCGTCGACGGAGGGCTCCTCGCCCAGCGCCGTTTGCTCGATGAGCGCGTCGTAGAAAGGATCGTTCGTCTGCACGACCAGCATCGCGCCGACGTCGTGGAGGAGACCCACGGTGAAGGCCTCGTCGGCGGGCAGCCCGATGATCGGCGCGAGCAGCCGCGAGATGCCGGCGACCGCGATCGCGTGACCCGCGAGCGCGGGATGCGGGGCGGTCGCCTTCTCGACGAACGCCAGGGCCGCCGCGCCGGTCACGACCGCGGAGACGCGCTTCAAGCCGAGCAGGGAGACCGCGTGCCGCACCGAGGTGCAGCGCTGCGTGAGCCCCGAGGCGGGCGCGTTCACGACGCGAAGGAGGTCGGTCACGAGCCCGACGTCGCCCTCGACGAGTCGCGCGACGTCCGCCGCCGCGCTGCCCGGGTCGGCGGCCTTGATCCGGACGAGCTCCACGACGGCGGGGAACGGCTTCAGTCCGGCCAGCGTGCCCGCGACCACGCCGAGGTCGCGCGTGAGCACACGCCCGGACGACGGCGGCCGTGCCGCGGATTCGGGAGCGGGAGAGACGAGCGAGAGCGAGGGCTGGGTCATCGGTGGTGGCTCACTGCCGGGTCAGGGAGGAGAGGGAGAGGAGCTGCCGCGTGACGGCCACGCCTTGCTCGTAGGCGGTCTTGGCGAGAGTGAGCTCGGTGAGCTGCTGCATGGGGTCGCCGTCGACCTGCTTGCTGAGGGTGTTCGCGACCGCCACCTTGGTGCTCGACATCACGTCGATGGCGGAGCGGAAGCGCTCGCTGGCAAGACCGGCGTCGGTCTGACCCTGGACGAGCTGGGTATGCGAGGCATCCATTAGATCGATGGATGCACGGACGGCGTTCGGGTCGTTTGCGTTCAGTGCATCCGCGAGAGTCTTGAGCGCGCCGAGGACGTCCTGGCCGCCAGCGTTCGTGAAGATCTTGGCGCCGCTCACGTTCGCCGGAGGCTCGACGCCGTTCATGAGCGGCACGCGCGTGACGATATCGTTGCCGACGAAGGAGCCGAGCGCATCGAAGGGCGGGGTATCGGTCTTCGTTCCGGCAAAGACGTACTTGTTCGCGTAGCGGGTGTTCGCGATGCCGAGCATCTCGTCCCGGAGCGCGTTCACCTGGGTGGCGAGGAGCTTGCGCGAGGGCGCGTCGAGCGTGTCGTTCGCGCCCTGGACGGCGGCGGCGCGAGCCTGGGACATCAGGTCGGTGGCGTTCGAGAGCGCGCTCTCGGCGACGTCGAGCTCGCCCGACACCTGGGTGGCGAGCTGGGAGCGCCGCTCGATGAGCGTGAGCGCGTTGTCGCTGCGGACCTTCGTGGCGTACGCGACGGGATCGTCGGAGGGCGCCGCGACGTTCGAGCCACGGGTGGCGATGCGCGAAGCCTTGTCGAGCCGCTGCGCCAGTCGGCTCTGCGCCGAGGCGGTGTTGGCGAGCCGCATGTTCTCGGAGACGCGCATCAGATTTCCCTCAGGAAGTTGTCGAGGAGCTCGTTTGCGGTCTGGAGGACCTTCGAGGAGGCCTCGAACGCTCGCTGGTACTTCGACATGTCGATCATCTCCTCGTCGAGCGAGACGCCGCTGGCGCTCTGGGACATGGTCGTGGCGAGCGAGAGCGTGTCGTCGCGGAGCGACTTCTCGGACTCGGCGTTCAGCTTGCGGGCGCCGACGTCGCTCGCGAGGTTTGCAAAGCGGTTCGTGATGGTGGTCCCGCCGAAGCTGTCGGACTCGGCGAGCGCCGCCATCGCGAGCGCGCCGCTGTTTCCACCGGGGAGCTCCGCGACCGATCCGGCGGCGGCGACGAGCTCGGGGTGGCCGACCATGCCGGGGTCGATGGCAAGCGTGGAGGCTGCGCCGGCCTTCGTCGCCGAGACCGCGAAGAGCGGTCGTCCGTCCACTCCGTCGCTCCCGAAGCCGGCGGCGTGTGCGGCGTTGAGGGTGTTCGCGACGTCGAACGCGTACGCGTCGAGCCCGGTCTGCGACGCCGCGAGGTCGACATCGCGCGCCTCGCGCAGGCCGCCGAGCGTGCCCGAGTCGACCCGCGCGGTGACGTCGATGTTGCTCGCGCCCTTCACCGTGATGCGCATCTTCCCGCCGGGGTCGAGGTCGAGCGTCAGCGGATTCGTCCGGTTGCCCTCCACGAGCACTGCGCCCGCGCCGAAGAGCGTCACGCGGCCCTGCGCATCCTCGATAGCGCGCGCGCCGACGCGCTCGCTCACGTCCTTGACGTACACGTCACGCTGATCGCGGAGGTTCGAGGCGTCGCTGCCCAGCGCCTGCGCCTCGGCGATCTTGCCGTTCAAATCGGCGATGTGGGTGAGGCGGTCGTTGAGGTCGCTGACGACCCCTTGGCCCTGCTGGAACAGCTCCTTCGAAGAATCGGAGAGCGCGCGGGAGGCGTTGGAGATGGTGCTCGAGAGGTCGTCGACCTTCGAGAGCACGTCGGAGCGGACCGCGGTGTCGATCGGATACGCGGTGAGCGTGGTGAGCGAGCCCATGAGCGCGGTCGCGCGGTCGCCGATGGTGCCGGTGGTGGGCGCCATGATTGCCTCGATGCCGGCGAGCGCGTTGGCGCGCGCGCTGGCGGCCGACTGGAGGCCTGTCTGCTGGACGACGTGCGCGTAGGCGAACCGGTCGAACGATCGGATCTCTCCGTTGAACGTCACGCCGCCGCCGACCTGGGGCGTCAAGGATGCGACGCGCTTCGTGTACCCGGCGGTCGTCGCGTTCGTGACGTTCTGTCCCGTGATGCCGAGGGCACCCGACTGGGAGAGGAGGCCACTGCGGGCGATGTCGAGGAGACCGGAGAGGCTCATGGCTTTCTTCTAGAGGCTGATGGAGACGCGGACGCCGGGGCCGGTGCGCGCGCGGGTACGCTCGACGGCGTCCCGCACGAAGTCGCGGGCGTGGGCGAGGAGGACGAGGTTGCGCTTCAGATCGCCGCGCACCTCGGCCAGGGCGTGAAGCAGCGGCGTTCGCTCGGGCTCGACGGCGCCGGCGACGATGGCCACGAGCGCCTCTTTGCGGCGCGACGCCTCCGTGATCCGTGCGGAGTCGAGGCGGCGGATCGCGTCGCGCTCGGTCTCGAGGACGGAACGGAGCTCGCGGAGCAGGTCGGCGGGGCTCATCTCAATCGTCCTCGCCGACGAGCTTGTTCGCGATGGCGCGGGCGTCGACCTTGAAGGTGCCGTTGCGGATCTGGTCCTTCAGCTCGTCGAGGCGAGCCGAGCCCGCCGAGAGCTGCGCTGCGCGCTCCGAGACCTTGACCGACAGGACGCTCGGCTGACTTGCTGCTGCTTTCACGGGCTCCTTTCCGGCGCCGGACTTGTCCGAGCCCGTGGTCGCGCCAGCCTTGGAGCTGGAGAGCCGGTCGGTGAAACGTTCGTAGCGATCGCTGATCCGCATGGTCATGGCTCCGGTATTCAGGGGGGACGGCGGCAGGCGCCGAACCTTTAGAGGAACGTCACTTTTTCGACGCACCAGGGGCCGGTGCATTTTCCGGGCCGCCAGGAGCAGAGTGCTGCTCCGCTCCGATGGCGTGCTCGATGGCGCGGCCCAGACCGAGCCCGCCGCCCTGCGTCACGGCGGTGGAGAGGGCCTCCACGCCCATGTCGGCGTAGTTGCCCTTGCCCGCGACCTTCGCCGACGCGAGCATCTGCCGGACGAGGATGGCCTCGAACGCGGCGGCGGCCTGCTTGATGTCGGCTGTCTCCTTGGTCTTCTTCGCTTCGGATGGCGCGTCGGCCTTCGGGGCCGGCATCGGTCCGATGATGGGCGCGGTCACTGGACCACCATCTCGGCTTCGAGGGCGCCGGCGGCGCGGAGAGCCTGGAGCACCCCGGCGAGCTCGCGAGGCGCGAGGCCGAGCGTGCTGAGCGCGGAGGCCACGTCGGCGAGAGTCGGTGCGGGTGGGACGAAGGCCATCGCCCGGCCGGCCTCGCTCGTCTTGATCTCGCTGCGGGGGACCACGGCGGTCGAGCCATTGCCGAACGGCGCCGTCGGCTGCGAGACCTGCGGGGTCTCCTTGATCACGATGGTCAGGCTGCCGTGCATCACGGCGACCGGGGAGAGGCGCACGTCGCCGCCGGCCACGATGGTGCCGGTGCGCTCGTTGATGACGACGCGCGCGCGGCGGACCGGCGTGACCTCGACCTCCTCGAGCTGCGCCATGAGCTCGACGATCCGCGCGCCGAACTCCTCGGGGATCTTCACGCGCACCGAGCCGCCGTCGAGCGCGCTGGCGCTGCCCGGGAAGCGGACGTTCACGGCCTCGGCGATGCGGGAGGCAACGGTGAAGCCGGGGTTGCGCAGCTCGAGCTTCAACGCGCCGCCCTCCACGATGCTCGCGACGACCTCGCGCTCGACGATGGCGCCCTCGGGGACACGGCCTGCGGTGGTGGTGCCCTTCGCGACCGAGCTGCCGCTGCCGCCCTTCGCCTCGAAGCCGCCGACGATGACGCTGCCCTGCGCCACCGCGTAGGTCTTCTGGTCGGCGCCCTTGAGGAGCGTCTGGATGAGCATGCCGCCCGACAAGGATTTGGCGTTTCCCACCGACGAAACGGTGACGTCGATCTTCGTGCCCTGCTTCGCGAAGGCGGGCAGCTGCGCCGTGACGATGACGGCCGCCACGTTCTTGAGGCGGAGCTGGCTGGGATCGACCTGGACGCCGAGGCGGCGCAGGAGCGACAGGACGGTCTGGGCGGTGAAGGGCGCGCTGACGTCGTCACCCGTGCCGTTCAGGCCGGTGATGATGCCGTAGCCGACGAGCTGGTTTTCACGGGCGCCGCTCGCGTCCACGAGGTCCCGCAGCTTCTCGGCGCGGGCCGACGCGGGCGCCAGCACGATGGCGAGGAGCACGACCAGGAACAGTGACCACTTGGTGCGCACGCTACGTCTCCTCAGAAGGGGTTGAGCGTCTCGATGACGCGCACGCCCCAACCCTTGCGTTGTTGATCGGCGAGATCGCCGCGACCCGTGAACTCCACTTGCGCATCGGCGATCCTCGAAGAAGCGATGGAGTTGTCCTGCGCGATGTCGGCCGGGCGCACGAGACCGGAGACATACAGGTGGGTCTCCTCGTTGTTGATGAGGACGACCTTGGTGCCTTCGAGGAAGAGGTCGCCGTTCGGCATCTCGCTGACGACGCGGACCGCGATCTTCCCGGAGAGCGCGCCGTTGCGGGCGGTGTCGCCGGCGCCGGCGAAGGAGGACTTGCTGGCATATTCGATGAGCTTCGACGTATCGAGGTCGGGGTACGCCTTCTTCAATGCGGGAATGATGCCGACCATGGCCGTGGCGCCGGAGGTGCCGTCCGCCTGCCTGCTCATGTTCGTGCTCGCGGCGCCCTTCGCGTTGGCCTGCTCGTCGATGTTGATGACGAGGAAGTCGCCGACCCGCACCGCGCGCGTGTCCTCGAGCCAGCCGCCGTGCGCCTCGCTGAAGAGCGAGCCGTTGGCGGGCTTCGCCGAGGCGCCGTTCTGCGCGTAGTGACCCGGCTTGTAGACGCGCTGGCGCGGCGTGAAGGGCTGGACGTGGTTCGGGCCGCAGCCGGCCGTCATCAGCGTGACGAAGAGCCAGGGAAAGACGTAGCGCTTCATGATTCCTCGAGAGAAAGCGCGTGCTCCTTGTCGATGACGCGTGAGCGGACGACGCGGCCCGAGGGCTTCAGGAGGACCGGGATGGTGCCGCCGGCGTCGCCGTCGGAGCCGGCGACGGCGCCGATGCTGACCTCGACGAGCCCGCGGCGGACGAGCAGCGTGATGGCGGCGCCCTTGGCGACGTCGGGGACGAGCGCCTCGGCGGTGACGGTGAAGTCGACGGGCACCGTGATGCGCGCGAGCACCTCGCCCTGCGCCAGGAACGCGACGGCCGCCGTGACGGTGACGGTGCCGGCTCGGCGCGGCAGGGTGGGGAGGTCGACGGTGACGCGGTCGTAGCCGTCCGGCACCGCCAGCGCGATGGCGCGAACCGTCGCGAGCGTGGCGCCGCGCGGGATGCGCGTCGGATCGATGGCGTCGCGCACGAGCTTGTCGACGTCGGTGGTGGCGAGCCGCTTGCCCTTGCGGGCAATGCGGAACTGCGCGGGCAGCCTGGGAACGGAGGGGGCGCCGGCGGCGGTGAGCGCGCGCGCGACCTCGTCGCGGTCGATGGTGCGCGTCATGCCGAGCGCGGGCGTGGGGCCGAGGTCGACGTCGGGCATCGAGGTGCCCGCGATGCCGAGATCGTGGACGTGGACGTGGGCGGTGGTGATCTCGATGGTCCGCGGCACGGCATTGCCCGCGCCCGTAGGCGCTGCGATGCCCGCGCGGGGCGCGAGCACCACCGCCACCGCGAGGAGCCCGGCGAGGAAGGAGAGGCGCCTCATTGGATCTCGGTCGCCTTGCGGAGCATCTCGTCGGCGGCGGAGATGACCTTGGAGTTGATCTCGTACGCGCGCTGCGTGCGGATCAGGCCGATCATCTCGTTGACCACCTCGACGTTGGAGCCCTCGAGGGCCCCCTGGAGGATGGTGCCGCGGCCGTCGGTGCCGGGGTTGCCGGTGGTCGGCTCGCCGCTTGCTGCGCTGGCGGAATAGAGGTTGTGGCCGACGCCTTCGAGCCCGTTCGGGTTGGGGAAGGTCACGATCTGGAGCTGGCCGAGCGAGGTCGGGGTGCGCTGGCCGGGCGTCAGCGCGCTGACGTTGCCGTCGGCGGAGATTGAGATCGACGTCGCGTCGGGGGGCACGGTGATGGCGGGCTGGACCGCGAGGCCGTCGCTCGTGACCAGGCGGCCCTGCGCATCGACCTTCAGCGCTCCCGCGCGCGTGTAGCCGACCTCACCCGCGTTGCGCTGCACCGCGAGGAAGCCGTTGCCCTCGATGGCGACGTCGAGCGGGTTGCTCGTCTGCTGGAGGGCGCCCTGCGCGAAGGACCGCGAGGTGGCGACGACGCGTACGCCCGAGCCGATCTGCGTGCCGACGGGACCGACGCCGCCCTGGGGGTTCGGCGCTGCGCTCCGCTCGTTCTGGTAGAGCAGGTCCTCGAACTCCGCGTCCTGCCGCTTGTAGCCGGTGGTGTTCGAGTTCGCGAGGTTGTTGGCGATGGTATCGAGCTTGGTCTCTTGCGCGACCATACCCGTCGCGGCGACTTGCAGAGAACGGAACATGCCAGTTCCTCTGCGAAGGTGATGCCAGCCCGAAGCGTCATCGCGCCGACGATCGCGTCAGCACACCGTCGCGAGACCGCGAAGCGACCCGGCGCGGCAACGGGCAACGGGCAACGGGCAACGGGCAACCGGCGATCCGGCCTGCCGCCGGACAATTCCAGCGGCGACCCGCGAAGTGCCCGCGATCGTGGACAGCGGCGCGTGCGCCTGCACACTGGAGGCGTGCGCCCGTCCCGCCATCGCTCGAGCAACGTCCTCGTCGCGCTCGCTGCGCTCACGCTCGCTGCGCTCACGCTCGCCGCGTGCAGCTCGCCGGAAACGACGCTCCCGCCTGCTCGCGACCTCGGCGCGAACGCTGCGCCGGATCCCACGAAGGATGCACCGGGCGACCCGCCGCCGACCACCGATGCCGCGCCGCCCGTCACGCCCGACGCCGGCGATACCGCGAGCCCGCCGGCGATCAAGAGCTCGAAGGGCTCGGGCGGGCCGACCGGGCAGAGCGAGCTGAAATCGATCGGCGGGCTCTCGTACATCATCAACGTGCCCACTGCGCGTTCGACCAGCAAGCGGTGGTCCAGGCGCATCTCACGGCGATGCTGCCCTGACCGCAGGCGGTCCGCACCGCGCGATCAGGGCCGGCGGCCGGTCGCGCCCAGCAGTGATTCCACCCGCACGCCTCGCAGCGACGCGTCCAGGATCTCGATCGGGTGCGCCGCCGGGAGCGCGGTGCCGCGCTGCCGCAGGATCTTCGCGATCTGCAGCGTGCAGCCGGGGTTCGCGGACGCGAGGAGGTCGGCGCCCACCGTGAGGACGTTGTCGACCTTGCGATCGCCGATCTGCGCTGCGCTCTCCGGCTCGACCAGGTTGTAGATCCCGGCGCTGCCGCAACACTGATCGCCCTCCGGGATCTCGAGGAGCTCGAGGCCGGGGATGCCGGAGAGCAGCGCGCGCGGTTGCACGCGAATGCGCTGGGCGTGCGCGAGGTGACAGGCGTCGTGGTACGCCACCTTCAAGGGGAGCGGATGCCGCTCGGCGCGTGGCGCGAGCACGGCAAGGTACTCGTTGATGTCGCGCACCTTCGCGGCAAAGGCCCTGGCCCGCGCTGCCAGCTCCGGGTTGGGCTGGTGCTCGAACAGGCGCCCGTAGTCCTTCAGGTGCGAGCCACAGCCAGCGGCGTTGACGAGGATCGCGTCCAGGTCTTCGCCATCGATGCGCGCCATGAGGTCGCGCGCGAAGGCCAGCGACTCGGCCTCGCGCCCGGCATGCATCGAGAGCGCCCCGCAGCAACCCTGGTCACGAGGTACGTGTACTTCGCATCCTTCGGCAGCGAGCACGCGCAGCGTCGCTTCGTTCACGCCGGGGAAGAACACGCGCTGCACGCAGCCCGCCACGAGCGCCACGCGCGCGCGGCGCTCCCCCCGCGCCGGGACCAGCACGGGCAGCGTGGCGGTGACGGCGTGCAGGCTGACCGGCGGCCCCATCGCGTCGAGCTCGGCGAGCCGGCGAGGCAGGAGCCTCATGATGCCGGAGCCGCGAACGAGCCAGCGCAGCCCGGTCGCGGCGTAGACGAGGAGCAGCGCCGCCATCACGCGCAGACGACGCGGGTAGGGGAAGAGCGCGAAGATGAGGCCGCGCTGCAGGCGGTCGAGACCAGTGCGCGGGCGCTCCCGCTCCACCATCGCGCGCGTCTCCTCGATGAGCTGGTCGTACTTCACGCCGGAGGGGCACGCGCTCACGCAGGCCATGCACCCGAGGCACTTGTCGAAGTGCGCGACGATGGTGCTGGTCAGATGGATCTTCTGATCACGCAGGCCGCGCATGAGGTCGATCCGACCGCGCGGCGAGTCCATCTCCTCGCCCCAGCTCTGGTAGGTGGGGCAGGCCGGAAGGCAGAAGCCGCAGTGCACGCAGTCGTCGATCTTGTCGCGGGTGGGGGCGGTCATGTCAGATTCCTTCCACGAAGCGGCCGGGCGCGAGGAGCCCGCCCGGGTCGAAACGTGATTTGACGGCGCGGTGCAGCGCGAGGGCCGACGGGGCGCTCCACGTCGCGAGCGAACCCCATAGCGACGCCGGCGCGTCCTCGACCGTGAGGGACCCGCCGAGCGCCCTCAGATCGTCGCGCGCCTGCGCGATCGCCCTTGCGGTCGCGGTCTCGTCCTCGCCTTCAGCGGCTGCGACCGCGGCCGCGACGGTCGAGAAGAAGCCGAGCCCGAGCGTCGGATACCACGCCAGCTCGGCTCCTTCGTGGAGTGCAGCGAGCGGGGCGAGCGCGCGCTCGACGGCCGGCAGCGCGTCGGGGAGCGCCGCGAGCTTCAGTCGGAGCCGTGCGTCCTCGCGTGCGCGCTGGTGCTCGGCGAAGGCGCTCGCGGGCCCGTCCCGGTCCCCGACCTGCCCCGGGGCGAGCGCCTCGAGACGCGTCACCTGCTGCTCGACCGCCGCGCCGAAGCCCTCGAAGCGCAGCGCGAGCTCCCAGGGCCGCGCGGGTCCGTCGCGCCGCGCCACCAGCGCGCTCGGTTCGAGCTGCGCAGACCGTAGCGCGCTCGCGAGCGCCACGACGGACGCGGCATCGAGCCCGCGAACCACGCGCGCAGCGCTCGCCTCGGGCAGCGGATGGACGCGCAGCGTGACGACCGCGATCAGCGCGAGCGTGCCCAGCGAGCCGCACACGAGCTTCGGGAGATCGAAGCCCGCGACGTTCTTCACCACCTTCCCGCCGCTCCGCGCGAGCACGCCGTCGGCCCGCACGAGTGAAACGCCGAGGATGAGATCGCGAATCGCGCCGCTCCGCGCGCGGAGCGGCCCGAACGAATTCGTGGCGACGATCCCGCCGATCGTCGCGCGCTCCGGCCACGGCGCATCGAGCGAGAGCCGCTGGCGGTCGCGCGTGAGGCGCTCCTGCAGCGCGCCGAGCGTGAGCCCGGCCTCCACGGTGATCACCTGATCGGATGGGGCGTACTCGACGATGCGCGCGAGCCCGGTGGTGCGAACCACCGCGTCCAGGCGAGACGGCGGCGCGCCGAGCGAGAGCTTGGTGCCGCCTCCCACGAACACGCTGGCGCGGCCCGCGGCGCCGAGCTCGGCGAGCGCGGCGCAGGCCTCGTCGATCGACGTCGGCACGAGCACCTCGCCGGGCACGACCCCCTGCACCGCATCCGCCGTGGTCCCGTCGCGCTTCATGCGCGATCCGCCAGCCCCGAGACCTCGGTCTCGTGCGCCTTGTAGAGACCGGGTCGATCGCCGCACAGGCGCGGCGTGGGGAAGACCTTGCCGGGGTTCAGGAGGTTGTCGGGATCGAACGCGCAGCGCAGCTTGCCCATGGTGTCGAGGTCGGCCTCGGTGAACATCTCCCCCATGAACACCGCCTTGTCGTGGCCGACGCCGTGCTCGCCGGTGATCGACCCGCCGTAGCGCAGGCAGATGCGCAGGATCTGGCCTGACACCTCCTCGGCGAGCGCAGTCTCTCCGGGCACGCGTCCGTCGAAGAGCACCAGGGGATGGAGGTTGCCATCGCCGGCGTGGAACACGTTGGCGATGCGGAGTCCGCTGCGCGTCGCCAGCGCGCCGATCTCCTCGAGCACCTTGCCGATCTCCGAGCGCGGGATGACGCCGTCCTGCACCATGTAGTCACGGCTGATGCGGCCCACCGCGGCGAACGCGCTCTTCCGGCCCTTCCACATCAGCTCGCGCTCTGCGGGGCTCCGTGGGACCCGGATCTCGAGGCTCCCCGCCCGCTCGCAGAGCTCGATCGCGCGCGCCGACGTGTGCTCGCACTCGGCGAGCGGGCCATCGACGTCGACCAGGAGCGCCGCGGTGACATCGGGCCAGTCGAGGCCCGTCGCGGCCTTCGCGGCGACGATCGCGAGCCGGTCCATCATCTCGATGGCGGCGGGCAGGATACCGGCGGCGATGATCGCGGACACGGCATCCGCGGCGTCCGTCACGCGCCCGAACGTGGCGAAGAACGTGCGTGTCGCCTCGGGCTTGCGCAGCAGGCGCAAGGTCACCTCGGTCACGATGCCGAGCAGGCCCTCGCTGCCGACGATGACGCCGAGGAGGTCGTAGCCCGGCGCGTCGAGCACGGGCCCGCCCACCTCGACCACCCTGCCATCGGAGAGGACGAGCGTCACACCGAGCACGTGGTTTGCCGTGAATCCGTACTTCAGGCAGTGCGCGCCGCCCGAGTTCTCGGCGACATTGCCGCCGATCGAGCAGACGCTCTGCGACGAAGGATCCGGAGCGTAGTAGAAGCCACGGGGGCCGACGCGCTTGCTGACGTCGAGGTTGACGACCCCCGGCTGGACGCGCGCATACGCGTTCTCGAGGTCGACGTGGAGGATGGCCTTCATGCGCGACAGGCCGATGAGCATGCAGCCCGGCGTGGGAAGTGCGCCGCCCGACAGGCCGGTGCCGGCGCCGCGCGCCACCACCGCGAGCCCGGCCGCGTGCGCGATCTTCATGCAGGCTGCAACCTCCTCGGTGGAGGCCGGGAGCACCACCACGCCCGGCCGTACGCGGTAGCTCGCGAGCCCGTCGGCCTCGTAGGTACGGAGCTGCTCTGGCTCGCGGATGACCGAGCGCTCGCCGACCACCGCCACCAGCTGCTGCACGACGGAGGATGACGGTTCGGTCGTAGGCATCGTCACATCCTACCGTCAGCGCGGGGGCGGGGTGGTCTCGACGATCGTCGCGCCAGCGTCGGCGGCGGACACGAGCAGCGCGAAGCGCTCCACGCGGTCGAGGTCGTCGGTGGACAGCGTGGCGTAGTCGAAGAGGCCGCGCGGATCCGTGTAGCCGTCCTTGTAGAAGACCACCTGGCCGCCCGACTGACGCGCATAGACCTTCACGTACGTCGCGGGCAGCGGCGCCTGGGTGGAGGCGCGCGCCACCCGGATCTGTCCGAAGGCCTGCGCCACGCGGACGCCGAGATCGTGCGCGTAGTGGGCGACGGCCTTGCGCATGCCCTGGGCGACGACCTCGATGACGAGGTTGGCGCCGGCGAGCGCGGGCGGGATCGGCACCGCGGTGCGGCCGTCGCCCGCGAGCGCCACGTCGAGCACGAGGCCGGGCTCGATCCAGGAGAAGCGCTCCACGTCGCCCTGGACGAACGGCTGCCGCGAGAAGAGGAGCTCGACGTCCATGCGGTAGAAGCGCACCTCGCAGCGCTCGAGGGCGTGGTGCTGGAGCGTGATCCCGCCGCGCTCGACGACGAGGTCGAGCGCGGGCTCGCGCGCCGCGCTCGCTCGCACGCGCTGGTTGAGATCGTCCGGATCGACCACCGCCGCGACCTGGCCCCCCGCGGCCTCGTCGATCATCGCTTCGAGCGCCGCAAACCGGTTGTGCCAGCGATCCACCGGATGCTCGCGCCACGGCGCGGCGAGGCGGCGCGCCTCGGCGAGGTCTCCGCGCAGACACGCCGCGTAGGCCGCGACGTAGGCGTACTGCATGCGTCCACGCACCCGCGCCGGGTCGATCCGCGGCAGGACCGCGAGCGCGTCGTCGATGCGCTCGAGGCAGAAGAGGTAGTGCACGGCAGAGAGGAGGTCCTCGTGCGTGGCGTGTGGGCGATGCGCAACCGCCTCCAAAAACCCGCGGTACTGGGCTGCGAGCGCCTCGTTCAGGATGCGTCGCTTCGCGCCCAGTTGATGGGCGCGCGCGTTGACGAGCGGCGCGTATTCGAGATGCTCGTACCAGCCTCGTTCGGTCGGATCGAGCTCCGCGAGCGCGGGCGCCTGCCGCAGCCCGGGCCCCGCCTCGCGGACGAAGCTCTCCTGGTGTCGTAGCCACTGGGCGGCGCGCACGCGATCGTGATGAGCGAGCGCATAGGCCCAGAGTCCATCGTGGTAGGTGCGTCGAGCCTCGAGGCACGCGGTGATGCGCTCGAACGCATCGCGATCGTGCATGCGCCAGGCGATGCGCCCGAGGTCGACGCGCCCGAGGTTGCTGCGTTCGAGGAGCCGGAGGACCTCGTCCACGCTGCCGTGCTGCGAGACGTCGACCTCGTCGAGGCGACCCTCGTGCTGGAGCGCGATCCCGCGCCAGTAGTCGTGCTCGACGGTGCCGGGCAGGAGCGCGGCGAGCGCCGCCGATCGATCGGTGCCGAGCGCGAGGGCCTCGAGTTGCTCGATATCCATCGCGGCAAGGTATCACCGCGCCGATCGCCGGCGCTCCTCCGGAAACGCTCAGTGGTGGACGCCGAAGGACGAGAGCGTGCCGCTGTCGCCGTACGCGTCCGTGTCGGTGATGCAGAGCGTCCAGGTGCCGGTCGCGCTGCCCGAGAAGCCCGTGATCGCCTTGCTCGCCAGCGTGAAGGTTCCGGCGCTGGAGGGAAACGTGCGCGTCGCGAAGGCCGCCTCGGTGACGCCGTCGTGGGCAAGCGTGGCGCGCAGCACAGAGCGGTAGGTGTGCGTGCCGACGAGATCGAGCTTCACGTCCGCGGCGTTGCCCGCGGCGGTGACGGTGACGCTCGAGCACGCCGTCCCGCGATCGACGAGCGCGAGGTTCGGCGTGGCGGACGCGGCCCAGTCGCCGCCGCCGCCGCCGCCGCCGCCGCCGCCGGTGGGCGCGCAGGTGACGCCGACGTCGGCGAAGGACTGCTGGAGGCTGGTCAGGTCTGCGGCGGCGTAGCCGAGGGCCTTCGCGGCATCGAGCACGCCACGCAGCCGCTGACGAACGTGGAGCTCGCCGTCCAGTAATTGGCATTCGCCTCGAAGTACGCTTTGCCGGCGCGGCGCACGCCGTCGGCAGTCGCGGCGCCGGTCGGGCTGCCGCTGGAGAGACGCTTGGCGGCGAGGCAGAACGACTTGTTGTAGACGCCGCTCGAGTAGTGGACGTCGATACCGCTCTGGTACTTCGACGCGTTGTCGATGGACGCCCCGTCCTTCGTGGGATCACACATGTACCTGAGTGCGTCGGTCTGCTTCAAGATGTCCGACCCGAGATCGAAGTCCGCGCCGTTGCCCTCGAAATAGAACTCGGCGACGGTGCCGGCGATATCCGAGAAGGCCTCGTTCATGCCTCCGGATTGACCGCTGGCGGAGGGATTTATGTGCGCTCTACACAGATCGCGGCAGCGCTTGTGCGGCGGGCGCCGATACCCGACTACCCAGCTCGAGCGTCAGCCGTCCGCCGGCGCGTCCGCGACGTCCGCGTCGCCGGCGTCATTCGCGTGACCAGCGTCGATCATCGCGGCGTCGACCCGCGCGGCGTCCGGCACCGTGCTGGCGTCCTTCGCGGGCAGCGCGCTCGCATCGGCGCTGGACGCGAGCGCCTGGAGGGGCGCGGGCATCTCGCCGCCTCTGCAGCGACCCTCGACGCACGTGGTGCCGTCGTCGCAGTCGCTCATGGTGTGGCATTCACCGGCCGCGAGCGTGCAGCTCGCGACCGCCGCAACGGTGAGGATCGCCAGCGACAGGGCAGCCATGATGCGGATCATCGGTTCTCTCCTACAGGTCGACACGGAACCCCAGATGCAGGAGCGCCTGCCAGATGACGGTCTTGTCCGGGACGTCGATGCCGACCACGAACACGTTCACTTCCGGTCCCGCCGTCAGCCAGAGGGCCTTCGCCAGGGGATGCCGGTACTCGAGCGTCGCGGCCGGCCCGATCATCGTGCCGGGCGTCAGGTAGCCGATCGCGCCTCCGCTCAGCGCGAAGCGCTCGCCGACGGTGCGGATGTAGCGGAGGTCGACGCCGAAGCGCGCGCGCGGCTCGAGGTCGACGAGCGCCGCGAAGCCGAGGCCGTTGGTGGGGTCCTCGTCGATGTGGAGGTCCGCGCCGAGGCGGATGCGGGTCGGCGCGCGGACCAGGGAGACGTCCTTGCCACCCCCGCCCTCCATGCCGGTGGCGACCTCGAGGACGCCTGCTGCGATGTACTGCTGCGCGGAAGCGAGGGAAGGCGAAGCGAAGAGTCCAAGCGTGACCGCGGCGGCCGCAAGGTTACGAGCAAAGGAAGTCATTTGGATTCGGAGGTTTCTTTGGGAGAGACACTGACGATCAGATCCACGCGCCGATTCTTCCTGCGGCCGTCCTCGGTGCCGTTCTCACCGAGCGGGTGGAACTCGCCGTAGCCGGCGGCCGACAGGCGAGGAGCGAGGAGGCCCTCACCGGCGAGCAACGCGACGACCGCGGTGGCGCGTGAGGTCGAGAGCTCCCAGTTGGAGCGGAAGCGGGCGGTGTGGATGGGCCGGTTGTCGGTGTGGCCCTCGACGCGCACGTCGACCTGGCGCTTCTTGAGCTCCGCGACGATGCGCTGGAGGACCTTCACCGCCGGCTCGCGGATGGCGTCGTTGCCGCTGTCGAAGAGGAGGCCGTCGTTGAGGCGGAGCACGAGCTCGTGGCGGCGGGCCACCATCTGGATCGCGGGGGAGGCGGGCTCCTCGCCCTCTTGCGTCTTGGAGAGGGTGGCCTGGAGACCCTCGAGCTCGGCGGGCAGCGCCGAGGTCTTGGCCGGGTCGCTGTCGAGGCCCGGGACCGCGTCGCTCACGCCGGGCATGATGCCCTTGCCGGGCTGCGGGAAGATGTCGACGCCCACCGCCTTGGAGAATGACTCGGTGAAGCGGCCGACCTTCTTCGAGTCGACCTGCGACACCGCGAACATGACGACGAAGAAGGCGAAGAGAAGGGTGATGAAGTCGGCGTAGCTGACCAGCCAGCGCTCGTGATTGACGTGCTCGGGATGCTTCTTCTTGCGCGCCATCTCAGGCCTTCTTGGCCGGAGTGCTGTGCTGCGGGAGAAACTGGGAGAGGCGCTCGCGAACGAGCTTCGGGTTCACGCCGGACTGGATGGCGAGCACGCCGGTGAGGGTCATCTCGCGGACGCTCGCCTGCTCGTGGATGCGCATCTTGAGACGCGCGGCGATGGGCAGAAACACGATGTTCGCGACGGCGACCCCGTAGATGGTGGCGACGAACGCTGCGGCGATACCGTGACCGACCGCGTTGATGTCGGAGAGGTTGCTCATGACGTGGATGAGTCCGAGAACGGCTCCGATGATGCCGACGGTGGGGGAGTAGCCGCCCGCGGCCTCGAAGGCCTTCGCGCCGTTCTCGGCGTGCTCCTCCTCCTGTCCGATCGCGACCTCCAGTGTCTCGCGGAGCGTGTGGGAGTCGACGCCGTCGACCGCCATGGTGAGCGCCTTGCGGAGGAACGCGTCCGAGGCGGTCTCGGCGACCTTCTCCAGGGCGAGGATGCCGTCGCGGCGGGCGCGCTGGGCGTAGTCGGCGATCTCCTCGACGAGCGCGTTCGGGTCCGTGGCGGGCTTCTTGAAGAGCGCGAGGGCGCCCTTGATGCCGTCCATGCACGTCGACATCGGATACTGCACGAGGACGGCGCCGATGGTGCCGCCGACGACGATGAGCGCGGCGGGACCGCCGACCATCGAGCCGGCGTGGCCTCCTTCGAGGAAGTTGCCGAGCAGGATGCAGACGAGCGCGACGACGATTCCGATGATGGGCCCGGGTTGCATCAGCCTTCTCCGTGGGGCGGGCGAACGGACGACCGCGTGTCGTGCAGCGCGGCGGCTGCCTCTTGTTCATGTAGAGCGACGGGCGCGCGACCGACGCGCTCGTAGAAGGCGACGAACTGCGCGATCACCTCGTCGACCTTCTCGCGCACGATGATGCGCTGGCCTCCCACCATGCAGAGGACGGTGTCGGGCGTCTCTTCCAGCCACGCTAAGAGCGTGGGGTTGATGGCGACCATGCGGTGATCGAGCTTCGTGAGTTTCAACATCGGCGTCGGTTCCGTGACGATGCTCAGCAACCTCCGAGCCAACCAAGACCGTCATGGAACCGTTGGCACGGCTCGTGGATGAGCGGAGCCAGGAGACACTCCATGGCTCTCATCGACGGCGTCGAGAAGCTCAAGACCGGGCTCGACTATCACCTCCAGCGGCACAACCTGCTCGCGTCCAACCTCGCGCACCTCGATACCCCGGGCTACACGCCGGTCGATCTGCAGCGCGGCAAGTTCGAGGGCGCGCTGCACGTCGCGCTCGATACGACGCACGGCGCCCACCTCCAGGGAACGACGCACACCGAGCAGGGCTTCAAGGTCGTCTCCGACCCGAAGGCCGGCGGCGGTGCCGACGGAAACGGTGTCGACCTCGACCAGCAGACCGTGAAGATCGCGTCGAACCAGCTGCGCTACGACATGATCGCGCAGCTCGCCTCGAGCGAGCTCTCGGGCCTCGAGTGGGCGGCCAACGACGGGAGGGGCGGATGAAGACCCAGAACGCGACCGCGGGCGTGTTCAGCGCGATGGAAGTCGCCGCCTCGGGCCTCTCGGCCGAGCGCGGACGCATGAACGTCGTCGCCGGAAACCTCGCGAACGCGCGCACCACCCGCACCGCCGAGGGCGGCCCTTACAAGCGGCTCGACCCCGTCTTCTCGGCGAAGGCGCTCCATCCCGGCACGTTCGATCCAATCCTCCGCAGGGTGGAGACGGTGCAGCTCTCCGAGGTGCGCCCCGACCAGACGCCGGGCGCGAAGATCTACGAGCCCGGTCACCCGGACGCGAACGCCGACGGGTACGTCGAGTACCCGAACGTCAACGTGGTGACGGAGATGGTCAACATGATGACTGCCACGCGCGCCTACGAGGCCGGCGTGACGTCGATCGACTCCCTCAAGTCCATGGCCCGCGCGGCGCTGCGGATCGGCAAGTGAGCGGCCTGCGCATCGAGGCCCCCGCCGAGGTCACGCCGCTGCGCATCGGCGGCGAGCCTGGAATCTCCGACGGATCGCGCGCGGCGGGCGGCCCCGAGGGCCCTTCGTTCTCCGGCATCCTCGAGAAGATGGTCATGAGCGCGAGCGCCGCGGAAGCCGATGCGAGCGCCAAGGCCCAGGCGCTCGCCGCCGGCACCAGCGACGATCTGCACGGAACGATGATTGCGATGAAGGAAGCCGACATCTCCCTGAAGCTGGTCGGCAACGTGAGGAACAAGCTCCTCGACGCGTTTCACGAGCTCTGGCGCACGAGCGTCTGAAAACCATAAATGTTGAACCTGATCCCCGAGAACATCCGCCCCTACGTCCTCCGCGCGCTGGCCTTCGTGAAGGGCCTCTCGCGACCGGTGAAGGTCTTCACCATCACGACCATGGCGCTTGCCATCGCGCTCGGCTCGTACGTCAGCGTCCGCTCGGCCAACCCGACGTACGCGGTGCTGTACGCAAACATGGACCGCGAGGACGCGGCCGCGGTCGTGGCGAAGCTGAAGGAGATGAAGGTCCCCTACAAGGTGGAGGGGGATGGCACGACCGTCGAGGTGCCGGAGGCCCAGGCGCGTGAGCTGCGGCTCGAGCTGGCCGGCGCGGGTCTCCCTCGGGGCGGCTCGGTCGGCTTCGAGAGCTTCGACAAGATGCGCCTCGGCGCGACCGAGTTCGAGCAGCGCATCCTCTACCGCCGCGCGCTCGAGGGCGAGCTCGCCCGCACCATCGGCAGCCTCGCCGCCGTGCAGAGCGCTCGCGTGCACCTCGTTCTGCCCGAGAAGTCCGTGTTCGTGAGCCGCAACGAGCCGGCATCGGCGTCGGTGGTGGTGAAGCTGCGCTCGGGTCGTACCCTCGGCGGCAGCGAGATCGGGAGCATCGTGCACCTCGTCTCGTCGTCGGTCGCGGGCCTCACGCCCGAGCGCGTCGCGCTCGTCAGCACCGAAGGCGCCGTTCTCCACAAGCCGCGCCGCCTGGATGGGCGCGACGACGCGGGCGGCTCCGACGACGACCGCGCCTCCCAGGCGCGCTCGCTCGAGGCAACGCTCGAGGAGCGCGCCCGCGGCATGGTCGAGAAGGTCGTGGGGGCAGGGCACGTGGATGTGCGCGTGACCGCCGAGCTCGACACCGCGCGCACCGAGCGCGTCGAGGACCGCTACGATCCCACGCGCAGCGCGCTACGCAGCGAGGAACGCAGCGTCGAGCGCATGGGTGAGGACGCCGCGGGCGCCACCGGGGTGCCCGGCGCGCAGAGCAACCTCCCGAACGGTGACGGCCGCACGGTCGACGGCGGCGCGGGTACGCCGGGCGCGGTCCGCGAGTCCCACACCCGGAACTTCGAGCTCGATCACGTCGTCGAGAAGCGCTTCATCGCCTCCGGCACGCTGCGCCGCGTCACGGTCGCGGTGGTGGTCGACGGCGTGCCGCTCACCGGCGCCCCGCGCGGCAAGGAAGAAATGGAGAAGATCTCGGCGCTCGTGCGCAGCGCGGTCGGCGCCGACGAGAAGCGCGGCGACCTCGTCACCGTCGAGTCCGTGCCGTTCATCGCCCCCGCGGCCGAGCCCGCGCTCCCCGAGGCGCCGGCGCCGTTCGTCTTCCAGCCGAAGCGTCATGGACCGTACGCGGCCGCGGCGGCCGTCGCGGTTCTGGCGGGTGTCATCGCCATGACGCTCTCCCTGCGCCGCCGCTCGCGTCGCAAGGCTGCCGAGGCGCTGGTGGCGAAGGCGGTTGCCGACGCGGCCGTGGCCGCAGAAAAGGCCGCGATCGCGGTCAGCGAGCCCGGCGAGGCAGACCTGGCGGCGCTGGCGCCGACGGCCGACGAGCTCCGCAAGCAGGTCCACGAGCGTGTGTCTCGTGACCCCGCCACCGCGGCTCTGATCTTGCGTCAGTGGCTGGGAGCGAGCGAGGCGACGCGCCAGGAAGCGGCGTGACCTTCGATTCGCACCTCTCCCAGAAGGAACCCGTGCTCACCAACTCCGAAAAAGCCGTCCTCTTCCTGCTCTCCCTCGACGAGGAGGTCGCCAAGCCCGTCGTCGACCAGCTGAACGAGGACGATATCCGGAAGCTGCGCACCATCGCCGGAACGATGCGTGAGGTCCCCAAGGACGCCGCGCTCCAGACCTTCAGCGAGTTCCTGGAGCGCTCGGAGAAGCAGGTCGCCATCCCGCGCGGCGGACTGCGCTACCTGCGGAAGCTCTCGGCAGGCGCGATCGGCGAGGAGCGCGCCCGCGTGGTGTTCGAGGATGCGGTGCAGACGAGCCCGCTGGCACGGCTCGAAAGCGCCGCGCCCGAGGACGTCGCGGTGCTGCTCTCGAACGAGCCGCCGCAGCTCGCGGCGGCGATCCTGTCGATGCTCTCGCCGGCCTCGGCCGCCGAGATCCTGGCGGCGCTCAGCGAGGAGCGTCAAGCGGCCATCGTCAAGCAGGTCAGCAAGATGACGCAGCTGCCGGCGAGCGTGCTCGAGGACGTCGCCACGGCGCTCGCCAACGCGCTGCCTTCGTCCGATGCCACTGCGCTCGTCACCGTCGACGGCGTCGCCAAGGCCGCCGAGCTGCTCAATGCGAGCGGCAAGGGCGCCTCCAACAGCATCCTCGCCACCATCGAGTCCGAGGACGCAGAGCTCGCCGCCATCGTCCGCATGGCGATGTTCACCTTCGACGACCTCGCGCGGCTCGATGCCAAGGCGATGCGCGGCCTCCTCCGCGAGGCGGCCACGGACCGGCTCACCATCGCCCTCAAGGGCGCGGGACAGCCGGTCATGGACGCGGTGTTCCGCGGTCTCTCCTCGCGCGCCGCGGACCTCATCAAGGACGACCTCGAGAACCTCGGTCAGATCCGCAAAGCGGAGATCGAGGCCGCTCGCAAGGAGATCATCGAGGTCGCGCTGCGGCTCGAGGCGGCGGGCACCATCAGCCTCGGCCGCGAGGAGGACTGATGGCCGCCGTCCGCGTCCTCGCCTGGATGCATCCTGCCGGAAACGTCGCCACCCTGCGCCGGCCCTCGTGGCTCGCGCCGCCGGCGCCGGCCCCGGCTCCGATCTCGACGCGGCCCCGGCTCTCGGTCGTGCCGAGCATGAAGTCTCCCAGCATCGCGCCGCCGCCCGCGAGCAAGCCGCGGCCGAGCGATCGGCCCGCCCCGGACTCGATGCGGAGCCGCGAGCGCGCGGCGCACGAGGAGACGGTCCGTGCGCTGAACGAGGAGATCGAGACGCTCCGCCGGACCACCGCGCAGCTCGCGCAGACCCTCGCCACCACGCGGCGTCACGTGCTCGAGGCGAGCGAGGGCGAGCTGGTGAAGCTGGCGCTGGTGATCGCGGAGCGCGTGGTCGGCCTCGAGCTGACCGCGAATCCCGAGCAGATCGTGGCCTGGGCCAAGGAGGCGATCGCGACGCTCCCCGCGCGCGAGAAGCTGGTCGTGGCCATCTCCACCGATCTCGCCGACGAGCTCCCGAAGAGCGCCTGGATGAACGTCACGAACGATCGCCACGCGCTGGAGGTCGACCATCGGTTGCCCCCGGGGACCTGCGAGATCCGCACGTCGGCGACATCGATCGAGGTCAGCGCGAGCGCTCGCATGGAAGCCGTGAGCGAGACGATCGGAGCGATCTCGTGAACCCCGAGCCCGCGATCTCGCTCGGCTCCTACGCGCTCCAGGTGGCCAGCGCGCCGCTCGCGCGCCTCGAGGGCCGCG
>JAYTHX010000507.1:0-22482 GCA_043732195.1 Polyangiaceae bacterium
GACGGCGAACGACTTGTTGTCGGTCTGGTTGCAGAGGATGTCGAGGCACTGCACGATCGGCAGACCGGCATCGATCATCGTCGCGAAGAGGCGCGTGAACGTCACGATCTCCTTGAGATCGACGCCCGTCCCGAGCTTGAAGCTGAACGCCTTGCCCTTCTTCTTGATCTTCGTCGGCATGAGCTGCTGCGAACGAAGCCGCGCCTGGACGGCCGGCTCGTCGTCGGCATCCATGACCCCTTTGCGCAGCTCGCCGGTTCGCGCGCGTGCTTCCCAGACGAATTCACTCATCGCCCGTAAAGGTTAGCGATTCGCAGGACCATCGGTAAAGTATCCGCGGTGGTGCCTCTCGCAGATTGCGGCGGTTGTAACGCGCTCGCGTCACGGCTCGTCCGTGAGGGGGTCGCGCCCGTCGTGGCCGCGGGCTGGGCGGCGCGCCGCGCCGACGGACTGTGGGTGCTTTCGGCAGGTGGAGCCAAGGACGCGTACTTCGATCTCGCGAGCGTGACGAAGCCGATGACGTCGCTCGCGGTCGCGCGCGCATCGATCCACAAGAAGACGCTCGGCGCGCTGCTTCCTGCCTCGCGCGGGACGCCGAGCGAGGGCAGCACCCTCGAGCTGCTCCTCGCGCATCGGGCCGGGCTCGAGGCGAACCTCCCGCTCTTCGCGCCGCTGGTCGAGGGCCGCCCCGTCGACGTTGATGAAGCACTCAATGAAGCGGCCCGCGCGCGCCGGCCCGACTGCCAGGGGCCGCTCGCGCCCGAAGGGTTCGCGCCGCTCTACAGTGATCTGGGGTACGTGCTGGTGGGTCGAGCGCTCGCGGAGCACGCGAAGACGCAGGACGCGGGAGCGGCCATCGAGCGCTCGGTCGTCGCGCCGCTCGGGCTCGCCGAGGAGCTCGGCACCGCGCGGGCGCTCGAGGCGCTCGGCCCGCGGACCCGCTTCGCCGAGCGGGTGGTGGCGACGGAGGTGGTGCCGTGGCGCGGCGGCGAGATCCGCGGACGCGTGCACGACGAGAACGCCTTCGCGCTCAGCGGCGACGGCGGCTCGGGCCACGCGGGGATGTTCGGTACCGTCGGCGCGGTGCTCACCTTCGGCGTCGCGGCGCTCGATGCCATCGAGCGTGGGCGCGGCGCGCTCGGCACCGACGACGACCTCGACTGGATGGTCCGGCCGCGCCACGGCGGCACGCTGCGCGCGGGCTTCGACGGCAAGACCGAGGGCGGAGCCTCGATGGCGGGCAAGCGCTGCGGGCCACGCACGTTCGGCCATCTCGGCTTCACCGGGACGAGCCTCTGGATCGATCCCGCTGCCGAGGCAGTGGTGGTCCTCCTCACGAACCGCGTGCATCCCACGCGCGACAACACCGCGATCCGTACGGCGCGTCCCCTCGCGCACGACGAGCTGTTCGGCCTCGCGCTCGTGGTAGAGCGCGGGGCATGAAATACCTCGGGCTGTGCCACGATGGTCACTCTGGCCGTCGTCGACGGATCGCGCCGAGCGCTCAGCGCGTCGCGGTGGGCCTGCAGCCGAGGACGGCGTCGTCGCCCGCGTACGCCACCGCGCAGCGCTGGAGGACATCCATGCCGAGGTGGCCTTCGTGGCCGCAGTGCGCGTCCTTCTCGCCGGGGGCGAGGCCGACCTCGGTCGGGTTCGACCAGGCGCCGATCGTGATCGGAACGCCGCCGCGGAGCGCGACGGGCACCTCGATCATGGAGCTCTGGGCGCTCGAACGCCCGATGAGCGGCCGCGCCGCGGCCTTCGCGCCGGCCTTCGAGCTCTCGGTGAAGAAGGTGCGGCTCGCGCCGCTGTCGACCACCATCTTGGTGGCCTCGCCGTCGACGGTCGCGTCGACGGTGAAGAGCTGCGAGGGGAAGATCCCCGAAACGTCGGCGCTGCACAGCTTCGCTGCGCCGGCGGTGAGCGCGATGCCGAGCTCCTCGACGTTCGCCCATGCCGCGGAGCGCGGCTGCGCACGCAGCTGGCCGCGCACCATGTCGAAGGCGAGCGCCTGGCCCGCCGGTAGCCCCTTCGCCAGAAGCTGCGGGGAGAGCACGCCGCCGATGCCGTGGGCGCGGATGGTCGCGGGTAGCTCGACGACCGCCACCGGCTGATCGGGCAGCGCGCCCCAGCCATCGAGCGTCACCGCCGCGAGCTTCACCGGCGCGACGAGCTGGGCGTTCTTGATCACCGCGGCGTCGATCGAATGCACCGCGGCGCCGGTATCGACGAGGAAGCGCGTGGTCTCCGTACCGACCTTCACATCGACGAACGGAAACGGGAAGGGCCGCGCGCTGGGCTTCTTCGCCTCGTAGCCGAGCGCCGCGATCTTCGGCGCCGCCTGCATGCCGAGGTCGACGCGCGTACCGTGGGCCGCCGAGACGACGGCGGCGCGCTCGGCATCGGTGGCGCAGCCGGCGGTCAGCGAAGCGAGCACGCTGGCCTTGGCGAATGCCCTGTTCATCATGCCGCAGGTGTAGCAGTCGCCCGAGCCGAGCGGGGGTCGAAGTATCCATTCCGTGGCTCACGGCGATCGACGCCAGCCCCCCCGATCTGTCGAAAATCCCTGGCTCACTCCATTGAAACGCAGTCGTTTCAATGGGCATGGATCGTGCTCGTCATCGGTCATGCGCAAACACCTCGTCATCTCGCTCCTCGTCGTTGGTTCCATCGCCCCTCTCGCCGCTGGCTGCGGGACGGAGGTGGGCACGCGGGAAGAGCAACCCGTCGTCGTGGGTCCCGCCTCCGGAGTGATCGGGACGGAGGACCTCATGGTGGGCGCGAACAGCGGTGAGTGGTGCGGCAACAGCAAGGTGGGCGACGCGGACTACCTCACGAACCGCAGCATCGGTGCCGCGAAGTGTGCAGCCTCGGCCCTTTGCGGCCTCCTCGGGCCCGCCGCGGCGCTCGCGTGCTCGACGGGCCTCACGTCGCTCCTCGAGGCCGCGAAGGACGACCCCAACGGCATCGGCATCATGTGGAGCTTCATCTCCGCCATCGCGCAGTACGGCTACCTCGACCTCGTGTCGAATCCGATGGCGCTCGCGCGGCTCGATCCTCAGCTGTGGGCGAGCCTCGTGAAGTCCTACGGAGAGGCTGGTGCCCGCTCGTTATCGACGAAGGTGCTGAACGCGATCTTCAAGTTCGACCAGCGCACGCTGCCCGTCGGACAGGTGAGCAAGGTGACCTACGCAGGGCTCCTGCTCTCGTGCGCCGAGGCCATCCGCGGCGCCTGCGACCTGGTCGTCAACGTCGGCTACGCGGGACAGGAGAGCTACGAGGCCTGGATCGCTCCCGACTTCAAAGAAAGCGTTCCGGGCTGCTCGAAGTCGACCGCCGTGGCCGTCACCGACTACACCTACGTGTTGTGGGATGGCGCAGCGGCGACGTTCGACAAGTGCGTGTCGAGCTGCCGGACGGAGCAGGACTCGTGCGGCGGCGATACGCAGAAGGCTTGCTACTGGTGGAATGCCTGCGTGAACTACTGCGCCTCCGACAAGCTGGGGACGCTCGCCTCCCCCCAGGTCGCGGGCGACACGATGCAATGCCAGCCGCCCGCCGCGCCGCAACCGTTGCCCGTGCCGGTGCTGGCCACGGCGGTCGCCGACTGATCGGCGGGAAACGGGTACGCACTTCGAGCGCGCGGTACTAGGCTTCAGCCCCCCGGGTATGGCCACCTCGCTGTCGACTGCCAAGACACCTCACGCGCCCGCCACTGCGCCGGCGCCCGCGGTGACGTTCCGCAAGCGTGGAGCGAACCGATGGCGCTTCGTGCGCGCGTACACGACGACGTTCCAGGTGATCTGGAGCTACATGTCGCTGTTCTGGATGGCGAAGCTGCTGGGGCGCGCCTATCGCGACCAGCGCATCAAGGCCGTCCACAAGGAGAACGCGAAGCGGGTCTACGCCACGATCCTCGAGCTGCAGGGCCTCTTCATCAAGGTCGGCCAGCTGCTCTCGATCATGGCGAACTTCCTTCCCGAGGAGTTCCGCCAGGAGCTCGAGGGTCTCCAGGATCAGGTGCCGCCGCGCGCGTTCGCGGAGATCGCCCCGCGCATCGAGAGCGAGCTCTCCGGCAAGGTCGACGACCTCTTCGACGACTTCCACCGCGAGCCGATCGCCAGCGCGTCGCTCGGTCAGGTGCACGCTGCCGCGACGAAGGAAGGCCGCCGCGTCGCGGTGAAGGTCCAGCACCAGGACATCGACGAGATCGTCCGGCTCGACCTGAAGACCATCCGCCGCATCATCGGTATCGTGCAGTGGTTCGTCCCGGTGCAGGGGCTCGACGCCTACTACCACCAGATCAAGGACCTCCTGCGGCAGGAGCTCGACTTCGCGGCCGAGGCCGACAACATCGAGAAGATCGCGCGCAACTTCGAGAAGGACCCGCGCGTCCTCTTCCCGGTGCCGGTGCGCGAGCTCTCCACGAGCCGGGTGCTCACCACGACCTTCGTCGCGGGAAAGAAGCTCACCGACCTCGCCGGGCTCGAGGCGATGGGCATCGACAAGAAGGAGCTGGCGAGCCGCCTCGTGCGCGTCTACTGCCAGATGATCTTCGTCGACGGCATCTACCACGCCGATCCGCACCCCGGGAACATCCTGGTCAACGCCGACGGCGACCTCGTGCTGCTCGACTTCGGCGCCGTCGCCGAGCTCTCGCAGCCGATGCGCGAGGGGATCCCCGAGTTCCTCGAGGGCGTCATCCGGCGCGATACCGATCGCCTCATCGCGGCCCTGCGCAAGATGGGCTTCCTCTCGCGCACGAGCGACGAGGCGGTGAGCGAGAAGATCATCGAGTACTTCCACCGCAAGTTCCAGGAGCAGGTGAAGCTCGAGTCCTTCAACCTGAAGGACATCAAGATCGACCCCCAGGTCGGCTTCGAGGGCCTCCTCGACCTGCGCAAGATGAACGTCGGGCTCAAGGAGCTCTCGGACGTGTTCCACATCCCGCGCGACTGGGTGCTGCTCGAGCGCACGATCCTGCTGGTCTACGGCTGCTGCTCGATGCTCGACCCCGAGCTGAATCCGATGGGGATCATCAAGCCCTACCTCCAGGATTTCGTGCTCGGCAATCGCGACTGGCAGAAGGTCGCGATGGAGACGGTGCGCGACATGGCGCTCCGCGCCGTCACGCTCCCCGAGGACCTCCGCAAGTACCTGCAGCGCGCCACGCGCGGCGAGATGGAGGTGAAGGTCAAGGGCGTGCAGGAGGGCGCACGCACCCTCTACGTGGTGGGCCGGCAGCTCATCTACACGGCGATCGGCATCGCGAGCGGCTACGCGGCCCTCTCTCTCCATTCGCGCGGCGAGGACGGAACGGCGACCCGGGTGCTGGTGGCCGTCGCCTGCGGCTGCGGATTCTTGCTGCTCGTCTCGTCGATCTTCGGGCGCCCGAAGCGGCTACGCTGACCGCGGATCGTCGTGAGCGACGGGAACCTCTCGATCTCGCATCGGATCGTGAGCTCGGCCGGCGACGCGCTCACCTGCGAGGCCCGGCCCGGTGGCGGCACGGTGTTTCGCGTCTCGCTCCCAGCGTTCGGCTGAAGGAATCGCCTCCGGCGCCGTTCATTCGAACCGGACACCGATGGACGCCGACGCACATGCGGACCGCGGCGCCGGCCGCCTCGTCATCGTGGACGGCGCCGGGGCCTCGCCCCATCGCTGGCAGGAGGCGCTCGCCGAGTTCCGCCCGGAGATCGTCGCGACCGTCGGTGAGGCCGCAGACGTCGGCGAGCACGATGTGGTCATCGTGGACCTGCCCGCGCTCGGTGACCGCGCGCTCGCGGCGATCCTCGAGGCCTTCGCCGGCCGACCGTCGCGCCGCGTGCTCACCGCCGATCACGGCGAGCTGGCCGGCATCCTCCGTACCGGGGTGAACAGTCTCTTTCACCACATCGTGCCGCGGGCAGGGTCGGCCGCGAACGTGCGGGCGCTCGTGGCGGGCCTCCGCGCGCCCGCTCCGGCGGTCCGCGCCGTGGTCGAGCCGCGGCGCTGCGCGTCCTGGGCGTCGACCCTCGAGCTCCTCCGCTGGACCGTGTCCCAGGTGGTGGGCGTCCCCGGCGTGGTGATCCGCTCCTACCAGCCGCAAGCGAACAAGCTCGAGGTCCAGTTCGTGGCGCACCGTGATCGCGACTTCGAGAGCTTCCACTGCGAGCTGCCGCGACGCTGGCGCTGGCCGGTGCGCGCGCGGGCTGGCGAGGCCTTCACGCAGGTGGGCGGCGAGCGGCTCTCGGCGCAGAGCTTCGGCGAGATCGAGCGGGACCAGGAGATCTACGTGCTGCCGCTGGACCACGCGGTCGGCTGCGCGTACCTCGCGCTCCTGCCGTGGACCAAGGACGGCCGCATCACCATCGCGCTGGGCGTCTGGCTCGACGACGCCGCGTCCGACGAGGCCAAGCAGACGACCGCGTCTGCGGTGAGCGAGATCCATGCGCAGGCCGTGCGCGAGGTCGCGCAGTTCACGCTGCCCGCGCTCGACGACGCGGTGGGCGGGGTTCGCTACCTGCTCGACTACAACTGGGTGGTGACGCAGGGCTACGCAGGGCCCGACCGGCGCAAGGAAGACACCTCGCTCGTCAATCGCTACATGCTCGTCGGTCGGCGCAAGACGGTCGCGAAGAGCCTCGGCGAGCGCGTGGGTGGGTTCGTCGACGGCGCTCCCTCCTGGGTCGCCAGCTACTTCCTCGTCTACGTCGTGCTCGCGACGATCGACACGTTCTGCACCTCGCGCTTCGTGAGCGCAGGACGCGTCGTCGAGCTGAACCCGCTCCTCGCGCCGTTGATCACGCATCGTCCGTGGCTGTTCCTGCTGACGAAGAACGTGCTCGCCGTCGGCGCGTTCGCGATCATCGTGCGCTTTCACCTGTTTCGCCGCGCCAAGCACGTCCTGCGCGCCAGCATCGGAGCGTACGCGGTGCTCGACGTCTACTGGGCGATCCTCCTCGTCCGTCTCATCGCGCACTGACGATCAGCCCTCGAGAATCACCCGGGCGGGACGTATGGACGATGAATGGCACAGCTCGGCCAGCGCCCCGAGTCGCGTCGTCTCGGGTGGCTCGTCGCCCTCGTTGCCGCCGCCTCGATCGTCGCCTCCTTCGGCACACCAAGGTCCGCGGCCACCTGCGGCGAGTAAAGCCAGGGCTAGAGCGTGGCGGCGAAGGCGGTGAGCGCCTCGTCGACGCCCTTCAGCGCCTCGTCGAGCTCGGGCTTCGTCGTGGTGAGCGGCGGCGCGACCATCGTGCAGTTGAACTTGCCGAACGTGATGATGCCGCGCTTGCGTAGCTCGCCGTAGAAGTTCTTCATCACGCCCGGTCCGTCCCCGTGCCACGGGACGAGGGGCTCCTTCGACTTCTTGTCCTTCACCAGCTCGAGGGTGAAGAACGCGCCGACGCCGCGCGCATCGCCGACGATGGCGTGCTTCTCGGCCATCGCCTTCAGCGCGGGCTTCATCCAGCCCTCGATCTCGTTCGCGCGCGCGAAGAGCTTTTCTTCCTGGTAGGCCTGCACGGCGGCGAGGCCCGCCGCCACGCACATCGGGTGGCCGGAGTACGTGTGGCCCGAGGGGAGCGCCTTCGCGTCCCACGTGCCCGCGAGCTTCTCGCGGACCATCACGCCGCCCAGCGGGATGTACGCCGACGTCACGCCCTTCGCGAACGTGATGAGGTCGGGCACGATCCCGAACTTCTCGGACGCGAACGCCGCGCCGGTGCGTCCGAAGCCGGTCATCACCTCGTCGCAGATGAGGAGGATGCCGTGCTTCTCGGTGAGCGCTCGCAGCGCGGGCAGATAGCCCTCGGGATACACGATGACGCCGTTCGACCCGACCACCGGCTCGATCAGGATCGCCGCGACGCGCTTCGGATCCTCGTGCACGAGCGTGCGCTCGAGGTGCTCGATGGCGCGCGCCGTCTCCTCCTCGGGCGTGGTCGCCCAGAACGGCGAGCGATAGGGGAACGGCGCCCAGAAGCGCATGATGTTCGGCGCGCCCGGCTCGCCGCCGAAGCGGCGGTCCTCGCCGCTGAGCACGATCGACGTGCCGGTCGAGCCGTGGAACGAGCGGTAGGCGGTGAGGATCTTCGGGCGACCGGTGATGGAGCGCGCCATGCGCACGGCGTCGTCGTTGGACTCGGCGCCCGTGGTGGTGAAGAACGTGCGGCAGCCTTCGCCCTTCCACGGCGAGATCTTTGAGAGCTCGTGGGCGAGCTCGGCGCGCTTGTCGTTGAAGAAGCCCGGCGCGGCGTAGCCGAGCGTCGCCGCCTGCTCCTGGATGGCCTTCACCACCTTCGGGTGCCCGTGACCGAGGTTCACGGCGATGAGGCCGCTGCCGAGGTCGAAGAACTTGTTGCCGTCGACGTCGTAGAGGTAGCGACCTTCGCCGCGGACGATGACGGGCGCGACCAGCCCTCCCTGCGCTACCCACGGGGTCAGGACGTGCTTCGCGTGCTTCTTCTGGATCTCGGCGGCCTGGCTCATGGAGCCTAGGCTAGGATCAATCCGAGGCCGCCGGTCGAGCGAAGCGAGGGCTGGCGGCCGAACGCCTTGGTCCGACCGAGCGAAGCGAGAGAGAGACGTGAATTTCATGGCGAAGCACCTGCTCGCGATCGATCAAGGCACGACGGGTACGACCGCGCTCGTGGTCACCCTCGAGGGTCTGACCCTCGGCAAGAAGAGCGTGGAATTCCCGCAACACTTCCCGAAGCCCGGGTGGGTCGAGCACGAGCCGGAGGAGATCTGGACGAGCGTCGGGGCGGCGGTGGGCGGGGCGATCGCCGAGGCCGGGATCGACGCGCGCGACATCGCGGCCATCGGCATCACGAACCAGCGCGAGACCACGCTGCTCTGGGATCGCAAGACGGGGCGCCCCATCGCGAACGCCATCGTCTGGCAGGACCGGCGCACTTCGGCCGTCTGCGAGAAGCTGAAGGCGACCGGTGCCGAGCCCGCGGTGCGCGCGAAGACCGGGCTCGTCATCGACGCCTACTTCTCCGGCACCAAGATCGCGTGGCTCCTCGATCACGTCGACGCGGCTCGTGCCCGCGCCGAGAAGGGCGAGCTCGCGTTCGGCACCATCGACACGTTCGTGGTTCACCGCCTCACCAGCGGGGCCGTCCACGCCACCGACGTCACGAACGCCTCCCGGACGCTCCTCATGGATCTGGAGACGCTCGCCTGGGACGACACGATGCTCGAGATGTTCCGCGTCCCGCGCGCCGTGCTGCCGAAGATCGTCCCCAGCGCGGGCCTGATCGGCACCACGAAGGGCGCGGGGTTTCTGCCGGACGGCATTCCCATCACCGGCATCGCGGGGGATCAGCAGGCCGCGCTCTTCGGGCAAGCCTGCTTCGCGGAGGGTGACGTGAAGTGCACCTACGGGACGGGCGCATTCGCGCTGATGAACGTCGGCGGCACGCCCACGAAGAGCAAGCACGGGCTCGTGACCACGGTGGCGTGGCAGATCGACGGGAAGGTGACCTACGCGCTCGAGGGCAGCGCGTTCATCGCCGGCGCCGCCGTGCAGTGGCTGCGCGACGGGCTCGGCCTGATCCGCACCGCCGCCGAGATCGAGACGCTCGCGCGGAAGTGCACGTCATCCGAGGGCGTGGCGTTCGTGCCCGCGCTCGCGGGGCTCGGCGCACCCTACTGGGACCAGGACGCGCGAGGCCTCATCACGGGCATCACGCGCGGCACGACCGCGGCGCATCTGGCGCGGGCCACGCTCGAGGGGATCGCGTTCGAGGTCTGGGATCTCGTGCACGCGATGACCGCCGATGCCGGGCGCCCGCTCAACGTCATGAAGATCGACGGCGGCGCGTCGAAGAACGATCTCCTCGCGCAGTTCCAGGCGGACGTGGCCTCCGTGGAGGTGGTGAGGCCGACCGAGATCGAGTCGACCGGCCGCGGGGCGGCGATGCTCGCTGGCGTCGGCGCGGGGCTCTCCGATCTCGGCACGGCGGCGCGGATGGTGAAGCTCGACAGGGCCTTCCGACCCGAGATTTCCGCCTCCGATCGCGCCGCGCATCTCCAGCGCTGGGAAGAGGCGGTGCGCCGCACTCGCTCCGCCGATAGGGCCCCCGGGGGTAGGGCCGGGGGGTAGGGTCGGGGGGTAGGGCCGGGGTAGGACCGTGGGGGTGGGACAAGCGCGTCACGCGACGCGGCACACGGCTGCGCTTCCGTAGCGCGCTCCGTCGTGCGACCCTGGGTGTCCGGGGTGCAGCCCAGCCCCCGTACCGTCCTTAGACCCACGCTTCGTCTGCGGATTCAGTCTTTCTTCTTATCAGCAGCCCCTCGGCTACTCCCGTCCAGCCCACGGGACCCGCGGCGCACCGTCGTCTTCACTCAGCCCCCGCCCCGCCCACGCGCGCTTGCCTTCGAAGGGAGAAACAAAATGACTGAGGTCCGCCATCCGACGGCGCCCATCCGCGATGTTCCCGTGGACTGGGAGGCTCTGGAGGATGCCTTCGAGAACAATGCACCCGAGGTGCATAGCTACCTTCATCTGACGACCGGTGAAGTCCTCCGCGTCGTGGACGGCGTCGCCGATCCACAGATGCACTCACGGATCAGCTCCGATCCGAATTACCTCCGGATCGACCCCGTGTCGTCCCGCGAGCAGTACCGCTGGATGGAGCGATTCATCCCGATGGTCGACGAGGGAGAGCTCAAGACGAAGCTCTCGCAGGCGATCGACGGGAAGGGTGCGTTCCGCCGCTTCAAGGACGTGCTCATGTCGTTCGCGGCCGATCGCGAGCGCTGGTTCACGTTCCGCAGCGAGCGCCTCCGCACGTTCATGGAAGCATGGTTGAGCGCCCACGCCATCGCGGCGGTGCCCCGTCCGACCTGGGGCGACGGCCCCGCCTCGGTCGAGGAGCCCCCGCCCGACAGCCTCATGCCGATGAGCCAGCCCGCGCTGGTCGACGGCGCCGAGGCGCACGACGCGCCGAAGTCGCAGAGCGGCCGCCGCCAGCGCAACGCCGAGTCGCTTCGCACCGCGCTGAAGGAGCTCGGTGACGCGCTCGGTCCGCGCGAGCTCGATCTGCTCGTCGCGTTCGCCGAGTTCCTGAAGGCCCGGCGCGCCGCGCGGGGCTTCGCGCACCACCACGAGCACATGCTCCAGGAGCGCGAGGCGGCGGTCTCTTCGCAGCGTGGCTCGCGCATCAGCGAGACGAATGTGAAGCCGGAGGCCTCCAGCTCCACGGACGTCAGCAAGGGAAACGGGACCTGATCGCCCGGACGAGGGGCCAAGCCCTCCTGATCGCCGCCATGCTCGTGCTCTTCGCGAGCAGCGCGGCGGCCCAGGAGCCGGCGACCCCCGACCGCGTCGCCGTGCGCTTCATCGCGCCCGAGACGGGCGGCGCGGCGCGGCCCCGGTTCCTCACCGAGCGGCAGCTCGGGTTCTTCGCGCGTGTCGAGGCGCTCATCGAGCAGGTGCCGCTCGAGGGGGACGCGTATCCGGAGCGCTACGTGCGCGCGGCGACCGACCGGCTCGTGGCGCGCGCCATGCTCGCCGGGCTGCTGATCCAGGCAGGCAGCGAGCCGCCCGATCTGCCGCGGCTGACGCAGGAGGCGCGCGCCGAGCTCGCCGACCGCATCGGCGGCAACGCGGTCCTCGAGGATGCCCTCCAGCGCGAGGGAATCGAGGAGGTCGAGCTCTCCGCCTTCCTCCGCGACAAGGTCCGCGCGCTCCACTACGTCGACAAGACCATCCAGCCGGTCCTCGCCGTGACCGAGGACTCGCTCCGCGAAGCGTATCGTTCCACCACACATCCGTTCCGGACGATGAAGTACGACGACGCGAAGGCGCGCCTCCGCCGCTGGCTCGTCTCCGAACGAATGCGGTCGGCGGAGCTCGAGTTCTTGCAAAGCGCGCGAGCGCGCATCAAGATCGCGACCATCCTCGTGACGACCTCCGATGAGCGCGCCCGATACTAGAAAAGTCGTGATCGCCGCGCTCGCCGGGAACCTGGCGATCGCGACGTGCAAGTTCGGCGCGGCGTTCATGTCCGGCTCGACCGCGACGCTCGCCGAGGCCGTGCACTCGCTCGCCGACACGGGCAACCAAGGATTGCTCCTCGTGGGCATGCGCCTCGCGGCGCGCCCCGCCGACGATCGCTTTCCCTTCGGCCGCTCCGGCGAGAAATACTTCTGGCCGTTCGTCGTCGCGCTGATGCTGTTCTCGGTGGGCGGCGCGTTCGCCGTCTACGATGGCGTCCAGCACGTGCTCACGCCGAGCCACGGGGAGCACGGCTCGCGGTACTGGAGCTACGGCGTGCTCGGCATCTCGCTCTGCTTCGAGGCCATGAGCTTCCGCGTGGCGTGGGCCGAGTTCAAGGTGCTCGCGAAGGGCAAACCGTGGCTCCAGGCGGTGCGCGAGGCGCGCGATCCGACCATCCCGCTCGTCCTCGCCGAGGACACGACGGCGCTCATCGGCCTCGCCATCGCGTTTGGCGCGGTGCTCACGAGCCATCTCACCGGCCAGGCGTTCTGGGATCCGGTGGGCAGCATCCTCATCGGCGTCCTGCTCGCGGTGGTGGCGATGGCGCTCGCGCGCATCACCCACACGCTGCTGGTCGGCGCGAGCGCGGACCCCGAGGAGCAGGGGCAAGCGCTGCACCTCACCGAGCAGGTGCAGGGCGTGGAGAGGGTGACGCAGATCCTCACCTTCCACGTCGGGCCGGACGTGGTCATCCTGGCCATGAAGGTGGCCTTCGCGAAGACGATGAAGGCGGACGACATCGAGGAGTGCGTGAACGAGGTGGAGCGCCGCATCCGCGCCGAGCTCCCGCTCATGCGGAAGATCTTCATCGAGGTCGACGCCCAGGGGGATGGTCGCGGCATCGAGAACGCGCGCAAGGCGTGGGCGACGCGCATGAAGAAGGTGGCCGCCGACTTCGGGCCCGCCGAAGCCTCGCCATGAGCTCCCCGTGAGCCTGGGCCCAGGGGCGTGGGCAGGCGTGCTGGTCACGGCCGCCGTGCTCGCGACGTTCGTGCCGGCACGCACCGCGGAGCCGCCGAAGCGGGCGACGAAGCCGAAGGCGCGCGTCGGGCTCGTGTTCGACGTGGGCGGCCGCGGTGACAAGAGCTTCAACGACGCGGCGTTCCTCGGGGTCTCACGCGCCGAGAAGGAGCTCGACGTCGAAGCGAGCTACCTCGAGCCTGCAAGCACCGAGGACCGCGAGGCCGCGCTGCGGCTGTTCGCGGCGCGCGGCTTCGATCTCGTGATCGGCGTGGGGTTCATCTTCTCGAGCGACATCGATCTCGTGGCGCGTGCCTACCCGAAGACCCGCTTCGCCGGCGTCGACTACGCGCCGGGCCCGAACGGCATCCCGTCGAACGTCGCTGCGCTCGCCTTCCGCGAGGAGGAAGGATCGTTCCTGGTCGGCGCGGTGGCGGGCCTGATGTCGAGGACCCGTCACGTCGGCTTCGTGGGCGGCATGACCGGCCCGCTGATCCGCAAGTTCGAGGTGGGCTACGTGCAGGGCGTGAAGGCCGCATGCCCGTCGTGCGAGGTGCACGCGGCCTACGCCGGCCCGACGCCCGACGCGTTCCGCGATCCCGCGAAGGGCAAGGCGCTGGCCAACGCGCAGATCGCCGCGGGCAGCGACGTCATCTACCACGCGTCGGGATCGACCGGCCACGGCGTGTTCGAGGCGGCGGCCGACGCGCATGCGCTGGCCATCGGCGTCGACGCCGATCAGTACGACGAGATGCCGGGCACGGTGGTCACGAGCATGGTCAAGCGCGGCGATGTAGCGGTGTACGACATCGTGAAGGCCACCATCGATGGCTCGTTCCAGGGCGGCATGAACGTCTTCGGCCTGAAGGAGGCCGGCGTCGACTACGTGCACGAGGGCCCGCACGCCGTGAAGATCCCGGACGACGTGAAGGCGAAGGTCGAGGCGCTACGCGCCGACGTGGTCGAGAAGCGAATCGTGGTGGGCAGCCACTAGAACCTCCCTCTCGCTCTCGCCAGGGCGTGCGTGCGTGGCAAAGACGAGAGAGGGGCCGCCAAGCCGCGCAAGCCGCCAAGGTCGGGCGCTGCGAACCGGCCAGCTCCGGCATCTCTCTCGCGCCGCCAGTGCGCGGGGCGTCCACCCTTGCGTGGCGCTCCGGGCCACGTCTACCGTACTGCCCATGGCGTTCGTGCATGGTGGTCGGTTGGTCGCGCAGGCTCTCAAGCGTCACGGAACGACGCACCTCTTCACGCTCTGCGGAGGGCACATCCAGGCGATCTACGACGGCTGTCTCGACGAGCAGATCCGCGTCGTCGACGTGCGGCACGAGCAGACCGCCGGCCACGCCGCCGATGGCTACGCGCGTGTCACCGGCCGCCCCGGCGTCTGCGCCGTCACCGCGGGGCCCGGCGTCACCGACGTCGTCACCGCCGTCGCCAATGCGCAGCGCGCCGGCATCCCCATGATATGCATCGGCGGCGCGGGGCCGAAGCTGCTCTGCGACATGGGCTCGCTGCAGGACATGGATCACGTCACGCTTATGCGCCCCATCACCAAGTGGAGCGTGCAGGTGCCCGAGACGCGGCGTATCCCCGAGTACGTCGATGCCGCGTTCCGCGTCGCGCAGGCGAACGTCCCCGGCCCGGTGTTTCTCGAGATGCCGCTCGACCTCCTCATGAACGTCGGCGACGACGCCGACCTCCCCGCGACACGCCCGCTCGCCGAGCCGCCGCGCCCGGCCGGTGATCCGCGCATGGTCGCCGCCGCGGCCGAGCTCCTGCGCGGCGCCAAGCGGCCGTGCTTCCTCGTCGGCACGCAGGTGCGGTGGTCGCCCGCACGCGAGCGCCTGGCCGCCACGCTCGAGACGCTCGGCGCGCCCGTCTACGTGAACGGGATGGCCCGCGGCGCGATGCCCAGCACGCATCCGCTGCTCTTCAGCCGTTCGCGACGCTTCGCGCTGGGCCAAGCGGACGTCGTCTTCGTGCTGGGCACGCCCTTCGACTTCCGCGTCGACTACGGCCGCACCCCGACGTGGGCGCCAGACGCGAAGATCATCCAGATCGATCTCGACGGCGCCGAGCTCGGCCGCAACCGCGCCGTCGACATCGCCGTCCACGCCGACTCGGGCATCTTTCTCGAGCAGCTCGCGGCCGCCGTCGGCAAGACCCTCGATTTCTCGGAATGGACCGCCCAGGTGCGCCTCGACGAGGACAAGCGCCGCGCGAAGATGCAGCCCGAGATCGACTCGGACGCCTCCCCACCGAATCCGCTCCGCGTCTGCGCCGAGATTGGCAAGCGGCTCAAGGCGAACGACGTCGTCATCGGCGACGGCGGCGACTTCGTCGCGACGGCGGCGAACGTCCTCAAGATGCAGTGGCCTCAGCTGTGGATGGACCCCGGGCCGCTCGGCACGCTCGGCGTCGGCCCCGGCTACGCGATGGCGGCCAAGCTCGCGCGGCCCGACGCGAACGTCGTCCTCGTCTACGGCGACGGTAGCTTCGGCCTCCATGCGCTCGAGTTCGAGGCCATGGCGCGCCAGAACATCCCGGTCATCGCGGTCATCGGCAACGACGCGGGCTGGACGCAGATCCGCCGCGGCCAGGTCGACCTCTACGGTGCCGAGCGCGCGGTCGCGACGTCGCTCGAGTACACGCGCTACGAGAAGGTCGTCGAGGCCTGCGGCGGTCGAGGATTCTGGGTCGAGACGATCGAGCAGCTCGGCCCCGCGCTCGACGAGGCCTTCGCCTGCGGGAAGCCAGCCTGCGTGAATGTGAAGATCGCGCAGAGCGACTTCCGTAAGGGCGCGATCAGCGTCTGAGTCGTCGAGGTATGCGGAGCTGCCACCCGTCCCCTGGGGCGGCGTGCGCACGCTGACGCCACAGTCGACCACCACGCATCGTAACGGACGTGTCGGCGCTCGCTCACACGCAGCGCGCTCCCGCTGCGCAAAAGTGTCACGAAGTGGACACTATGACTGCCAAATTACTGACTCTCCATCCGCGACTACACGTCGAGCGCAACCGCCGTCGGGAGCTCGAGCAACGAATTCAAGGTATTTGGCTCTTCTGTCGTCGACCGACCCGAGCGAGGTACATGGGTTGCACACTCATCGAGCATGGGTCTCGGAGTGCCGACTGGAGCCGTGGTTGCCGTTCTCGCGGCAGCCCTGTCCGTTGCAGCCTGCGACGCGCCGGCCGTCGACAAGCCCGTGACCGCGACGATCGCAGAGCGAACGCGGCCGGCCATGTCGCCGGCGCCGCTCCTCGGGCGCATCGAGTTCGATACGTGTTCGCTCGTGACCGGCGGGAAGGACACGCGGGCCGAATGCGCGAACGTCGAGGTCCCCCTCGATTGGAATGCGCCGGACGACGGGAAGGTGACATTCTTCGTCAAGCGGCTGCGCGGCGCGGCGCCGGGCCCGCACCGCCAGCTGTGGCTGCTCCAGGGCGGACCCGGCGGCGCAGGTGATGGCCTCGAGCCGCTCGCCGACGAGATCGCGCAGGCGGACGGCGCGCTCGACGTCTACATTCCCGATCACCGCGGCACCGGTCGTTCGGAGCGGCTCGATTGTCCGAATGCGCGAGAGCGCGGCAGTCTCTCGTTCGATTACGCGAGCTGCCTTAGGGAGATGAAGATCCGCTGGGGTATTCCCGGCCTCGCGACGTTCTCGACGACCACCGCGGCGCGCGACGTCGGGTACGTCATCGAGCGCGTGCGCACGCCAGGGCAGCAGGTGCACGTCTACGGCATCTCGTACGGCACGTACTGGGCGCAGCGCTATCTGCAGCTCTTTCCCGCGCAGCCGACAGCGGTTGCGCTCGACGGGGTCTGTCAGTCCGGCCTCTGTAGTTATCTGAAGATGGGTTACTGGTTCGACCGCGTCGGCAAGAAGTACATGGCCGAGTGCGCGGCGGACGCGGTGTGCGGCGCGAAGCTCGGCGCCGATCCCGTCGAGTCGGTGCGGGCCGCGATCGCGAAGGCGAATACCGGCAGGTGCGCGGGGCTCACGAAGATCAACGGCACGTCGCTGCGAAAGCTCTACGGGATGTTCATCGCGAGCTTCGAGCTCCGCGCGCTGGTTCCCGCGACCGCGTTCCGCATCCTGCGCTGCGATGCCGACGACATCCTCGCGCTCAAGAAGTTCGAGTCGGTCCTGACCGCAGACCTCGGCGAAGGCTTCGCCGGGTTCGAGGGCGCTGACGGTACGAAGAACCTCGCGTCCGACATGCTGGGAATGCATATCGCCTTCTCCGAGCTCGAGGAGGATCCGCCGATCTCGCGCAAGGACCTCGCTGACCTGCTCTCGGACGCCGTCTTCACCGCGTACGACCCGAAGCTGCGCGACGCCTACGACATGTGGCCGCGCTACCGGCCGGATGCGCTCGTGGGGAAGTACCCGAGCTCGAACGTCCCCGTCTTGATGATGAACGGGACGCTCGACCCGCAGACGCCGCTCGAGTTTGCCGAGGCGATCGCCCCGCACTACGTCGCCGCTTCCCAGGGCCTCATCGTGCTTCCGCGCGCCGCACACGGCGTCATCCACCAGTCGCCGACGAGCGAAGGCATGAATGAGCCGTCGTGCGGGATGATGCTCTGGCACCAGTTCCTCGAGTCGCCCAGCGTGCCCCTCGACTCGGCGTGCCGCGCCAACATACTGCATCACGACTTCGCGGGCTCGCCGGCTCTCGCAGAACAGTTCTTCGGTCGGCCCACGCTCTGGGGTCCCGGCTCGGAGCCGGCCCCTCTGCCGGCGCCGGCGCCGGCGACGGCGGCGGTGCCGGGCGCCGGATCGGCGCGGCTCTCCGCCGAGTTGAAGCACGTCGCGCTCACGACGCGCCCCTGGCAGACGCCGCTCGGCAACACGCTCTAGACTCGATTGATGAACCTCGGGATGAGCGCGCGCGGGCTGACCGTGGCGCCGGCGACGGGGCGGGTGCTCGGGGCCTGCGGAGGCGGCGTCTCGCAGCGCGCCGCGGTCCCGCCCGCCCCCCTCGCAGCTGAGGGCAGTCGATCATCGTGGTGGATCGAGAAAGCGTGGTGCGCGCGGCGCACCTCGGTTCGTTCCAGGGGGCGTTCGAGGAGGTGGACGCTGCGGTCGGGAGGCTGCTCTCGCAGGCGCCGCCTTGATCTGGCCGTTCCTGGCCTCCGCCGAGCCCCGTGCTATGGGGAGCGGCCCCATGCGCGTTGCGCTCGTCTACCCGCCGACCTGTGATCCGACCGCTCCGTACCTCGCGGTGCCCATGCTCACGGGGTTCCTGCGGGCCAACGGGGTCGAGGTGCTCCCGATCGACGCCAACATCGAGGCCTTCGACCAGCTGCTCTCGCCGGGCTCGCTCGCCGGCCTCCGCGACCGCCTCGAGGGGCGCCTCGCGCAGCTCGATCGGCAGCCGACCCTCGCGCATGCCGAGCAGCTCGAGTACGCGGCGCTCGTCCGCACGCGCGCGGAGGCCAAGGCAGTCCCCGACGGGATCGCCCGCGCGAAGGACACGCTGCGGGACGAGGCGGCGTTCCACGACCCCGACGCTTATGCGTGCGCGGTCGCGACCATCGACGCGGCGCTGCGCGTCGTCTCCGCGACGCACCACCCCCTCCACCTCGATTTCACCGCGTACCGCACGCCGTTCGGGCTCACCACCATGGACGAGGTGGATCGCGCCGGCAGCGCCGCCGCCGATCCATTCGACGACTATGTGATCAACACCCTCGTCCCGCGGCTACGCGAGGCGAAGGTCGACGTCGTCGGCCTCTCGGTGTGTTTTCCCGGTCAGCTCCAGCCAGCGTATGCGTTCGCGCTGAAGATCAAGCGCGCGCTGCCCGACGTCCACGTCACGTGCGGCGGTCCCGGCATCACGCAGATGATGATCCGCCTGTCCGGGCAGCGGCTCGCGAAGGCGCTCGGACCGTTCGACTCGGCCTGCGTGTTCGAGGGCGAGCACACGCTGCTCGGCCTGGTGCGCGCGCTCGAGGAGGAACGCCCACTGCGCGAGTGCGCGAACGTGGTGGTGCGCGACCGGCTGCTGGGCGCGCGCTGGCTCGCCGGGCACGGCATGGAGGATCTCAAGGTCCTCCCTTCGCCCGACTTCGACGGGCTGCCGCTGTCGCTCTACCTTGCGCCGCGCCTCGTGCTCCCTTACGACCCGACGCGCGGCTGTTACTGGGGCAAGTGCACCTTCTGCCACTACGGCCTCGCCGAGGTTGGTACCGCGATCTATCGCGAACGCGAGGTCGCGGCGATCACCGAGCACCTGCGTGCGCTCTCCGAGAAGCACGGCACGAAGTACTTCTATCTGTCCCAGGACTCGGTCGCGCCCAAGACCATCGTGAAGCTCTCGCAGGCGATCATCGACTCCGGCCTACACATCCGGTGGGCGACCGATCTCAAGCCGGAGAAGTACCTCACGCAGGAGCGCGCCGAGACGCTCCGCAAGGCGGGCGCCGTGGCCTGTGCGCTGGGCGTCGAGTCCGGCTCGCCGCGCGTCCTCAAGCTGATCGACAAGGGCGCGCCCATCGAGGTCGTGCACGACGTGATGGGGCACCTCTCGCGCGCGGGCATCGCCGCGGAGGCGATGTGCTTCACCGAGTTTCCGACCGAGACGCACGACGAGGCCATCTCGACGCTCGACTTCCTCGACGACCACCGCGATCAGCTGGCGGTCTACATCGTCGGCGAGTTCGGGCTCACGCACGGCTCGCTGGTAGCGCAGGAGCCCTCGCGGTTCGGCATCCGTGAGACGTGGGAGCTCGAGGGCGACCAGCTCGGGCTCGGGATCTTCTTCGAGCCGATGACGCTCTGGAAGACCGACGACGAGCGTGCCGACGTCGACGAGCAGCTCCAGGAGCTCTCGAGCGGCTGGGCGCTGCGCAGCTATCCATGGGCGGGCGCCGTCTCCACCGCGCACACCATTCTCTATTACGATCGCTTCGGCACGAGCGTGTTCCGCGATCTCGCGGCGCGCGGGCTACGCGAGGGGATCCTGGGCGCGAAGAAGAAGCCGTTCGAGGCCGAGCTGCGCTTCGACCCGCGCGACTGCGAGCGCGCCGAGCAGCGCGAGGGCGCGATCTGGGCGACGCTCGTGAACGAGCAGCGCCTCGTGGGCCGCGCCCCGTACGAGGCGCTCGCGGCGCGCGCGCCGGCGCTGCGCCCGAACCCGATCCGCGTCGCCTTCCGGGCCGGCGAGGATCCGCAGCCGTTCGCGCGCACGAAGCAGAAGACGCGCGGTCGCCGCCCCTCCCACGCGTCGAACTCGACGACCCGCAGCTAGCACCTCGACGCTGTGGTCGTGACCGGTTGGGGCTCGGGCGATGAGAAGACTACGAGAGCCAGGCGATGGTCACGCCGTCGCCGCCTTCGCCCGTCGTGCCGGCGCGGAAGAAGCGGACGTAGGGGCTCGCCTTGAGCTCGCGCCGCACGGCGTCCTTGAGCGCGCCGGTGCCGTGGCCATGCAGGAGGAAGCACACGTGGCGGTTGTCGTTGATCGAGCGATCGAGGAACGTGATGGCCAGCGTGACCGCGTCCTCGCTGCGCAGGCCGCGGAGATCGACGGTGTTGTCGGTGGTCTGCAGCGCGGTCTCCAGGCCGTGCGGATCGCGACCTCCGCTGCCCGGAGCGGCGGGGCCCGTCGCCCCGGCGGGGCGCGCACCCTTCTTCTTCGGCTCTGGCTCCGCCTGCTTGTCGACCGCGAGGCGCAGATCGGCCGCGGGGAGGACGAGGCGCATCGGGCCGGCTTGCACGCGCACCGTGCCGTCGGCGAGGAGGTCGAGGACCTCCGCCTCCGCGCGCACGCGCGGGACCCACACGCGCGTGCCCCTCTTGAGCGTCGCGGCGTCGGCGATCGCCGGATGGTCCGCCGACGCATCGCCGTCCTTGACGAGCAGCGGCTCCAGCTCGCCGCCGATCGCCACCTGCGCCGCGACGCGATCGAGGATCTTCTCCGCGTCCTTCGCGGACGCGACATCGAGCTTCTTCGAGCGAAGGCGCGCCTGCACCTCGCGCAGCTCCTCGCGCGCGCGGCGGACGGCGGCGAGCAGCGACTCGGCCTCCTTGGAGAGCTGACGCTGCTCGCGATCGCGCGCGGCGCGTAGCTCGCCGGCGAGCTGCTCGCGCAGCGCGTCGGCCTCGGCCTCGCGGCGGGCCGCGGCGGCGCGGGCGAGCTCGAGGGCGGCGCGCTCGTCGTTCAGCTTCTTCACGACGCTCTCGAACTGCACGTCCTCGCGGGTGAGGAACTTCTCCGCCCGCTCGATCACCGTGCTCGGCAGGCCGAACTTGCGGGCCACGGCGAGCGCGCTGGAGCTGCCCGGGACGTTCTGCGCGAGGCGGAACGTCGGGCTCATGTGCGCGATGTCGAACCCCATGCTGGCGTTCGCGAAGCGGTCGTCGGCGAGGGCGAGGGCCTTGAGGCCCTCGTAGTGCGTGGTGATGACCACTGCGCCGCCGCGCGCGGTGAGTGAGTCGAGCATGCCTGCGGCGAGCGCCTCGCCCTCGCGGGGATCGGTGCCGCCGGCCAGCTCGTCGAGCAGGACCAGCGCGCCGGGCTGCGTGTCGTCGAGGATGCGCACCAGGTTCCGCACGTGGGCGCTGAACGTGGACAGGTTCTTCGACATGCTCTGGTCGTCGCCGACGTCGCTGAGCACGACCTCGAAGATGCCGACCGTGCTGCCGTCACCGCAGGGGACGGGGAGGCCCGCGCGCACCATCAGCGCGACGAGGCCCATCGTCTTGAGCGCGACGGTCTTGCCACCGGCATTGGGGCCGCTGACCACCACGGCGCGGCGCGCCGCGATCGACAGATCGCTGGGGATCACGGCCTCGAGTGGATCGGCGACACCGGCCTCGATCACGTCGATCAAAAGGAGGGGATGACGCGCGCCCACGAGGTCGAGCCGCGCTTCGTCCGTGAGGTCGGCGAAGTGGAGATGAAGATCGACGGCGAGCCGCGCCGTGCCCGCGCGCACGTCGGCGCGCGCGAGGGCGGCCACCGCGCCCACCACACTCGGGAGGAGATCGCCGATGCGTCCCGAGAGCTGCGCGTAGATCGCGACCTCCTCGCGCTGCACCTCGGCCTCGAGCACCTTCAGGCGGTTCCCCATCGGGATGACGGCACGCGGCTCCACGAAGAGCGTCGCGCCGCTCGCGCTGGTCGAGTGCACGATGCCCGGGAAGCGCTCGTGCGCATCCGAGCGAACGGGCACGACGTAGCGACCCTCGCGCTCGGTGACGTAGCGATCCTGGAGGATCCCTTCGTACTTCGCCATCAGGTCGTCGAGGCGCGCGAGCATGCGCGTGCGCGCGGCCTGGTACTCGCTGCGGAGCTCCTTGAGGCGCGGGCTCGCGCGATCGGAGAGCGTGCCATCGGCGTCGAACGCGCTCGCCAGCTCGTCGGCCAGGGTGTCGAGCGTGGGGTCGGTGGCGCAGGCCTCGAAGAGCACCGCGCAGCGCGCGCGGCGCACCGAGAGGAAGCGCCGGAGGACGCGCGCCGCCGCGAGCGCCTTGCCGATCTCGCGGATCTCCGCGGGGCCGAGCACGCCGGACGCG
>JAYTHX010000508.1:0-8191 GCA_043732195.1 Polyangiaceae bacterium
TACGCGAAGGCCAGCGCGCAGGCCACCGGCTGACGCACGGCGGCGAACTCCCACGGCGCGCCGCCCTGCGCGCGGACGATCTCGGCGAGGCGCAGCGCACCGCCGTGGACAACGACGCCGGCGATGGCGGCCGCGAGCACGAGGCCCGCGAGCCCGACATCGGCCGCCGCGCGCACCGAGGCCATGGCGCCGCGGGTCGCCGCGACGCGGGAGCCGAGCAGCAGCGCGATGGCGGCGACGAGCAGGACGCCGGCATCGAGATCGGCCGAGGCCACGTACGGACCGAGCGCGAACGTCGCAAGCAGGATCGAGGCGAGCGCCGAGAAGATGGCGCGCGGACCGCGTCCGAACAGCACGAAGACCGATGCTTTCAAGCCTCCCCCGCGCAGGCGGCGGGCCACGCGCTGCTCGAGCGCGGAGAAGACCGCAGGCGCAGGCAGGACGAGCAGCACGAGCACCGCCAGCGCCAGGCCGACGAGGAGGAGCGCCGGCGCATACTCCGACGGGATGCGCTCGCCAGCGTAGCCGATCATCGGCACCGTCTTCACGTCGTCGCTGTTCGAGTCGCCGTGGCGGAGCGTGATCTGTGTGCTGCGCGCCGAGGCCGGAGCGACGTCGGCGATCTCGCGCACGTGCACGCCGTCGACCACGGCAACGAGGTCGCCGACCTGGAAGCCGGCGCGCTCGCCGGGCGATCCGGCGACGAGCTGCTCGATGGGGAGGCCGCGCGGCGAGGCGGGGCCGGGCGTGACGCCGAGGAACGCGAGCACGCGCTGTCCCTCCGCGATGCGCGACTCGACGACGCTCGAGCGCACCGAGGCGGGCGAGACGTCGAGGCTCAGGCCGCGCATGATGCCCACGAGCGGCGGCGCTCCGGGCGTGCTCGAGGCAAACGCCACCTCGAGATCGCCGTTCATCGTGGTGTGGGCGGCGTGATCGCCGTGGCCGCAGAAGCGCTCCTCGAGCGGCTCGCTGACCACGACCTCGATGCGATCGGTCCCGACGACGTAGCCCTCGGCCTCGATGGTCGCGCCGGTCACGGGGGTCTGGCCGGGCCGCCACATCGTCCCGCGGAAGGTGACGCGCGCAGTCCGGCCCTGGGGAAATCCGGCGCCCTTGAGCTCGAGCCGATCGCCGACCTCGATCTCGCGCGGCGAGACCTCGGTGACCTCGATCAGAGGCGGGACGCCGTCGCGTTCGCAGCCCGCGAGGCCGAGGATCCCGAGCACGGAAACGACGAGAAAGAGGAGGATGGCAAGCGGGCGCTGCACGGACCATCGTTGTAGAGGAGGTGCCGTGATCACGCGACTTTTCGGCCTTTGTTGTGCCATGCTCCGGCCATGGCGAAGGTCTACGCGGTGATCATGGCAGGAGGAGCGGGCACCCGGTTCTGGCCGGCGTCGCGGGCGCTACGGCCGAAGCAGCTCCTGCCCCTCGCCGGCGCCAGCGAGGAGACCCTCCTCGCTTCGACCGTTCGCCGCCTGGCGCCGCTCGTGACGCCGGACCGCGTGGTGGTCGTGACCGGCGAGCACCTCGCGGCGGCGACCGCGGCGGCGGTGCCCGGCGTGCCGCGATCCCAGATCCTGTGCGAGCCCGCGCCGCGCAACACCGCGCCCTGCATCGCCTGGGCGACCGCCGCCATCGCGCGCCTCGACCCCGAGGCGATCGTGGCGGTGCTCCCGAGCGACCACTTCATCGCGAACGAGGAGGAGTTCCGCAACGTGCTCGAGCGCGCGCTGCAGACCGCCGCCACCGGGCGCGTGACCACGGTGGGCATCGTCCCGACGCGCCCGGAGACCGGGTACGGCTACATCGAGATCGGGGACGAAATCGAAGGCAAGACGGGCGCGAAGAGCGTGGCGCGCTTCGTCGAGAAGCCCGATCGCCCGCGCGCCGAGCAGTTCCTCGCGGGCGGCAAGCACCTGTGGAACGCCGGGATGTTCTTCTTTCGCGCGCGCGACATGGCCTCGCTCGTCGCGCAGCACCTCCCCGCCCTCGCCGCCGGCGTGAAGCAGATCGACGACGCCGCGGGCACTGCGAAGGAGCTCGAGGTCCTGAAATCGATCTTCCCGACGCTGCCCAGCGTCTCCATCGATCACGGCGTCATGGAGAAGGCGGAGGGCCTGGCGGTGGTGCCGGGCGAGTTCGGTTGGAACGACGTCGGCAGCTGGCAGTCGGCCTGGGAGCTCGGGGCGCCGGACGCCGCGGGCAACGCGCTCGCGCCGGGCGCGATCGCCATCGACGCGAAGAACAACCTGGTGCGCACGATGGGCGGCGGCAAGAAGGTGGTCGCGCTGGTGGGCGTGAACGATCTCGTGGTCGTCGAGACCGAGGACGCGATCCTGGTGATCCCGCGCGAACGCGCCCAGGACGTACGGCTCGTGGTCGAGGCGCTGAAGGCCGCCGGCCGCACCGAGCTGCTCTGACCCGCGCGCCGAAGCGGCGACGTCGGTGCTCGGGACTTCTACGGTGCGGAGGCGAAGAAGTCCCATGTCACCTGCGGCGCGTTCGACCAGAGCTGGTGCCCGAGGCCGGGGATCGCGCACCACACCTCCGGTCGCGCGCAGCCGTCGTACGCGATGCACGGGCTCGTACCGGATGCGCTGGTGGTCGCCGCGCAGCCGTTCTGCCCTCGCCAGAAGTCACGCGGCTTGTAGCCCTCGCTCGGCGGCACCACGTAGTCGGCGAGCCCGTGCACCTGCAGCGCGCTGAGGGTCGCATTGCATTTCAGGTGCCCCTGCCCGTCCCAGTCGCTGCTGTCGACGCCGAACGGTCCGCCGCCCGAATGGGACGCGACGGCGCGAAACGCCGTGCGACTCCGGCACACGAGCTGATTCGCGAAATATGCCCCTCGTGACATGCCCGTCGCGAAGATACGTGTTGAGTCCACGCAGTGACTCACGACCAGCGAGTCGACGATCGCATCGATGAACGCGATGTCGGGCGTGAGCGTCGGCAAGGTGTCGTTGTGCCAGGTCTTGCCGGTGCCGTCGGGGTAGACGATGAACGCCTGTCCTGACGACGCCGCCTCGAGGTGGAAGGAGCTGCGGAGGCCGGCGCCCGTGCCGCCGTCGCCATGAAAGGCGAAGACGATCGGATACGCGCGGGTGCTGTCGTAGTCGGCAGGCACATAGAGCTCGTAGGTGCGGCCCGTGCCAGCGACGTCGACGCGCTGGCTCCCGAGGAAGCCTACCGAGGTGGTGGACGCGCCGCACCCGAAGGTCGGAACCGGCGGCGGCGGATCGACCGGCGGATCGACCGGCGGATCGACCGGCGGAACAGCGGCCTCCGGGGCCAGCGCATCGCCGGCCTCCGCAGTGTCCCCGATGACGCCACTCTCGAGCCCACCCGCGACGCGCGCGGGACCGCTCTCCCACCCGCCGTCCCCGTCGTCACGCACGGAGACCGGCGGCCCGTCCGCGGCGCCATCGGCAGGCGGCTCGACGACGACGCAGGCGACGGAGAGGAGCGCGGCGGCCGCAGCGGCGACCCCGACGATCGTGCAAGACAGACGAGGCATCCTGCTCGGAACAACGGACGCGCCGGTCCGCTCGTTAAGCGTGCGCACAGCAACGTGACGAGAGCGGAAGCCGCGCCGTTCAGCGCTTGCGCGCGCCGGCGCGCCACGCGGCGAGCGCAGCGTCGATGTCCGGCCACGTCACGAAGAGCCGCGCCGTGGGCGCCGCAATCGCGACCGGACGCGCGCCGCCGCCGCCGAGCCAGAGCTCGGTGCGGGCCGGGAGCGCCTTGGCGATCGCCGCGAGGGCGATCGCCGCCGCCGCTCCGTCGGCGGCGGGTGAGATCGAGATGCCGACCACGTCGACGGCGAACGCACGCGCGGCCTCGGTGATCTGCGCGGGCGGAGTGTCGGCGCCGAGCAGGTGCGGCGCGGCGAGGCTCGCCGCGAGATACACGCCCACCATGTCGAGCCCCAGGACGTGCGGCTCGCCCGACAGCGTCGCGAGGAGCACCGTTGGCGAGCGCACGCCGTCGTCGAGCGCGCCCAGCAAGAGATGCAGCTGCGAGGTGAGGCATGCGCTCGCCAGATGCTCGTGGCGTACCTCGAGCAGCCCCTGCGCCCAGAGCTCGCCGACGCGCAACGCGAGCGGATGCGCGACGTCGGTCACGAAGGTGCGCGGTCCGAGCGCGATGGCTGCCGCGCGCAGAACGGCGCGCAGCCCGACGAGATCGTCGGCGCGCAGCGCGACCAGCGCGGCATCGACGGGCGCCCCCACGTAGGGCGTCCGCGCCGAGCGCGAACGCGCGGCGTCCGACGCGGTGGCGGGCGCCGGCGCATCGGCGATCGAAGCGTCGACGAGCCTGGTCACGTCCGCGAAGGACAGCGGCACGACCTCGCTTGGTCGGAAGCCCGCATCGAGCGCGCGCGCCAGCAGGCGGAGGCGCGCGATGTCTTCCTCGGAGTAGATCCGGCTGCCGCCGGGACGGCGCTCGGGCTTGGGAAAGCCGTAGCGCCGCTCCCAGACGCGGAGCGTGTCGGCGGCGATCCCGGTGCGGTTCGCGACCACGCGGATCGACGCGCCGGCGAGCGGGTCTCCCGGGCTCGAGTCGGCGCTCGAGGGCGGCAACCGCTTGGTCATGCGATGAGCATCCCCCGTGGACAAGCTCCGGTCAATGCCTTGACAGAAGTTAGACAATTGTTAGACATGTGTCAGCCGGATCCTCCGGCCCCATCCCAAAGAGGTTCTCCCATGCTCCGTCTCACGTTTCGCTCGGCCTTCGTCGCTGCCACGCTCACGCTCGTCGCTTGTGGCGGCGAGTCCGCGACCCCCGCGCAGGATCCGACCACGGCCGGCAAGATGACGCCGCCCGCGGCTGCCGCTGGCGCCACCAGCATGACCAAGTCGGACATCGTCGACACCGCGAACGCGGCCGGCTCGTTCAAGACGCTCCTTGCTGCCGTCAAGGCCGCGGACCTCGAGAGCACGCTGCGCGGCCCCGGTCCCTTCACCCTCTTCGCGCCGACCGACGAGGCGTTCGCGAAGCTGCCCGCCGGAACGGTGGAGAGCCTCCTCAAGCCCGAGAACAAGGACAAGCTCAAGGCGATCCTCACGTACCACGTGGTCTCGGGGAACATCGGCTCGGCCGCCGCGATGAAGCTCAGCACCGCAAAGACGGTCAACGGCAAGGAGCTCAAGCTCGACGCGTCGAGCGGCATGCTTCACGTCGGCAAGGCCATGGTCACGAAGGCCGACATTCAGGCGTCCAACGGCGTCATTCACGTGATCGACACGGTGCTCTTGCCGGAGTGATGATGAACGACCCCAAGCGATCTCCTGCGGTTTGCGTCAGCGTCGAGGCCTCGGCCGAGCTGCAGACGCGGCACGGCAACTTCCGCGTGCTGGTGTTTTCCAACGACGCCGACGGTCGCGAGAACGTCGCGGTCGTCCGCGGAGACGTATGGGGCGTCGAGGGCGTCCCGGTGCGCCTCCATTCGGAGTGCATGACCGGCGACGTGCTCGGGTCGCTACGTTGTGATTGCCGCGACCAGCTGGAGCGGGCGCTCGCCCACGTGGGCGCGCTCCCGCGAGGCGTGGTCCTGTACCTGCGCCAGGAAGGTCGCGGCATCGGGCTGATCAACAAGATCCGGGCCTATGCGCTCCAGCAGGAGCAGGGCCTCGACACCGTCGACGCGAACCTCGCGCTCGGCTTCCGCGACGACGAGCGCGACTACGGGATCGGGGTGGCGATGCTCCGCACCCTCGGGGTCCGCTCCGTGCGCCTGCTCACGAACAACCCCGACAAGACCCGCCAGCTCGTCGCGCTCGGCATGCCGGTGCTGGAGCGTATTCCCCATGCGATCCCGCCGGGCCACCACAACCGCGCCTACCTCGAGACCAAGGCTCGCCGCTCGGGCCACCTGCTCGAGATCGACGAGACCGGAACCCCATGACCGCATCGTTTCCGTCCTCGGTCCCCGCCGTCGAGGTGTTCTTCGACGGCGCCTGCCCGCTCTGCGCGAGGGAGGTGGCGTTCGTGCGCCGGCTCGACCGCCGGTCGCGCGTGCGCTTCACCGACATTGCGGCCCCGGACTTCGTGGCCGCGAGCATCGGGCGCACGCAGGCCGATCTCATGGCGCGCATCCAGGCGCGCCTCCCCGACGGGTCCTTCGTGGACGGCGTGGAGGTCTTCCGTCGCATGTACTCCGCAGCAGGCCTCGGCCCGCTGGTGGCGCTCACGCGGATCCCCGGCATCTCGCACCTGCTGGACGCCGGCTACCAATGGTTCGCGAAGAACCGCCTTCGCCTCACCGGCCGTTGCGAGGGAGACGCATGCACAGTGCACGCACCCGACGCGACCTTGAACTAGCGCTTGTAGCGGCCCCGGCTGCCGCTTGCCTTGGCCTTGCTCGCGGCGTTGTTGCTGCTCCCCGAGCCACGTGAGGAGCGAGCCTTGGCCTTCTTGGTACCGCCGGCGTAAGGGTCGTACGTCGAGGCGTCGATCACGATGCCCTCCTTGCCTGCCAATCCTTCGAGCTGCTTCAGCTCGTCTCGCAAGCGTGCGGCGCGCTCGAAGTCGAGCGCCTCGGCGGCGGTGAACATCTCGGTGCGCATCGCGCGGATCTGCTCGGTGATGTCGACGTCCGCCAGCTTGCCGTTCTTGCCCGCCTTCGGCACCTTCGGGATCTCGAAGTAGTCGGTGGTGCCGGAGGCGGGGTTGATGTTCATGACCGCGCGGATGACGGTCGCGGGAATGATCCCGTGCTCCTCGTTGTAGGCCTCCTGGATCACACGACGGCGATCGGTCTCGTCCATCGCGCGCCGCATCGCGTTCGTGATGTTGTCGGCGTACATGATGACGCGGCCGTTCAGGTTTCGCGCGGCGCGGCCCATGGTCTGGATGAGCGAGCGCGGGCTGCGCAAGAAGCCTTCCTTGTCGGCGTCGAAGATCGCGACGAGCGAGACCTCGGGCAGGTCGAGCCCCTCGCGCAGGAGGTTGATGCCGACCAGCACGTCGAACTCGCCGAGGCGGAGGTCGCGCAGGATGTCGATGCGCTCGAGCGTGTCGATGTCGGAGTGCAGGTAGCGGATCCGGACGCCGAGCTCGCGGTAGTAGTCGGTGAGATCCTCGGCCATGCGCTTCGTGAGCGTGGTGCAGAGGACACGCTCGTTCTTCGAGGCGCGGTCGCGGATCTCGACGAGCAGGTCGTCGACCTGACCCGATACCGGGCGAACCTCGACCTCGGGATCGGTGAGGCCGGTCGGCCGGATGACCTGCTCGACGAACGTCCCCTTCGCCTTTCCCATCTCGTAGTCGCCGGGCGTGGCCGACACGTGGATGCAGTTCTTGATGTGCCCCTCGAACTCCTCGAACTGGAGCGGCCGGTTGTCGAGCGCGCTCGGCAGACGGAAGCCGTACTCCACGAGCGTCTCCTTGCGGACGCGGTCGCCGCGGTACATCGCGCCGATCTGCGGCACCGTCTGGTGGGATTCGTCGAGAATGAGGAGGAAGTCCTTCGGGAAGTAGTCGATGAGCGTGGGCGGCGGCTCACCGGACTTCCGGTTCGAGAGATGCCGCGAGTAGTTCTCGATGCCGTTGCAGAAGCCCATCTGCTCCATCATCTCGATGTCGTAGAGGGTCCGCTGCTCGAGGCGCTGCTTCTCGACGAAGCGCACCGACTTGTCGAGGAAGTCGAGGCGTTCGCGGAGCTCGTCGCGGATCTGTGAGACGGCGCGGCGCATCTGCTCCTGCGGCGTGACGTAGTGGGAGCCGGGGAAGATGGCATAGCGCTCGAGGTTGCCCTTCGCCTTGCCGCGGATGGGGTCGACCTCGCGGATCGCCTCCACCACGTCGCCGAAGAACTCGATGCGCACCGCGGTGTCGGCCTCGTAGGCCGGGAATACCTCGACCACGTCGCCGCGCACGCGGAACGTACCGCGGTGGAAGTCGACGTCGTTTCGCTCGTACTGGATGTCGACAAGCATGCGAAGCAGGTTGTCCCGCCGGAACTCCTCGCCCACCTTGAGGTCGATGAGCAGCCCCGCGTAGCTCTCCGCCGAGCCGATGCCGTAGATGCAGCTCACGCTCGCGATGATGATCACGTCCCGACGCGAGAGCAGCGCGCGCGTCGCCGAGTGGCGCATGCGGTCGATCTGGTCGTTGATGATCGCGTCCTTGTCGATGTACGTGTCGCTCGACGGGACGTACGCCTCGGGCTGGTAGTAGTCGTAGT
>JAYTHX010000509.1:0-22418 GCA_043732195.1 Polyangiaceae bacterium
AGGAAACGACGCTTCCCCCCGGCGATTAAGCGCGGTAACGACGGTGCGTCATCGCTTCGGGCCGATAGCTCAGTCGGTAGAGCTGCGGACTTTTAATCCGTAGGTCGCGGGTTCAACCCCCGCTCGGCCCACCTGGACCGTACAAAAACGCCTCAGCGAGCCCTCCGGGGCACGCAGAAGCGCCTCACCCTTGCACCACCACGAACGGGCGCGTCATTCCGCCACTGCGGCAACCGGGGGTGCTGCAAATAGTCACTGAATGATCTCTTACTCTTAGCTCGATTCAAGGCCCCGCAAGGCTCCCGTAGGCATGGGTGGTGCATCGCCGCCGCGCAATCGGGAGCTGGCCGAGGCCGCTCAAACTCGAAAAAACCTCGAACAATCCTCGAAAACCTCGTTCGCCTCGAACGCGGCCCCACACGAAATCAGGAGCTCACCATGAAGTCTCTCGTCCTCTTCACCGCCATCGCGCTCGCCGCTGCTGCCACCGCTTGCGGCGGCGATCCCCCGGCGAAGTCCCCCGAGAACACGTCCGGCTCGATGACGGACACGTCGACCTCGACGTCCACGTCGACGACGACCCCCGCCGTCCCCGCGACCCCGGCCACGCCCTCCACGGGCTCGGGCATGGGCACCACGACCCCGTCCACGGACTCGATGGCCGCGCCGGCGACCCCGTCGACGGACATGACCAAGACGGACACGACCAAGACGGACACGACCACGACCACGACCAACCCGGCCACCAAGAAGAAGCCCGGCGCGGCTGGCACGACGCCCGCTCCCGCGAAGAAGTGACTCGCCGCGGCTCACGCCGCAGCTAGCCACGAGCAGGCAGTGGTCACCGGCGCGCGAGCGCTCGGTGGCCATCTGCTTTTTGGGGCTCCGCCGCGGCGCCCCCATGCGATGGTGCGCTCATGATCGTTTGGCCCGAAGAGAAACGCCTGACCAAGGCGAGCCGCGACGCACTGGCCCGTTTCCGCGAGACCGCGGCGTCCGCGGAGCTCGAGTCCGCGACCGAGACGTGGACCATCGTCGCCTGGCCTTGGGCGAACGAGACGCCTCTCCGCGTCGTCCTCGAGAACGCCTCCCGGCATGCGGTGTCGTTCACCCTGCGGGACGGCGGGATCTGGCTCTGGGCGGAGGAGCCGCGCGAGTACCACATCCGTTCGGTGGAATCCTTGGAGCGGGACGCGCGAGGCCTCCGGAGCTGACCGTCGTCCGCATTTTTCGAGGACTCCCGTCCTCGATTGAGGGCTGAATCCGGCTTGCCGACCTCACCAACCCTGCGGAGCGACTGGCGAGGGGCCCACGGCACCCCCGTTGCTGGATGCGACGGTACCCCGATGCCGAGAACCCTCGCTCGCTGCCTCCTGTCCGTTGCCGTCGTCCTCGCCGGGATCGCGTCCGCCCAAGCGGCAGGCGCCAATCCCGCGAAGAAGGGCGACGCCACCGCGCACGAGCTGGCGACACAGTCCCAGACGGTCGCGAAGCTGGCGCCGGTCAGCAAGCCCGCGGGCACGCCGCACGCCGCGAAGCCGCACGCCGCGTCGAAGGTGAAGCCGACCGCGAAGGCCGCGCCGCCCGCGAAGGCGAAGCACGCAAAGCCCGATCAGAAGGTGAAGGCCAAGGTGCCCCCGCCGAGCGCGAAGACGAAGCCGAACGCGAAGCCCGCGAAGGCCGCCGCGCCCGCGAAGGCGCCCGCACCGAAGCCGACCCCGCTCGCGCGCGCGTGAGCCAGCGAACCTAGCGAACGTCGGCGAGCGACACGCCGAGGTGCTGTTTCGCTAGCGGCTCGAGCGCGGCCTGCTCACCGACGAAATGCGTCGTGCGGTGCGTGTGCACGAGCGACTGGCCCGGCTGGAGCTCGGCGCCCGGCGAGCTCGTCTCGATCTCGTAGAACCCGCCGAGCGGGGGCTTGCCCGGACCCGGCGAGCCGTCGTTGTAGCTGTTCACGACGTCGCCGCTGTACGGGAGCTTCTGCTTCTCCCACATGCTGTTGACGTACGGCGGGTTCACCGTCCTCGGCTTGTCGTAGCGGACCACGGTGAGCAGGTTCGCCTGCGCGCTGTAGCTACCCAGCATCGGCTTCGCGCGCGCCGGACCCACGCCGATCTTTCCGCGCTGCTGGCCATCGCACGTGAAGACGAGGAAGCCCTTGGCGTCGTGCACGGCCAGCCGCTCGGCGGGGACCTTTCCGAAGTACGCGTCGTTCACGATAGGCGTGCCTTTCGCGGCCGCGGTCTCGAACGGGACGATCACGCGCGCGTCCGGCGAGGGCGCGAACATGGCGAGGATCCAGATCGAGGGCAGCCCGGTGTCGCGCTTCCACGCCGCCTTGCCCTTGTTCGTGATCCTGTTGACCGTCTCGTAGGCGACGGCCTTCACCGCGCCCGCCGACGCGACCTCGACCAGCGAGATCGTGCGCTCGACGTCGATGGTGAACGTCGTGCCCCTCCAGTTCGTCACCGTCATCGATCGCTTGAGCGTCACGTGGAGTGGCGTCGCGTCGGACGTCTCCCAGGCTCCCTCCTGCATCGCCGCAGGCACCTGCCAGGTGTCGAAGGCGAAGGGCTTTCCGGGCGGGAAATACAGCCCGAACTGGCCGCCCTCCGGGCCGAGCCAGAAGCGATCCTCGCCGCCGTAGTTGTCGAACTGGGTGCCGGTCTTCGCGGCGTCGATGAAGCTGCGGTTGATCCAGCCGAAGCTCTGGCCCTCCGCATCGACCGCGCTCGTCATGACGCGCCCCTGGTACTTCGCCGAGACCGCCACCCGCGCGCCCCCCGGCCCCGCGAGGAGATGCACGGGCCCGTGCTTGGTGAGGAACGCGAGGTCGTCGGCGAACGACGGCGTCGTCGCCGTGCTCGTCGCAGGGGGCACGCTCGCCCCGGCCGCCCCCGCGTCGACGCTCACGGGCGCCGCCACGACCGGCCCCGCCGCTGACGCCGCAGGCGCGGGGCCGACCGCAGGCTCGCGCCCACCACAGCCGACAAGACTCGCAGCGAAGACGACCGACCACAGCTCGAGCCGCATGAGCGCATGGTACCTCGGACTGTCAGCTGTCAGCTTCTGCCGTCATCGTGTCCGGAGCACGTCCCAGCGCACCCGGCGCGCGATCGGGCCGCGCGCCGAGAGCTCGACGTCGTCGTGCGCGATGTCGCTCGTCGCGGTGAGCGGCGTCGTGATGCGGAGGCGCGCCACCATACCGGCGTCCGCCGCGACGAGGCAACCTTGGTCGGGCGTCTTGCCTTCGCACATCGCGACCTGCGCCGCCGTGACCTCGGCGAGGCCGCTCGCCACGCCGCCCGCCGTCTTGCGCCGCGCGGTGAGGACCGTGCCGTCCGCGAGCGTGAGGCTGGCATCTTTGCCGGGCGAGAGCGCGACCACCACGTCGAGGCGGTCCGCCACCTTGTCCATCGAGACCACGGCGGGATCGGTGGACGCCACCAGCGTGTCCACCGAGCTGTCGAGCAACGGGACGATGCCGCCGTCCTTCACGAGCAGCGGCAGCTTCGCGAGCGGCGCCGGGATCACGGAATGCTTGCCGCCCTCGTAGACGGTGAAGTCGTCGAAATCGATCCACTTGCCGGGCGGCAGCCAGGTGTCCTTGGTGGTGCGCCCGCGATACACGACCGGCGACGTGTACAGCGACGGTCCGAGATAGAACGAGCTCTCCTCGGCCCACGCCTCGGCCTCCCGCGGGTGGTAGAGGAACGGGTGCCGCATGATCGGAACGCCGGTCGCGTGCGCCTGCCGCGCGAGGACGTCGAAGTACGGTGAGAGCCGTGTGTGCAGCCGCGAGAGCGCGCCGTAGATGTCGATGGTCTCCTGGTCGTCCCAGAGGTGCCACTTCTGGCGCGCGCCGCTGACGGGGTTCGAGCACGCGGTCTCGTCCATCATCATCGGGGACATCGCGCCCACCTGCGCCCAGCGGATGTAGACCTCCTTGTCGTTCGGGAAGTCGGTGATGCACTTGAAGCCCGAGATGTCGCTGCCCCACGTGGACACGCCGCTCATGCCGAGGTTCAGGCCGCCGCGCAGGTTCGCGATCAGGCCCTGCGTCTCGTCGAACGTGCCCTCGGGATCGCCGCTCCACACGCCGGGCACGTACTGCGTCGTGCCCGTGTAGCCGGAGCGCACGTAGAAGAGGAAGTCGTCCTCGCGCTTCTCCTTCACCATGAGGTCGTGCGCCGCCTTCGCGGAGAGCACCGGGAACTCGTTGTGCACGGCCTCGCCGTTGCGTCCGTCCCCGAACGTCCACGGGCGGCGCACGTACTCGCCGAAGTCGTGCATCCAGCCGTCGAAGCCGAGGGCCATCGTGCGACGCAGGAGCTCCTGGAACCACGCGACGCCTTCGGGCTTCGTGAGGTCGATGGTGGCGAGCGTCTGCGAGGCGCCGGAGATGAAGAACGTCTCGCCCGGCTTGCCCTCGGGGGTGAGCGCGAAGAGGCCGTGCGCCGTACCGTAGGCGAGGTCGTCCTTCGCGAGCGCGATCGACGTCGAGACGTAGGGGTTGTTGTACGCGAGCACCTTGTAGCCGAGCGCGTGCACGTCCTTCACGTACTGCGCGAGCTCCGCCTCCTGGCCGACCTCGGAGCGCGCCGGCAAGAAGTGCACGTTGCTGTCGAGGCTCGTGGTGGGCACCTTCTTCTGCCGAAGCAGCTTGTACTCCTCGGTGCCGAGCGCCATCTGCGTGCGCTCGGCGATGCGGCGCGGACCGAACACCCAGGTGGCGGGCACGAACGGACGGCCGGTGTCACGCGTGAAGTCGTCGAGCGAGGCCAGCGGATCGTCGTGGACGTAGATGACCGTCTTCAGTGTCGTGTCGTTGACGGCGACGCGCCATGCGTCCTGGCGGTCGCTGCCGAAGTGCGTCTCGGTGCGGTAGGTCGTGGCGAGGTGCACGCCGTAGCCGGCGCTCGACATGAAGAACGGGATCGGGAAATACGTCATCGACGGCCCGTTGGGATACGGGTTCGTGTCGTCGCGCTTGACGCCCTCGCCGCCGCCCAGCGCGCCCTCCTCGGCCCACGAGTACATCGAGAGGCCACGGTGATCGACGCTCGCGAAGCGCTCGCCGAGCCCGAAGAAGTGCTCGTCGGGCCGGAGCGCGAAGGCGAGCGTGGTCTTGTTCCATGCCGGGTCACCGGCGCGCGCCGACGTGGTGATGGTGACCTTCGGCCCGTCCACCGCGACCTCGATCACGAGCTGGCCGGTGGTGTGGTCGAGCGCGAACGACGCCGTGGTGTCGGTGCGCGTGAGCAGGCGGCCGACGCGCGGGTGCGTCCACGTCTTCTCGTCCGGGACGAACGCATCCCAGCCCGGGATGACCTTCACGTTGTCGACGCCCTCGTCGCGCGTCGCGCCGGGGCCGCCGTAGGCGTCAGCGTCGCCGCGCGTCAGCGTGCGCAGGACCTCGCCGCCCTTGCCGTCGAGCACGCGGATCTGAAAGGGATCGAGCGCCACGCTGACCCCCGGCGCGCCGGCGCCGAGGATCGTGACCGGCGGCGCGGCGGGATCGCCGTCGTCGTCGCAGGCGGCGTTCGGGACGAGTACGGCGAGAGCAAGGACCCAGGGGGCAGGACGTGAGCGCATGGGTGGCCCGAAAAAGTACCACTCCTGCAGCGCTTCAAGAAGGCGGCGTAGGGAGCGAGGATCTCCCTTCGGAAAGGCGCGCACGCAGACGGGCCTCTTCCGCCCCGGAGCCTGGAGCGCGTTGGTGACGAGGTTGACGAGCGCCTGGCAAACGAGGTGCTCGTCGCACACGATAGGGGGCAGATCATCGAGGGTCTCGACCGTCACTCGTTCTCCGGCACTCGTTCTCCGCCGCCGCTTCCCGCCGCCGCCGCGGCGCCCGCCGCCATCCGACCCGGGCCACGGTGTCGACCGTGAGCTCGTGCGGCCGTGCGAGCTCGAGCAGATCCCCGACGACGCGCCGCAGCTCCGACTCTTCCTGGAGGATGTCGAGAAGCGTCGCGGCGGCTGCGGAGGCGGCGATGCAGGCGGCGGTGGCGGGAAGAGTGAGGGCCATGACGGCGCGCTGGCTCGACCGCGAAAGTCTCGCACGGTCCCCGGGGCGTGCTGCGTCTAACCGCCGCTGTCCGCCGCGTCGGTCGGGGCGTCGGGCGCGGCGTCGTGCGCGCGCGCGGCGTCGGTCCCGCCGTCGGAGGCGGTGCCACGCAGCACGCACTCGACCAGCGGTTCGACGGTGGCGATCTTGCCGGCGACCACCTGCTGCGCGGTGAACGCGATGCCGGCGCTCATGGCGTCGCACGTGGCCTGGGAGTCGTTGCGACCGTCGGCGAGGATGTCGAGGTTGCGATCCACGAACTCCTTCATGACCTTGTAGTTCGGGTCCTTGTCGCAGAGGCCGAGCTGGCGGAATCCGGTCACGACGTCGGTGCTGCGCACGCGGCCGCCCATCGTGCCGTCGGCGATGCGCCACACGTTGTCGGCGCCCCGCGATAGCTTGCCCGCGACCACGCCCTTCTGGAGCTTCACCGGATACGCGACGACCAGCGCCTTGTAGCCGGGGAACCAGAACATCGTGTCGTCGGGCAGCTGCACGACGAGGTAGCCGTCCCGCACGTAGGCATGCGCGTCGAACACCTTCGCCTCGGCGGCGTCGGGCCCGGCCTTCGGCGTGGCCAGCGCGTCGGCCGAGAGGGTGAACTGGTTGTCGGGCGTGAAGCACGGGTGCGTCTTCCACGAAGGGTTCGTGCAGTCCCAGGGCAAGGGCACCTCGAGCCCGGGCGAGGGATAGAGGTCGACGCGGACCTGGTCGTCGTTCTCCTCCCCGTTGTAGCCGGAGACGCGGAACAGGTAGTTGTAGTCGCCGACGCAGAGCGCGCAGTTGAACGCGTCGTCGTTGAGGCCGTACGTCTTCGAGAGCTCGGGCACGAGCGCCGCCGCGTACTCCAGGCGGCCGAACGTGTTGTCCCGGCAGTCGTTCCCGTCGAGCGAGATCTGCGGGACCGTGGGCTGGCACGAGGGCGGGCTGTCGTCCCCGGTGCACGAGTCGACGCCCGTACACACGCCGTCGAGATCGAAGCCGATGTCCTTCCAGGCCTGATCGTCGAGCCCGCCGTCCTCGCCGAGCGAGCCGAGGCGCGTCGACTGCACCGCCAGGTAGATCGGCGGGAGCTCCTTCAGGCTGCCTGGGGCAGGGCGGTCCTCGGGACGCGGCCGGCGCGCGCTGAAGCAGCCGCGATCACCGGCGCCCGACCACCAGCCTACGCCGCCCTTCGGCGTCACGGTTCTCGCCGTGGGGGCCAGCAAGGACTCGTCGTAGATGCTGCACTGCGCGGCGACGAGTAGCGCCGCGACGGCGACCGCGCCGCCCATCAAAGTCTTGGCCGCGCCCATCGACGGATTCTACCGAAAACGGCAGAGAAGCCCCACTAACCCTTGATCCACCGCCCCGTGGGGGAAAAGATGGCCCGGCCGGAGGCGGAAATGAGCGAAGTGGAGAAGATCGTCCAGCTCCTCAAGAGCGAGGCTATCGAGAAGCAGATCGCGGCGGCGGCGGGCTCATCGGGAACATGGACGAGAATGTCTCGCGTCCCGAGTGCGCGCTGCGCAAGGTCTCCGGAGGGTTCTTTCATGCCGTGGACATGGTCATCGACGGCAAGGAGCTACGTGGTCAGGTCATGGATGAAGCAGGGACGACGCGGGATTCGTTCACCGTCGCTCTCCCCTGAAACCGCCGCTCTTGACGGGTCGGGGGGCGTGCGCAAAGGTCGGCCTGCCATGCTCGACAAGGTCCGCACCTCGCTCCACAAGCTGATCACGACCCCCGTGGGAGACAGCCTGCTGCCTGTCCGCTTGCCGAAGGATCTCGCGCGCCGCGTGAACATGACCCTCGGCGATCCGCTGTGCTCGGCCGCCGAGCTGGAGCGCCGCCGCGCCGCCGCGGCCCGCCTCGCGCAGCTGAAGGCCCAGGGCGCGAGCGCCGGCTCGAGTACCCTCCCCCGCGTCGCCGCGCCGGTGGTGATCTACTTCGAGAAGGACCGCAATGCGCGCCTCTTCGGCCGCATCAAGGACGCCCTCACCGCGCGCAACATCGTCTTCTCCGAGCTCGATGTGTCGGGCGACGGCCCGGCGAAGGCCTATGCGATGCGCGAGGCGAGATGCAAGGAGGACGACTTGCCCATCGTCTTCGTCGCGACCACCGTGGTCGGCGGCTACAACGATCTCATCGAGTGGGACGTCTCGGGCAAGCTCGAAGAGGCGATCTACGGGACGAAGGCCAAGACGTCGTCCTGACCTCCGCGCTCTCGCTCGCCTCGTACAAGCTTCGCTTCTTCGACGAGCACGTGCGCGCGGTGCCTGACCGCGACGAGGCCGGATGTCCGTTCGGCGGGCCAGGCGTCGACCTGCGGGGCGACGAGGCGCGGGCCATCCTCGGAATGGCGGGCCCCATCCGGGCGTGGCTCGAGGCGCGCGAGCCAGGCGTCGTGCTGCGCTCGGTGTCGGTGGACCGCAAGTCGGGACGCGTGCTGATCACCCTGGCGCCGAACCCGGGCGAGCGCCCACGCGTGGTGCGGATCGATCCGCCGCACTCCGAGGAGCTGATGGCCGACGCGTCGGCGCTGGAGTCCGCCATCGCCGCGGCGAGCACGCTGAAGCTGCGTTCGCGCACGCCGAGGTGACGGCTGCCGATCGCGCGCGCCTGCGCAGCAGAAGGCGGTCGTGCTCGCGCCGCCCGAGCCTGCGGCGCCCACCGTGACGGCCATCGGAAAGCCGGGTGGGGCGATGGTGGTGCTGGCGGAGGTCGACCAGCAGCGACTCACCGTCGTCGCCGACGAGCAACACAGCGCGCTGCACGTCGTCGATCTCGCGACGCGCTCCTTCGTCCTCGCGAAGCGGCGGGACGGCACCCGGGGCAGCTGCTCCTCGCGCCCGACGGCGCGCTGCTCGTGGCGGTGCGCGGGGCGGCGCGCGGCTCGCGACGTTCCGCTTCGCGCCGGGCCACACGCTCGTCGAGACGGCGAGCCACCCCACCGCCGACGAGCGCTCGCGCCCCGAGGCGTCACAGTTGCTCAGCGGGCGCGCGTGAAGCCCAGGCTGCTGCCGAGGTGACCGAGCGCCCGGGCCTCGAGGCACGCCGGCGAGCCCGGCTCGACGATCCGGCAGTCCTCGGGGCGGGACGGGTAGATGGCGCAGGGATAGAGGCCCTCCGCCGAGACGTCGAGACCGCCGCAGCGGTCCCCGGCGTTCTTTATGAAGCGCATCCACGGAGGTCGGTCGCCGAGCTCGGTGTACACGTCGAGCAGGCGCTTGCCCATCCGCGCCTCGTCGGCCTCGAGGAGGTGCACCGTGCGCGGGCCGTGGTGGCAGCAGCGGCCGCACGCCACGCAGCTCCCGCCGTCCGGATCAGGCTCGCCCGCGACCGGAGAGAGCGGCATTCAGATCTCGACGGGCCACTGCGCGTCCTCGACCATCGACGCCACCGCGCGGATGTCGCTGCGCAGCGCCTCGGCGGTGGGGCGATGCCGCGGATCGCGACGGAGGGTCTTCACCAGCACCTCGGCGAGCGGCCCGACCTCGGGGTTCGCCATCAGCGCGCGCATCGGCTGCGGCGAGCCGTCGTGCGAGACGTGCATCGTTACCTGGGTCACCTCGTTCGGGGCATCGAAGAGCACCTTGCCGGTGATCATCTCGAAGGCGAGGCAGCCGAACGAGTAGATGTCCGCGGCCATGGGCTGGGGATGCGGGAAATCGTCGGGCACGAGCCCCCAGACCTCCGGCGCGCCGTAGGGCCCGGTCCCGCAGCCCTGGCGGATCTTGCGGCCGGCGAGCCCGAAGTCCACGAGCACCCCCTGCTCGCCCTTCCGCAGCAGGACGTTCGAGGGCTTGATGTCGAGGTGCCCGAGCCCCGCCTGGTGCATCGCCTCGAGGCCGCCCAAGACGTCGTCGAGCGCGCGCAGGCAGCGCTTCATGTCGAACGTCTTGGAGTCGATCACCCGCTCGAGGGTGACGCCCTCGACGAGCTCCATGACCAGGATCGGCAGTGGCCGAGCTGCGAGATCGAACGTCACGAAGCGCGCGAGGTTCACGTGGTTCGGCAGCATGATGAGCGCCGAGGCCTCCTCGCGAAACAGCTTGAAGAACTCGTCCTGCGAGACCGAGCGCGCGGCGGTCGCGTTGTAGTCGGGCACCTTCAGCGCGAAGCGCTCGGCGCCGAGCTCGTGCCGATCCTCGACCCGATTGACCACGAACACCGAGGCGGTGCCGCCGACGCCCAGCGAGCGCACGATGTAGAAGCCGCCGATGGTGCGCCGCGCCGGCAGCCACGCCGGGAGCTGATCGCCCATCGTGATCGCCACGCCGTCGCGTGAGGGCCGCTCGATGGGGAGGTCCGCGAGCGACCACAGGATCCCCGCGACCAGACGCGCGATGCCGTGCGGGAGGCCGCCCAGCAGCTCGTCGATCGCGGGCGAGAGGATGTCCTCGGTGAGCGCATGCTCCTGGCCGCCGAGCACGCGCGAGACGGCGGCGCTGAGCAGCTTCGGATGCGGCGGTGACATGGCCATGGTCGGCAGATCGGGGTCGAGCCGGCCGCGCGCGCCGATGCACATCTGCGCGAGCGCCCCCACCCAGGTCTCGACCGCCGAGATCACGTCCGGCTCCGACGCGCCCGAGCTCGAGAGCGATCGCAGCGACGCGACCTTGGCGATGGTGCCGAGCGCGCCGTGGAGCCGGACGAGCACGGTGCGGAGCGACTCGCTGCGCGCCGAGGCCTCGGGCGCGAGCTCCTCGGCCATCGACTCGAACGCCTTGAGGCGCTCCTCGGCGAGGCGGCCGCGCGGCGGCGCGATCGACGGCGGGAACAGCGAGTCCTTCGGGTCGGTGACCTTCTTCTTGATCGGCTTGGTCGCGTCCGAGTCGCGCAGGAAACGCGCGTAGCGCGAGAGCACGTGCCGAAGGTCGGGGTCCATCGACGCCTCGGCGAGCGTCTCGAACTCGCCCGTCGACTTGATGCGCAGGGCGAGCGCCAGGAGCGCGTCCGCGACGTCGCACACGCCGAGCCGCACGAGCGCGTCGAGCGCGCGCGCGAGCGAGGCGAGCAGCGTGCGCTTCAGCACGGGCGGCGGATCGTGATCGAAGTGCTCGAGCAGCGATTTCACGGTGCGCAGCCACAGGCCGCGCAGGCGCTGGGCACGGAGCACGTCGCTCTCCTGCTCGCCGGAGCGCGAGCCGCGACCGACGGAGTCGCCCTCGCCGAGATCGCCGTCGAGGAGGTGCAGCAGCGAGCGGAGGCGCCGGAGGCGCAGCGTGGCGTGACTGAGCTGGCCGCCGGTGGCGCCCAGCTCGGCCGGGCTCTCGCACAGCACGATCCACTCGGCGAAGCGCTCGCGGATCGCGTCGAGCTGATCCTCGGCGCTGCGCGCCTGCTCGCCCGAGCCACCGAGCTTCAGCAGATCGGCGACGACGTGCCGCTCGAGGAGGCTCGCATCCAGCTCGCGGAGCACCGCCATCGACGTACGCCGCGCGAGCGAGCCCACGCCGCCCTCCGCGTCGTCGTCCTTCGCGACCGCCTCCAGCGTGTCCATGCCGCCCTTCGCGGCATCGAGCGCGGTGCGCGCCAGGGCGTAGGCCTGCGGCGCGGATTCGGTGACGAACGCATCGAGCGCCGCCGTGACCTGATGACGGATCGGCGGATCGTCACGGGCGGCGGGATCGAGATCGCGCGCGATCTCGTGGAACAGCGCGTCGGCGCCGTCGTCCTCCCCGCGCGTCTTCGCCTTGTCGCTCCGCAGGAGCTCGAGCGCCTTCTTCGCGGCGCGATCGAGGATCTTCGACGGGCCGTACTCGACCCGCAGCTCGACCACCGCCTCGGCCACCTCGGGCGAGGCCACGCCGAGCACGGCATCCAGCATCTTCTGGGCCGCCTCCGGCTCCGCCTCGATGGTCCGCGCGAGGCCCCACACGAACGCCGCCGCGCTCGCCGGATCCTCCCAGGTGAAGAACCCGCGCTTCACGAGGGCGAGGGTGAGCTTGACCGCGTCGTCGGGCTTCACGGCGCCGAACGCCGCCAGGGACGCCGCCGCGCGCCGCCACTCGGTCGGGCTCAGGCCTTCCTTGAGGCTCTCCTGGATCTGCGCCTTGAGCTCCGGCACCCAGGCCGCGCACAGCCCGCGCGCCACCGCGACGTAGCGCCAGACCAGCGACTCGCGGTCCGCGAGGAGACGGTTGTAAGCTACACGCACCGTGTCGCCCACGAACACGCGCAGGGCGTGCGAGTCGCCCATCTGTGCGCGCCGCGCCGCCTCTCGCGCCGCGCGTTCCAGGATCTTCGCGGCGAGCCGGCGCGCCGGCAGGGAGCGCGTGGAAGGCGCGGCGACCCACTCGCGCGCGTACTCGCGGCGGCTCACCAGCGCGAGGGCGAGCGGGCCGTCGGCGATGCCATGCGCGATCGGCAGCTCGGTCACGAGCGCCACGCGTGCGCGGATGGCCGGCGCCGAGAGCCCCTTCCCCGCCGTCTGCGCCATGATGGTGGCCATCGCCGTGAACGTCTCGGCGTTGCCCGCGAGCATGCGCGCGAGCACGCGGCGTCCGAGCTCGCGCTGCTCCGAGCCCACCGGCAGCGCCGCGGCGAGCGTGTAGAGCGCGATACCCGCGGCCTGCGGAGCGAGCCAGTCGAGGTCGTCGACGAGGCCGCTGTCGAGCGCCGCCTTCACGCCCTTCAGGAGCACGTCCGGATGGAGCCCTTCGAGCGCGCCGGGACCCCCGTCGGAGGGCGCGCGCGAGAGCGCCGCCATCGCCTGGCGCCAGAGCCCACGACGTTCGTTCGGGCTCGCGTCAGCGAGCTCGAGGAGGCTCGAGACGTAGAAGGACGGGTCTCGCAACGGGGTCCACTTCGTAGCGTACCCGGCCAGGGCGCACGCGCGCAAAAGAGTCCTCGCACCCGTGGATCTGCGGGTTTTCCCTCACCGGGACGAGGTCGCCTCGTCGGCGAACGAGATTCCGCCCAGGTTTGCGACCATCGAGATGAGCCGCTCGAGGTCGACCGGCTTCGAGGCGTAGCGCTGGAAGCCTGCGGCAAAGGCCCGCTCGCCGTCCTGGTCGCGGGCATGGGCAGTCAGAGCGATGGCGGGGGTCCGCCCGCCACGGTCGGCAGCGAGCTTGCGGACCGCGCGGATCAGGCCGTACCCGTCGCCGTCCGGCATCGCGATGTCGCTAACGATGACGTCGGGCCGGAAGCGCTCGAGCTGCGCGAAGCCGTCGTGCGCGCTGCCCGCCTCCGCTACCTCCGCCCCGCGCTCGGAGAGGATGTCGCGCAGCAGCAGGCGCGCGTCCTCCTCGTCGTCGACGACCAGCACCTTGAGCCCATCGATACGGAGGGCCTCATGGAGCTTCGGCGGGCCTCGACCTGCGGAGTGACGTCGAAGGCGAACGTGAGGACGCTGTCGACGATCCCGGCCGCGCTGCGCAGCGGCTGCGCGGTGAAGCGCAACCAGCGCCGCTCTTGCTGGCCCGAGCCCGAGAAATCGCCGTGCACCGCGAGCTCGTCGAACGCGATGATCTTCTCGCCGACATGGGCCTCCTCGAGCACCGCGATGGCGGCGGCATCGAGGCCCGTCTCCGAGACGTGCCGGCCCACCGCCCCGCGCTCCCCGAACACCGCGCGGAACGCGGGATTCGCGAGCTCGATGACCATCGAGGGCGCGCGCACGATGCTGATCATCGCGGGCGCGGCCATCAGCACCTCGTGCAGGCGCGAGCGCTTCAGCTGCGTGGCGACCGCCCACGGCCCGCTCGACCAGGGCGCCGAACAGCCGCTTCTCGACGTCCGGGAAGGACCGGGCCCGCTGCGATCCGAGATGCGCGACGCCCAGGACCTCGCCGTCGTGGAGCAGCGGCACGCCATAGAGCACGCGCGCGTCCTCCACGAGCTCCGAGGCCAGCCGGCGCGCCGCGATCCCGCCCACGAAGCCTTCGCCGAGGGCCACGGGCGCGCCGTCGTCGCCGGTGAGCCCGACCGACGCCTGGACGACGAGCGTGTCGCGATAGCGCAGAAATATGCGGGCCGAGTCGGCGGCGTCGGCCGCGCCCATGAAGATGCGCAGCAGCTGGTCGAGAAAGAGCGACAGCTCTTCCGTCTCGAGCGCTGCCGAGGCGATCTGCTCGAACGCCACGAGCCGGCGGATGGCCTCGTCGCGCTCGCGGGTGCGGAGGCCGACCTGCGCGCGGCGCACGCTCTCGCGCTGCTCGAAGCGATCGACGAACGCCTTCACGCGCGCCCGGACGATGCCGATGTCGCAGGGCTTGGTGATGCAGTCGGCGGCGTCCCTCGATCGCCTTCTCGCGATCGCCCTTCATTGCCTTCGCGGTGAGCGCGATGATCGGGAGCGTCTGGAACTTCAGGATGTCACGGATCGCGCGCGTCGCGGGGAGTCCGTCCATCTCCGGCATCATCGTGTCCATGAGGACCAGGTTCACGTCGGGATGCTTGGTGAGCATCTCCAGCGCGATCTTGCCGTTCTCCGCGTGGAGCACCGAGATGAGGATCTCGCCCTTCACGTCGACGGTGATCTTCTGCGTGAGGTCGCCGTTCGCGATCGCGGTGGCAACCTTCGAGATCTCGCGCAGCTGCACGGTGAGATTGCTGGCGAGGCCGTTCACGTTGTCGGTGAGGTCCTTCCAGGTGCCGTAGACGCCCTTGACGTCGGCCTGGCCGCCGAGCTTGCCCTCGTTACCGACCTCCTTCGCGACGCGCGTGACCTCGGCGGCGAACGGTCGGGGGGCGCTTCCCGTTCTTCTTCGACTTCCCACGCGCGCTCGCCGGATTAGCGACGTCCTTCATCGACATGGCACTCTCCCTGGTCGACGCGCGTACTTCGACGCATCGACCGCGGAAAAGTATCGAAGGGCGAGGATGGCCGGAAAGCGGAACCGTATCGCAGCGAGCGATCGAGACGGGAACGCCGCAGCGCGCGCCCGCCGAGAAATCGTGCTAAACGGCGGCCCGTGATCGTCCTCGACAACGTAACCAAGCGCTTCGGCCCGAAGATTCTCTTCGAGAACGTGTCGATGCAGTTCGACCCGGGAAAGCGCTACGGCCTGACCGGGGCGAACGGCGCCGGCAAGAGCACGCTCCTCAAGATGCTGGAGGGAAACGAGGACACCGACACCGGTGCCATCACCATCCCCGGCAACCTGCGGCTCGGCGTGCTCCGCCAGAACCACTTCGAGTACGAGCAGGAGCGCATCCTCGACACCGTCATCATGGGGAAGAAGGAGCTCTGGTCGGCGATGGCCGAGAAGGAGCGCCTCCTCGTGGGCGACGTGACCGACGAGGTCGGCGTGCGCCTCGGCGAGCTCGAGGGCACGATCGGCGAAGAGGACGGCTACACCGCCGAAGGCGACGCCGCCGAGCTGCTCGTCGGTCTCGGCATCCCGGCCGACAGGCACGAATCGAAGATGAACTCGCTGTCGGGCGGGTACAAGCTGCGCGTCCTCATCGCGCAGGTGCTCTACGGCAAGCCGGACGTGCTCCTGCTCGACGAGCCGACCAACCACCTCGACCTCGAGTCGATCCGCTGGCTCGAGCACTTCCTCACGCAGGAGTTCAAGGGAACGCTGGTCGTGGTCAGCCACGACCGCCACTTCCTGAACTCGGTAGCCACACACATCGCCGACGTCGACTACCAGACCATCACCGTCTACACCGGCAACTACGAGGACTTCGTCGACGCGAAGTACGAGAACAACCAGCGCGCCGCCTCGCAGGCTGCAGGCGCGAAGAAGAAGGTCGCCGAGCTCCAGGAGTTCGTGCAGCGCTTCGGCTCCCACGCCTCGAAGAGCAAGCAGGCGCAGTCGCGCGTGAAGCAGATCGACAAGCTCAAGGAGGAGATCGAGTCGAAGGGGCCGAAGCGCTCCAGCCTCGTCCGGCCCTTCATCAAGTTCGAGTTCGAGAAGCCGAGCGGTCGCGATGTCGTGCGCATGGAGCACGTCTCGAAGACGTTCAAGGACGACAAGGGCAAGGAGATCGTCGTCTACAAGGACGCCGGCTTCCACGTGAACCGCGGCGACAAGATCGCGGTCACCGGCCCGAACGGGGTCGGCAAGTCGACGCTCCTCAAGCTGATGGTCGGCGCGTTCGGCGGCCTCGACCCCGACACGAAGCTGGACACCGTGCCGCCGGACACCGGTGAGATCCGCTGGGGACACGATACGTCGGTCGGGTACTTCACGCAGGACGCGCACGAGGCGCTCAACCGCACCGCGTCCGGCATGAACGCCTTCCAGTGGCTCTACCAGTGGGACACGCTCGCTCCGCAGGAGCACATCCGCGCCATCCTCGGGCGCCTGCTCTTCAGCGGCGAGGCCGGCCTGAAGGCGGCGAAGACCATGTCGGGCGGCGAGTGCGCGCGCCTGCTCCTCGCGAAGCTCCTCGTGCTGAAGCACAACGTGCTCGTCCTCGACGAGCCGACGAACCACCTCGACATCGAGTCGATCGAGGGCCTCCTCGACGGCCTCAAGGCGTTCACCGGCACGATCGTGTTCGTGAGCCACGACCGCCACGTGGTCTCCGAGCTCGCGACGCGCGTCGTCGAGCTCACGCCCAGCGAGAACGGCTCGGGCGCGACCATCGACGACTTCGGCGGCAACTACGAGGAGTTCCTGGAGCGGAAAGACCGCAAGGCGAAGAAGGGCTGACGAGACCCGGGACCGAGACACACGGAGTCTCGTCCCGCCGTCAGCCGATGACCGGGCGCGAGAAGGGGCACGCCGCCAGGCAGATCGATGGCGCAGCCCAGGCGCTCGTCGAACTACGGTGTTGCCGGAGGTCCGCGGCCACAGCGCGCGCGGCTCTTCGATGGGCGTCCAGGGCTCTTTCGGCCGAACCATGACGTGCCGATCGCAGCGCGTCGCGATACAGTGCGCGGCTTCATGATCCGCAGGGGCCGAGCAAACGGAACGCTGGCGTCCTGGCTCCGGCTCGGGCGGGCCTCCGCGGTCGCGACGCTCGTCGTCGTCATCGGCGGCTCCGCGCTGGGGCTGCTCTCGTCGGATGCGTCGTGGCTCGGCGCCGCCGACGATCACGTCGCGTCGGTGGCCATCGATACCTACGCGGGATACCTGCGGCGTGTCGCGTGGGGGATCGCGCAGATCGCGCTCGTGGAGTGGGTGGTCCTCACCATCGTGACCTTGGGGCTGCTCCACCTCGTCGCCCGGGCGCGGCCGACCCGCCGTCCGGTTCCGTGGCGCGCCTTCGCGCGGGAGCTGACGATCGCGCTCTTCGTCACCCTGGTGCTGTGGGGCTACGGCGCGGCGAGCCATCCCGGGCTGTTCCTCGGCATCCTCGCCGCGCACCGCGGCGCGGCCCTCTGGGCCGAGGCGTGCCGCTTCCTCGCGCCCGTGGTGCTCCTCGCCTCGTTCGCCGGCCTCCTCCTCGGCGCGGCCCGCGCTCGCCATCTCGTGCTCTCGCTCCTCAGCGCCGTGGTGATACTGTCGTCGGTGGGCTTGGTCCGCGGAGGACGCTGGGTGCGGCGCTACCAGGCCGACGCGCCGTTCGCGATCGCCTCGGCCGCACGTCCGCCGGCCTCGGCCGGCGCGTCGGCCACGCTCGCGTACTCCCCCGAGGACGCGGTGATCGCCGCGCTCGTCAAGGCACCGCGCAAGACCGCGGAGAAGGGCGCGCTGCCGCCCCGGCCCTCCAACATCCTCTGGATCGCCGTCGACTCGCTGCGTCCGGACCACATCGATCCCCGGAATACACCGAACATCGCGCGGCTCGTCGGCGAGTCGATCTACTTCCCGAACACCATCGTTCCGGTTCCGCGCACGGGCCCGTCGTGGACCGCAGCGCTCACCTCCCTCGAGCCGCTCACCACCGGCATCGAGACGATGTTCCCCGACGAGAAGCGCTCGAACCTCGTGGACGTCGCGCTCCCGGCGTACCTCGCGAGCCACGCGTACCACACGATGGTGGTGTCGGAGTATGCGGGCGAGTTCTTCCGCCGCGTGAAGCTCGGCTTCGAGACGGAGGCGGTTCCCCGCGCCGAGCTGATGCAGATCTCGGGGCAGATCATGCTCTCGCGGACGCCGCTCGTGCTGGCGCCGCTGGGCCTCGCCTACGGGTCGGGCGCCGCGGGCCGGCATTTCCTGCCCGAGCCGCTCGAGGAGCTGCTGCGCGGCTTGCCGAACTACTCCGCGCCCGAGGCGCTCGGGGACGACATCCGCGCGTTCCTCGGGCGGAACCCGGCGGGACCGTCGTTCATCCTCGCCTTCTATTCGCAGCCGCACTTCCCGTACACGTCGAGCGCGCAGTACGCGCGGCGCTATCACGTCGCGGGCTCGAGCCCGGCGCTCGCCTACGGACGCGACGTCGCGGGCGAAGCGCCCATCACCACCGACGTCGATCGCCGCCAGGTCGATGCGCTTTACCGCGCTGCGCTCGCCGAGAGCGACGCCGCGATCGGCAAGCTCCTCGGCGGCCTGCGCGCGAGCGGCTGGCTCGACGACACCATCGTCGTGCTCACCGCCGATCACGGCGAGGGCCTCTACGAGCTTCCGGAGTGCGTGGGGCATGGCGACAACCTGCGCGGGATGATGACGCTGCGCGTGCCGCTCGCCATTCGCCTGCCTCCGCGGTTCGCTGCGGCGCGGCCGGGCGTCTTCTCGCATCACGTCTCGCTGCTCGACGTCTACCCCACGCTGACCGAGCTGCTCGGGCTGCCGAAGCTCCCCATCAACGAGGGCACCGCGCTCCTCGAGGGCACCGGCGCGGTGCTGGCCCCGCCGGCCACGCCGCGCACCATCATGGTCGAGACCGGCGAGTGGCTCTGGACCACCGCCGCGGTGCCGAAGGACCGGATCGACTACCCGCCGGTCACCACGCTCGCGCACCTCGAGAACGATCGCATCTCGATCGATCCAAAGTACGAGGGCGTGATCCGCGCCGCCAAGCATCGTGCCGCGATACGTGCACCTTACAAGCTTCTCTACGAGCCCTCGCGCGCTGGCGTGGCGTGGCGGCTCTTCGACTTCGAGAGCGACCCGCTCGACGCCCGGGACATCGCCGCCGTGCATCCCGAGGTCGTGACCGAGCTGAAGGAGGCGCTGCGCCGCTCGGTGCTCCGGCACTCGCGCGTGCTCCCGGTCGGCGACTACTTCCTGACCCGGCCGCCGAGCCCCCCCGAGGATCACTGGTGATGGCAGGCGCGCTCCTTCCGGCGGATCCGCCGCATGCGTACGTGGTCGAGTACCGGCCGCTCGACCGGTGCTTTCCGCCGGCGTGTCGCTTCGGCTCGCGCGCCGTTTACGGCTACGCGAGCGCGGTGATGGATGACGGCAACCCCGGCGCCTACGTGCGCCAGGGCGTGAGCGGCGAGAACGAGCACTTCTTCGAGCGCGGCGTGCTGCTGAGCACCGGCGAGTCGTTCACCATCGACCTCCCGCCGGCGACCCACGGGTCCGAGCTCGACGTGGTGCTCGCGTCGGCGCAGGGGGACAGCGACTACGACGCCGAGGTGACCGTCAGCGAGCAGACGAACGCGGCGCCCCCGCGACGGCTCACCGAGTCGAGGCACCGCGGGCACACCGGGCCCTTCGAGAAGCCCACCGCCGCCACCATCGGGCGCTTCGAGAAGCTCGGGACGCACCTGCGGCTGCCGCTGCCGGATCGCGCGCGCCGTGGGCTGCACATCACGATCGCGAACCGCGCGCGCGCCGGCCTCGCGGTGGGCGCGCCGCTCGTCATGCGACGGGTCGAGGGCCGCGGGCCGCGGCAGGGGCTCGTCGTGATCCACGATGCCGTGGCTTTCCACGAGGCCGCGGCCTTCCTCTTCGACGGCACGCACGATCCGAAGGCCGACTGGGTCCAGCAGACGGTGCACGAGCGCGGCGTCTACTTCCCGGCAGGCCAGTCGCCCGGGCAGGCCACGCATCACTTCGGGATCCGCTTCGCGACGGGCGGCTACTACCGCGGCGTCGGGTGGCCGGGGATGTTCGGGCAGGGGCTCGACGAGAGCGTCCTGCCCGCTGTCCCGGGGCCCATCGCGCGGGCCGGAGAGCAGGGCTTCGTCACGGCGTTCTTCGGCAACAACCTCGGCCTCCTCCCGGCGTTCGCCAATGCGGGCTGGGATCTCGGCTTCAACTCGGAGATGCGCGAGCACCCGCTCGCGCTGGTGCGGCTCGTCGAAGCATGGGCGAGCGAACGCCCGCACGACGACGCGGTCATCGTCTGGTGGAACGCGCAGACCCACGCCCCGCACGGCCCGGGGCGCACCGGCTCCCCCGCGCCCGAGCCGAAGAACGCGGGCAAGGGCTGGAGCGCCGAGCGCGTCGACGGCACGTGGCGCAATCTCCTGCAGGCTGCCGATCGCCTCCAGATCGCGATGGATGCGCTGCGCAAGGCGTCTCCGCACGCCTCGCGCGTGACGTGGCTCGGCTCCGATCACTCGTCGGCGGTGAGCGCGAAGATGACGGAGCGCTCCTACCGCAACACCACCCACACCGGGACGTTCCTGCTCCACGGCGCCGGCGCGACGGCGGAGGAGGCGAACACGCCGTTCGCGATCGTCTACGACGACCCGGACCATCGGCGGCCGGCGCCGCCGCCGCAGGTGGTGATGGAGCGCACGAGCCAGCTCGTGGGGTGGCGCGCCTTCGAGTCGTTCCTCGGCCTTGCGTTCGACCTGCCGCGCACCAGCACGTTCGAGACGAAGCTGTACCCGGATCCGCTCGCGCCGCCCGTCTGGGACGATCGCATCCTCGTCTCCATCGGCTCGGCGAACGCGCTGCGCGCGACCCGCGGCGATACGAGCTACAGCGTGTTCGCCCCGAACCTCACGCTGCTACCTGCGTGGACGGTCCCGGCGGCCGAGCAGCTCCTGCTCACCGGCGGGCCGCATCGGGTCCCGGGCGCATCGGAGGAGGAGCTCTTCGAGGACCGGACCGATCCCTACGAGCTAGAGAACCTCGCCGCCACGCACCACGCGGACACCCTGCGCATGCGGCGCGAGATGGCCGACTGGCTCGCCACGCACTGGGAGGACCACCACCACCGGCGGCATCGCTCGCTCCTCGTCTTCGCCGAGAGCATGGACGTCGATCTCTTCGCGCCGCGGCCGTTCACTGCGCTGGTCGGCGAGGTGCCGGTGGCCTCGACCGACGGGCGGCTCGCGCACGTGCAGGGCCGCGACGTGGCGATCCTCGAGGGCGCGGAGCCGGTCGGCATCATCGAGCTGCGCGGGGTGAAGACCCCGCTCGTCCTCAAGTGCTCGGCGAACGGGCTCCCGCTGGACGTCCTCACGCCCGATCGCCCGCGCTTCAACCTCGAGGTGGCGCGTAGCAACTGCCCGCTACCGGCGGGTCCGCGCGACCTCGCGGGACCCGGCGAGGTGCTCTTCTCGTTCGAGCCGGCGGCGGTGCAGGCGGTGGCGCCGGCGGGCCCGGGCGCGGCCGGCGTGAGCACCTCCATTGGCGGCAACCAGGAGTTCCTCGACGGCATGAAGCGCTGGGGCTACGTGCGCGACCTCGGCAACAACGGCAAGCGATGAGGTCGCTCGCCGGCGGCCCGGACCGCCTCTCGCTCATCGCGGTCCTCTACGGCCTCTCGGGTGGTCTCGGGCTCGTCTACGAGGTGGCGTTCAACAAGTACCTGGCGCTGGTGTTCGGGGCGACGGCGTATGCGTCGAGCGCGGTGCTGGTGGCGTTCATGGGCGGGCTGGCGCTGGGCGCCTACCTCGCGGGGCGGGTCGAGCGCCGCATCCGGCGACCGCTGCTGGCCTACGCGCTGGTGGAGCTCACGATCGGTGCATTCTGCATGTTCGCGCCGCTCACCTTCTCGTGGCTCTCGCACGTCTACGTGGCCGCCGTGGCCAAGAACCCCGGCTCGCTGGCCATGCTCAGCGCACTGCGGGCCGGGCTCGCGGTCGTGGTGGTGCTGCTTCCGGCCTGCGGGATGGGCGCGACGCTCCCGCTCCTCGCGCGCTTCGTGCAGCGCGAGGATCCAGCGTTCGCGCGGCGGCGCCTCGCGCGCTTCTACGCGATCAACACGTTCGGCGGCGCGGCCGGCTCGCTGATCTCCGCCTACGCGGTGATCCCCGCGCTCGGGCTCGCGTGGACCATGCGGACCGCGGCCGCGCTGAGCCTCGCGATCGGCGTGGTGGCGTTCGTGGTCGGCTGGCGCGCCTGGTACGCGGAAACGCCAGGCGACGCCGACGAGGCGCCGGACGCCGCAGAGCTACCGTTCACCGACGCGCTGGTGCTGAGCGCCGGTTCGGGCCTCCTCGTGTTCGGCTGCGAGGTCGTGTTCGTGCACCTCCTCGCGCTCGTGATCGGCACGAGCGTCTATGCGTTCGGGCTGATGCTGGCGATCTTCCTGGTGTGCCTGAGCCTCGGCACGCCCCTCGCGACCATGCTCGCGCGGCGCTTCGGTTCGGGCGCCCCGGCCATCGCCTTCG
>JAYTHX010000510.1:0-8158 GCA_043732195.1 Polyangiaceae bacterium
AGGGGCCGCGCGCCGTCGTGATCGGCTCGGGCATCGGCGGCAGCGTCGCCACGCTCCTGCTCGCGCACGCCGGCATCCCCGTCACGCTGATCGAGAAGAACCGGCGCCTCGGCGGCTCGTGCTCTGGCTACGAGAAGCAGGGCTTCCGCATCGACATCGGCACGCACATGTTCTGCCGCGGCGCGAAGGGCCCGCTGGGAGACGTGCTGCGCCGCGTGCAGAGCGAGGGCGCGATCCGCTTCGTGCGCACGCACGACATCGCCGAGCTGCGCTTCATCGATTCCCGCGATCCGCGCCGCGTGCGGGGCGTGGCGGTGCCCGCCGACGTCGCGCGCATGCCCCGCTTCGCGTTCGAGATCGTGCGCGCGCTCGACCTCTCCCTGGCCGACGCCCTGCGCGCCGCCCGGCTCTTCACGTACATCCTCTCGATGAGCGACGCCGAGGTCGCCTCCTGGGATCACCGCACCATCGAGGAGTTTCTCGAGCCCTTCACCGACCGCAAGCGCGGCGCACCTCCCCGCCCGCGCCGCCGCCAAGCCCTTCGCTTGGGCGACCCGCGCCTGAAACACCGAGCGCGCAACGTCGCCGCGCCACGCCGCTTCGTCGAGCAGGGCGCATGTACGAACCGCCCACGCGAGCATGCGCCAGGCGAGCTCGGCGTGGCGATCCTCGTCGTCGGCGATCGCCAGCAGGGCGGCCTCCTCCACGCAGCCGCCCTCCGCCGCGCGGCGCCGCACGTCGACGGCGGCGCGGGCGTCTCGCCGCCCTTCTCCTTCGAGCACGCGGCGAGCGACGCTGAGTATTTCCTGATGCCCGCGGACATCGGCTACGCGCTGGTGCTCAACCTGCGCATGGCCACGTTCGTCGGCCTGTTCGCGGTGGCGCTGGCGCGGCGCAGCCGCGGGCTCCGCGCCGCGCTCGCGGCGTGGCTGGTGGCGATTCGCGCGGTCGGCTCGAGCGTTCACTGCGCGTACCAGATGCAGGCCTTCCAGCGCGAGGAGGCGGCGAGCATCGATGTCGTGCTGCGCGCGCTGCCGCGGGGCCAGCGCATGCTCACGCTCTCGTTCGATCCGCACTCCGAGCGCACGTAGATCCCGCCGTTCCTGCACGTCGGCGCCTACGACCGCGCGCGTTACGGGGGGATCGCGTCGTTCAGCTTCTCCGAGCTGCCGCACTGGCCCGTGCGCTACCGGCCGGAGGCCGCGCCGCCGACGAAGAAGACCGTGCTCCGGGACTACCAGCCCTGCCTCTACCGCAACACCACCGACGGGCCGGCGTACGACTTCATCCTCACGCGCGGCGAGCTACGGCCCTTCGACGGCCAGCTGCCCGGCCCGACGTGGCGCGTGCTGGCGGCGTCGCGCGAATGGCACCTCCACGCGAAGGTCGCGGGCGCGGTGGTGGCGACGCCGGAGGGCTACGCGGATCCCGGGCCCTGCCCACTCCCGGCCCCGACGTCGTGACGTCGTGATGTCGTGATAGAACGCAGGGCGTGGTGCTCGGGAGGATTTCCGCAGGCTTGCTGCTCGCCGTCTCGCTCGCGGCGTGTGATCGATGCGGCGGCGGTGACGCCGCGAAGGATGCCGCGCCAGAGGCACGCGTGCCGGAGATCGCCGCGCCGGTCGACGCTGCGCCGACCGATGCGGCGCCCGTCGACGCGGCAGCGGCGACGGACGGCGGCGCCTCGGCCTGTCGCCTGGTGTACGGCCCTGCGGAGCAGCCGTTTCGCGGCCCCGCGGCGCTCCTGCCGACGCCCACCGAGCTGAAGCTCGTCGCGAACGACAGCGGCAAGCCGCGGCTCTACACGGTGCCGCTCGCGGCGCCGCCGCCGGCTTCGGCCGTGATCGCGGCGCCGCCCGCGCCGGCCTCGTTCGTGGGCATGCGCTGGCCGCCGTGCGAGCTCGCGGGCAAGTGGGTCTACTGCCAGGCGGCGGGCGGCATCGTCTACCGCACGACGCTCGGAGGCCGCGACACGAAGCAGATCGCGAAGAGCCGCGCGAGCACGCGCATCGCGGCTTCGGCCCTCGGTCCCGACCACTCCGTGCTCGCGACGCTCGATGTCCGCCACACGACCGAGGGCGAACGCCTCCAGGCGTTCATCACGCTCGACGACGGCGAGACCACGCGCCTCTCGGAGGAAGGCGCCGGCGCCACCGTTCTCCGGCTCGTCGCGCGCGGCGCGGGCGCCGTCGCGTTGTATCTCGATGCGCGCACCTCCATGGTCCCGGTGCATGCGCGCCCGCTCGCGCTCGAGGGCAGCCGGCTCGCGCTCGCCGACGACGCGGTGGTGTTCGTGGCCGGTCCGCCGGAGCGCGCCGTGGACTTCGCGGTGGCGAGCGGCGCCGGCGCGCTCTTCGCGCTGCTCCCGATCGGCCGCGACAGTCTCGACTTCGGCATGGCCACCATCCCGGTCTCCGACCCGCCGAAGCTCGACGTGCAGCCGGTCTGGTCGATGTACCCGAATGGCCTGGACCCTGCCGCCATCGCCGGCACCACCGGCGGCGCCGAGCCTGCTTTCGTCGCGCGCGTTCGCCCCGCGGAGCGCGCCGCGGGCGCGCCCCGGATCCTCGAGCTCGGACGCCTCGACGCCGCGGGCACGTTCCGCTCGCTTGGACCGCTGGCGACCCGGAAGTCCATCACCGATGTCTCGATCGCGCGCGACGCCTTCGGCGCGGTCTGGGTCCTCTACGGCGACACCACGGCGACGTGGCTCGAGCGTCGCGTCTGTCCGTGAGCGCTCGGGCGCGGCAGCAAGAGCGCTGCGCCGCGGCTCCTCACGACGACGTCCGCTCGACGCCCAGGAAGGCCGTGCAGGTCTCCGCGGCCCGGTTCGAGGCACCCCAGCGCCACGACGGGATGTCGACGAGCACGCCGTAGCTGCCGTCCGCGCGCTCGGCCTCGACGCGGATGCCGGCGCCGTGCGTGAGCATGCGCGGATGGACGACGCGGATGACGCCGTCGAACGGGAGCGCGCTCGCGCAGGAGCTGGGGATGGCGAAATGATCGGGGGCGCTCGCGGCGAACGGGAGGCGCGCCGTGTAGGCCTCGAGGCTCGTGCCGCACGCCACGAGCAGCGCATCGGCGCGCGCGCGGACCTCGGCGGCATCACCTCCGGCGAGCCGCGAGAATGCGTGGTCGCGGCTGCAGGCGTTCGCCGCGTCGGCGCTGGGACCGGTGGGGCAGGGGAGCTCGGAGGGCGCGGTGACCGTCACGAGCTCGAGCGGGCGCACGGGCTCCGTCTCGCGCGCCAGCCAGAGGTCGACGCCCGACGCATCCGCTACCTCGCCGAGGTGCGCCGCGGCGTAGTGGATGCGCATGAGCACGGCGCCGCCGGCAGGAACGCGGACCGCGGTGCCGTCGGGCAGCGACGAGCCGTCGCCGGCGGCGCCGGTCCCGTTCGCGCCGAGCGGCGGTCCGTGCGCGAGATCGCCGAGCCCGCCGCCGCACTCGAAGCCTGCGCGTCCGTCCGCGCGCTCGCGTGCATGCGCGCGTCGTGCGGCCTCGGCATCGAGCGGCACGCCGGAGAGCGAGTGGATGCCGACGGGATGCGCGGCCTGCCACTTCGCCGCGATGATCGCCGCGCCGCCCGCCGCTGCGGCAGGGAGATCGAGGACGAAGCAGCGCACCTCGTCACTCACGAACGCGTTGTCGGGCCGCCGGTACGCGCCTTCGAGCGGCACCGCGAGGTGGAGGTCCGGCGTCCGCGCGGGCAGCCGCGACGTTCGCGCCGGCCGCTCGACATGGTCGCGCTCGTCGCCGAGGGGCGTCCCGCCCGCGGCCCACGCGGTGATGGTGGCGATCGCCGCGCCGTCGAGCGCGCGCGCGTCGACCATCGCCGGTCCGCCTCGCCCCGGCGGCCACGGCGGCATGATGCGTGATGCCACACGCTCCGCGAGGAACGTCGCGAGGAGCACCGCCGTCTCGCGGTCCAGCAGGAAGCCCCCGGTCCCGTTCGCGACGTGGCAGCCGGCGCACGCGGTCTGGACGATGGGCTCGACGTCGCGATACCACGTCGGCGCGGCCTTCCCGGGTGCGGCGCGGGCCTCGAGCGACGGCGCCTGGCCGGGCGCCGCAGGCTCTCCGGACCCACACGCGGCGGCGACCGCGCATAGGCCCACGACGGCCAGGCTCACCAGCACCGCTGCTCGCACGACGACCTCATGCGATCGCGGGCGCGCGGCGTCCAATGGAACGATGCTGAATCTCGGACGGCCGATCTTTGATCTCATCCCCGCCGCCGGCTCCGAGCCTTCACCGTCGGCGAGCTCCTCGCGGACACGTACGAGGTGCGCTCCATCATCGGCCACGGTGATGCTAGAACCCGCGACCATGGCACCGGCGGACCACTCCCTCGACGCGACCCGCGAGTACTACGACGAGTTCAGCAAGAGCTACGAGCACCACCGCCGGCCCAACCACGCCGACGGCTACCATGCGCTCGTCGACGACCTGGAGATCGACCTCTGCGCGCGCTACGGGACCGGTCGCGACATCCTCGAGTGCGGCTGCGGTACCGGGCTGATCCTCGAGCGCCTCGCGGGCTTCGCGCGCCGCGCCGCCGGCATCGACCTCTCGCCCGGCATGCTGGAGCTCGCGCGCGAGCGTGGCCTCGAGGTGAAGGAGGGCAGCGTCACTGCGCTCCCGTTCGAGGATGGCTCGTTCGACGTCACCTGCTCGTTCAAGGTCCTCGCGCACGTCCCCGACATCGGCAAGGCGCTCGCGGAGATGGCCCGCGTGACCCGCCCGGGCGGCGTCGTCCTCGCCGAGTTCTACAACCCGCTGAGCTTCCGCGGCCTTGCGAAGAAGCTCGGCCCGGCGGGCAAGATCGGCAAGGAGACCCGCGAGAGCGCGGTCTACACCCGCTTCGACGCCCCGTGGGTCCTCCCCCGGATCCTGCCTCCGAACACGCGCATCGAGACGGCGCGCGGCATCCGCATCGTGACCCCGGCGGCGATGGCGATGAGGGTTCCGGTCCTCAAGGGAATGCTTCGTCGCGCCGAGTGGTTGCTGTGCGACTCCCCCGCCTCGGTGCTCGGCGGCTTCTACGTGGCCGTCATCCGCAAGGGCTGAGCCCGAGAAACCGCATTTCTCTACGAAACGCGGGCGGCTTTTGGCCTACGGGTCCGCGCCGCGCGTCTATACTGCTTCCCGATGCGTATCTTCGCGCGCGCGCTCAAGTTCATCGCGCTCTTCGCCGCTTTTGGAATCGCCGCCTTCCTCGCGTTCCGCCTCCATGGCGGAGGGCTCTGGGACGGGCTCGCTCCTGCGAGCGCGGCGGGCACCGACAAGGATGCGAAGACGCACACCCCCGCCAACTACGACCTCACCCAGCTCAAGGTGGTGAACGAGGTCCTCAAGAGCGTCCGCGACAAGTACGTCGACCCGAAGCGCGTGAAGCCGAAGGACATGCTCCTGTCCTCGCTCAACTACGTGCAGCGCGACGTGGCGCAGGTCATCGTCCTCCACGACGAGGGGCAGCCCACCGTGAAGGTGCGCGTCGACACGCAGGAGCGCGAGTTCCGCGTCGACAACGTGCTCGGCCTCTGGGACGTGAGCGCGCGCCTCCGCGAGGTCTTTGGCTTCGTGCAGGAGAACCTGAAGGGCACCGAGGTCGATCTCCGCGAGGTCGAGTACGCAGCCTGTAACGGCATGCTCCACACGCTCGATCCGCACAGCGTCCTGCTGTCGCCCGAGGCGTACAAGGAGATGAACCTGTCGACGAGCGGCCAGTTCGGCGGCCTCGGCATCGTCATCTCGATCCGCGATCAGCAGCTCACGGTCGTCAATCCGATGCCCGGGACGCCCGCCTTCCGCGCTGGCGTGAAGAAGTACGACCGCATCGTGAAGATCGGCGGCGAGTCGACGCTCAACATGGGTCTCAACGAGGCGGTGCAGCACCTCCGCGGCGCGCCTGGCACGAAGGTCACCGTGTGGCTCCGCCGCGACGGTCCCGACGGCTGGCAGACCCCGAAGCCGTTCGAGCTCAATCGCGAGGTCATCAAGGTCGCGAGCGTCGAGCACAAGCTGCTCTCCGACAACATCGGCTACGTCCGCCTCAAGCAGTTCCAGGCGAACACCGCCAAGGACCTCGACGAGGCCCTCCAGGACATGAAGAAGAACGGGGAGCTGAAGGGCCTCGTGCTCGATCTCCGCGGCAACCCGGGCGGTCTGCTCGAGCAGGCGGCGCGCGTCTCCGACAAGTTCCTGGTCAGCGGCCCCATCGTCGCCACCGTCGGCAACCCCGGATCCGGCGAGGACCGCGAGGAGAAGGTCGCGCACCCCGAGGGCACCGAGCCGAACTACCCGATCGCGCTCCTCGTGAACGGCTCCTCCGCCAGCGCCAGCGAGATCGTCGCCGGCGCGCTCAAGAACCACGACCGCGCGGTGCTCATCGGGGAGACCACGTTCGGCAAGGGCTCCGTGCAGCTCGTCTTCACCGAGCTGCCCGACCGCGCGGCGCTCAAGCTCACGATCGCGCAGTACCTCACCGAGCCGGGCGACATCTCGATCCAGGGCACGGGCGTCACGCCGGACATCGAGCTCGACCCGATGACCGCCGACACGCAGGAGATGGACCTCACCGTCGACACGGGCACGATGCTGAAGGAGCGGGACCTCTCGCGTAGCCTCCTCAACGCGCGCATCAAGGAGGGGCAGAAGCCGCAGGAGGTCGTCCGTTACAACCTCCCCGACTCGCTCCGTCGTGAGCTCCGCGAGCGCGGCGGCGATCCCGACGAGGTGATGGGCAACGATTTTCCGAACAAGGACTTCCCGGTGAAGTTCGCGCGCGACTTCGTGGCGAAGGTCCCGCACGGCAAGCGCCTCGAGCAGCTCAAGGCCGGCAAGCAGGTCATCAACGACGCACGCACCGCGGAGCTCGCGAAGGTCGGCACCGATCTCCAGGGCCTCGGTATCGACTGGAGCGACGCTCCCGCCGACGTCCAGCCCGCCGCGCAGAACGCGCCGCCGCCAAACGTCGAGGTCAAGCTCGAGACGGACCGCGCGGGCAACGAGGTCAACGCCGGTGACCCGATGCAGCTCAAGGTCACGGTCACCAACAAGGGCACCGTCGCCCTCAACCGCCTCGCGGCGGTCACGAAGAGCGACAACGGGCTCTACGACAACAAGGAGCTCGTCATCGGCAAGCTCGACGCGGGCAAGACGAAGACGGCGACGATCCCGCTCGGCTGGTGCGAGGTCGAAGGCCGCAAGGCCGGCTCGACCGCCGTGCTCCCCACGAACGCGCCGCGCACATGCAAGATCCCGCGCGACACGCTCTCACGTCAGGACAACATCGCGGTCCGCTTCGACGAAGCGCGCGGCCGCATGCCCGCCCCGCAGAACCTCCGCGTCGCGGTGAAGGCGCTCGAGCGCCCGCTGTTCGCCTACAGCTTCCAGATCAGCGACGGACGCAAGGGCAACGGCGACGGCAAGGTGCAGAAGGGCGAGCACCTCACGATGTACCTGTCGGTGAAGAACGTCGGCAAGGGCAAGAGCTTCGAGACGCAGGTGAACCTGCGTAACCTCTCGGGCGACGGCCTCCTCCTCCACGAGGGCCGCTTCGACATCTCGAACATGCAGCCCGGCGAGGTGAAGAAGGTCGCCTTCACGTTCGACGTCGAGTCGCCGCTCGCCGATCCCGAGGCGAAGGTCGAGCTGTCGATCGCCGATCGCGATCTCCGCGAGACGGTGGTGGAGAAGGTCCGCATGCCCATCGCCCTGCCCACGTCGCTCACCGCGGCGAGCGGCACGATGAAGGCGAAGGGCGGCGGCGCCACGCTCTACGAGGCGGCGGATGCCTCGTCGCGCACGTTCGGTCGCCTGGGCGCCGGGACCGGCGTGAAAATCGAGGCGAGCGCCGGCGACATGTCGAAGGTCTCCCTCGGTGACGGCCGCTTCGGCTTCGTGAAGTCCGCCGAGCTCGAGCAGGGCGGCACCCCCGCGGCGCAGGTCCCCTTCGAGGAGGTCATGCGCCGCTACCCGCCGTCGATCGAGGTGCAGCCGGTCGTCCTCGCGACCAAGGACGCCACCATCAACATCAAGGGTCTCACGAGCGACTCGGATCGCCTCCTCGACGCGTACATCTTCGCGGGCAGCCGCAAGATCTTCTACCGCTCCAACCGGAACGGCCAGGACGCGAAGCGGATGGCTTTCGACG
>JAYTHX010000511.1:0-52051 GCA_043732195.1 Polyangiaceae bacterium
AGGCGCCGGCTCCGATCCTGGAGCGCACCGTACGACCAGCGCCGCCGTTCGTCCTCGATGCAGGGTCGCTCCGGCCCCTCGGCCGCGTGGCGATCGAAGGTCACGATGATGGGCACGTGCGCAGCGGCCGGAAGCGGCACGCTGGGATCGGGGAGGATCGGCAGCTCGTCGACGAGCTGGATGGCCACCGCGTCCAGGCGCACGTTCGCGTCGGTGGCCACCGCCTCGAGCAGCATCTCGAAGCGCCGCAGGAACCGCGACATGCGGGCCGCATCGAAGAGGTCGCGGTCGTAGACGAGCTCGAACGCGAGACCGTCCTTCTCCTCGACGTACAGCGTTAGGTCGAGCTTCGAGCCGGTGCTCGTCCCGTGGATCGGCTCGGCGACGAGCCCGGGGAGCGCGACGCGCATGTCGGGGAGGTTCAGCAGGTTCAGCGCGACCTGCGCGATCGGGTTGCGGCCCGACTCGCGCGTGGGGTTGATCTCGACGACCATCTTCTCGAAGGGCACGTCCTGGTTCGCGAAGGCCGCGAGCACGCCCTGGCGTACGCGCTCGAGGAGCGTGCGGAACGGCAGCGAGCCGGCGAGCTCGACGCGCATGGGCAACGTGTTCATGAAGAACCCGATGAGCGCCTCGCTGTCGGGGTGCGAGCGGGTCACGACCGGCGTGGCCACGACGATGTCCTCCTGCCCGGAGAGGCGTCCGAGCAGGGCCCCGAACGACGCGAGCAACACCATGTAGAGCGTCGCGCCGCTGGCCCGCGCGATGGGCTCGAGCGCGAGGGTGGTGGCCGCCGAGAGTCGACCGTGGACGCGCGCTCCGTGATGCCGCTGGGTCTTCGGACGCGTGCGGTCGGTGGGCAGATCGAGCGCGGGCGGAGCGCCGGCGAGCCGGCCCTTCCAGTAGGCGAGCTGCTCGCGGAGGGTGGCCTCGCCGATCCGCGCCCGCTGCCACTCGGAGTGATCGGCATACTGCACGACCAGCGCGGGGAGCGGCGACGGCTCTCCGGCCAGGAGCGATGCGTACAGCGTCTCGAGCTCGCGCACCAGGAGCGCCTCCTGCCGCACCTCCGGCGTGGAAGATAAAATGATACGTTGTTGGGAGTGACGGTCCGTCGCGCAAGATTGCCTCGATGGGCGGCGCCGCTCGTCGCCTCCGCCTCGGTCAGTGCATGCTCGCTCCTCGTCGACACCGGCGACCTCACGGGCGCGTCGCTCGCGGCTGGCGACGAGGCGGGCGCCGAGACGTCGCTCGCGGATGCTGCGGTCGAGGCCGTGGCGGACGCCGAGACGCCCGCCGATCGCTACCGCGCAGCCGTGCTCGCGGACCGGCCCGTGGCCTACTGGCCCTTCGACGAAGCCCCGGACGCCACGGCGGCGCGCGACATCGTCGGCGGCAAGAGCGGCCGGGTGAGCGACGGCGCGGTCACCTTCGGCGTGGCCGGCATCGCCGGCACCGCGCTCGCCTTGGATCGCAAAGGCGACCTCGACGTCGGCGACGTCCTCGATCTCCAGGGCTCCGCGCCCTACGCCTTCGAGGCGTGGCTGAAGGCGCGCGTCGGCAATGACGTCTTCTACGAGTTCCTCAACAAGCGGACCTCCTCCTCCGACGGGTATGTCGCCTACGTGTTCCACGAGGCAAACGGCACCAGCGTCCAGTGGGAGCTCGGCACCCGCACCGGCAACCGCGGGACGACGATGCCCATCGGTCTCGACACCTGGCAGCACGTCGTCGTGAGCTACGATCCGGACGTCGGCATGCACGTCTACGTGAACGGCAACCGTGACTCCTCGAGCTACGCCGACCCCACGGCCAGCGCGACCGACAACCCCGCGCCGCTCCGCATCGGCAGCTCGTTCCTCGGCACGATCGACGAGCTCGCGATCTACGACCACGCTCTCTCGCTGGAGCGCATCCGCGCGCACGCTGCGCTCGGCAAGCCCTGAGGCGCGCTCGCGTGGTGACCAGTCGCCCGCTCGCCGCCAGCTTCGTGGCCACTTCGCGCACGCCGAAGAGCATGCATCCTGCACCGATCACCCGATCACCAGGCCGCCGAACAGCACGTCGAACCCCGCGGCGTAGCTCCCGCCGCTCCACGTGATCACGTAGCCGATGATGATGAAGAAGCCGTTGTAGAAATCGTTGCTGAGGTCGTTCGAGGTGAGATCGACGGTGAGGTTCGTGGCGCCGTTCAGCTTCGAGGTGCCCTACGAGACGAACTCGTCCTGGTACGTGCCCTCCTGCACGTCCTTCATCACGACGTGGTGCGCGTCGAGAGCTGGCTCATCAAGGGCATGAGCCACGGCGTGGCGCTCGATCCGAAGGCGGGCTCCGGCAAGGCCGGCGCCTACCTGCTCGACGAGGGCCTCTGCTCCACCACCAAGGCCGCGGTGTTCTTCGGCCTCATCGCGGGCGACGGAAGGCCCACGCCGGGCGCCACGAACCCGCCCGGCACCTCGTCGTCGGGGGGCAGCTCCTCGGGCAGCAGCGGTCAGGCCGGCGACTGCCGGTAGCGGCTCACGGGAATTCGACGGTGAAGTTGTCCTACGAGGCGATCTCGCGCACGCCCTCGAGCAGGACGTCGATCTCCTCGGTCGTGTTGAAGCAGTGCGGGCTCGCGCGGACGGTGCCGGTCAGGTGCGCGCGATGGTGCAGCACGTGCGTGCAATGGAAGCCCGCCGACACGCACACGCCGAACATGTCGCACAGCGCGCGCGCGACGCTCTCCTGGGTCATGGCGGGCGCATCGACCACGAACGTGGCGAGCGCGATCCGCTGCTCCGGCGGTAGCTTCGCGGCGAGGACGCGCACGCCCTTGATGTCGGAGAGCCCCTCGAAGAGGTACTTGCTCATCGCGAGATCGTGCTCGCGGATCACGTCGATCCCGACCTTGCGCATCCACTTCACGGCCGCGCCGAAGCCGATGGTGGCCTCGATGGCGGGGGTGCCGGCCTCGAACTTGAACGGGGCATCCCGCGGGACGAAGCCGCCCACGTCGATGTCGTTGTTCAGCGAGATCATGCCGCCGCCCACCTGGTACAGCGGGCACTTCGCGAGGAACTCCTTCTTCGACCAGAGGATGCCCACGCCGGACGGGCCGAACGCCTTGTGGCTCGAGGCCGCGAGGAAGTCGACGCCGAGCTTGGCGACGTCGAGCGGGAGGTGCGAGAGCGACTGCGCAGCATCGAGCAAGACGGGCACGCCATGCTTCTTCGCGATGCGCACCACCTCCTCGACCGGCGCGATGGCCCCGGTGACGTTGGAGACGTGTCCGATCGACACGAGCTTCGTCTTCGACGTGATCAGTCCCTCGAGCAGCTCCCAGCGGGGCAGCCCGTCGTCGTCGATCGGGACCGGCACCGGCCGCCCGTGCACGCGCCACGGGATCCAGTTCGCGTGGTGCTCGCTCGCGGGAAAGACGACCTCGTCCTCGGGGCCGAGCTCCAGGCCGTTCGCCACGAAGTTGATGGCCTCGGTGGTGCCGCGCACCAGGACGATCTCGTTGGGGCTCGCACCGACGAGCGCGCCGACCTCGCGCCGCGCGTCATCGAAGAGGAGCGTCGCCTCCTCGCCCAGCGAGTGCACTCCGCGATGGACGTTGGCGGTGGAGCGCTCGTAGTAGTTCACCACGGCGTCGATCACGCAGCGGGGCTTGGGCGTGGTCGACGCGTTGTCGAGGAAGACCAGCGGCCGGCCCGAGAGCTCGCGCCTGAGGAGCGGGATCTGCGACCGAACGGCGGCCGCGTGACGATCGATCGTTTCTTTCATGGTCCCACTCCCTCGAAGAGGTCGGCGAGCGCGATCGGCAGCTGCCGCCGCGACACGCGATACTTGCCGTTCGGTTCGATCGCGATCGCGGTCGCGGCGCGCGCCGTGACGTTCATGCCGATGAGCAGCGGCGCGAGCGCATCGCGCACCGCGTCGGGCGAGCCGCCCACCACCTCGACCGCCACGTCGGTCGTTCCGGTCTGGACGACCTGGTAGGCGCGCGGGCCCGCAGCGGCGACCGCGCGATCGACGGCGGCCGGCGTGACGAGCGCGCCGTCGGGGCGGAGCAGCGCGTCGTCGAGCTTGCCCTCGACCGACGCGAGCGGCGCGACGGTCGTGAAGCGCGACGGCCCGGCGGCGATCGAGACGAGGTCGCCGATCACGTAGCGCACGAGCGGCTGGACCTCGCGATCGAGCGTGGTCACCACCACGAGCGCCACGTCGTCGGCGCCGGGCGTCGGCACCTTCGCGCGCAGCAGCTCCACATGCGTGCCGAAAGGTGCATGGTGCAACTTTCCGTCGTCGCCCTCGACGAACATGAGGCCCGCCTCGCGCGCGCCGTAGACCTGCACCACCTTGCCCGGCGCAACGACGCGCGCGAGCGCCTCCCGGTGGGCGGCGGTGGTGAGCGCGCGGGTGAGCCCGACGAAGCCGCGCACGTCGAGGCGGCGCCCGAGCAACGCAGCGTGGCGCGCGAGCACGTCGAGGTAGAACGGGTCGGCGAGCAGCCCCACGGTCGCGTGGCGCGACAGCTCGTCGAGCATGCGCGTCATCACCGACTCGGACCAGAACGTCGGGTCCTGGCGCGAGTTGAGGTGGAGGCGCGGGCCCTCGAGGCGATCCTCGTACTCGGGGTCGCCGGCGCCGCACGATCCGGTGCCGCGCTCCGGCACCCAGAGGACGGCATCGCGATAGGGGCCCTGCTCGCCGTCGAGCGCCGCGGCGGCGCGCGGGCTCACGGCGAGCGCGCGGGCCTCCTGCGCGCGCCACCACGCGCCGTCCCAGAGGAGGCGCACGCGTGACTCCGCGAGCCCGATCTCGACGACCGCGATCTTGCCCGAGGCGAGCTCCGCCTTCGCGTCGCGTCCTTCCGGCAGCCAGGCCTTCGGGAGCGTGGGGCGGATCTTCGCGGGGGTGAGGAGCGGCAGGCCGGCGAGGGCGCCCTCGAGCGGCGCATCCTCGGCAGGCGCGGTGAGCGTCTGCTTCGCGTAGAAGGGGACCGTCGCGAGCGAGGTCCGCACGGCGCGCACGGTGCGGGCCGCGTGCTCGGCATCCGGTGCGACGCCTGCGCGCATCTCGTCGAAAGCCAGCATGGTCCCGGGCAGATAGCACAGGGCCAACGCGCCGCGAACGGAGGGGCGAAAGGCCTCGCCCCGATCATACCGATCGGTATAATGAAGCGCATGGCCGGTGGCTCCCCCGAGACCCGCGATTCGCATCCTCGTCCCGCAAACGTGCGGATGGCGTCGGTCCCTCGGGACCTGGCGCCGGGCACGACGGTCGGCGGCAAGTACGAGCTCCTCCGCAAGATAGGCAGCGGCGCGATGGGCGAGGTCTGGGCGGCGCGCCACGCCACGCTGCACGAGGAGGTCGCGATCAAGCTCGTGCTCCGCGGCGTCGACAACGGCGACGGCTCGTCGGCCGAGAGCCGTTTCCTCGTGGAGGCGCGCGTCGCGGCGTCGCTGTCGCGCAAGACCCGGCACATCGTCGCGGTCACCGACCACGGGCAGGACGGCGAGCTCGGCTACCTCGTCATGGAGCTGCTCGCCGGCGAGTCGCTCGCCGAGCGCATGGCGCGCACCGGACCGCTGCCGCTGGCGCGCGTCGTGCCGATGGTGGTGCAGATCGCGCGCGGGCTCGCCACCGCCCATGCCGCTGGCGTCGTGCATCGGGATCTCAAGCCGTCCAACGTGTTCGTCACCGTCGACGAGGAGGGCCACGCGCTCGCGAAGGTCCTCGACTTCGGGATCGCGAAGCTGCGCCTCGCGGGTGATCGCCGCGCCGCGTTCACGACGCAGAAGGGCTTCCTCCTCGGAACGCCCGCGTACATGAGCCCGGAGCAGGCGCGCGGGCGCGTCGTCGATCACCGCGCCGACGTCTGGGCGCTCGCGGTCATCGCGTACCACATGCTCACCGGCGAGTTCCCGTTCGACGCCGACTCGGCGGACGAGCTGTTCGCGCGCATCATCCGCGTCACGGCCATCCCCATTCACGATCGCGCGCCCGAGCTCCCCGCCGTCGTCGGTGACTTCTTCGCGCGTGCGTTCGCGAAGCGCCTCGAGGAACGCTTCCCGTCGGCGCTCGCCCTGGCGACCGCGCTCGAGCAGCTGGGGCCGCTCGAGCAGCTGGAGCCGCGCGTGGCCGTGGCGGCCACGCGGCCAGAGCTCACCACCGGCTCGTCGATGTTCGTGGCCGGGGTGCCGCGCAAGCGCCGGCTCGGGCGAGGCATCGCCGCGGGGCTGTCCGTGGGCGCGGTGGTCGCGCTGACCGGCGCGCTGCTGTTCATCTACTTCGAGCGCGAGCCGACATCGCGGACGCCCGCGGCGCCGGGCACCGGGGCCTCGTTGGTGCGGCCCGTCGCGCCTCCGGAGCGTTCGCCGCTCGTGCCGCTGCCGCTCGAGGAGCCTTCGGCGATCGCCGCCGCCCGCGCCACGCGCCCGGTCGCACGTCCGCCCGCGGCGTCCGACGCGCCGGCGGCGGCGGCGCCCGTGGTGGCGGCGCCCATCACGGCATCCGTGCCCGTCCCGAGCCTGCGGACCGCGCAGCGCGTCGACAAGAGCGAGATCTTCTGAGTAGCCTCCCGCGCCGGCTGCAAACTTGGCCCCGAGCGCGCGATCCCGATAGCGGAATCGGTATGGACTCAGCACGCATCGTCCTCGGGGGTCTGCTCGCGTTCCTCGCCGCCTGTGGCGGCAGTGTCGACACCGCCGGGAGCAGTGATCCGGTGGCGCTGCCGTCGCGGCCTGCCGAGCAGGGCGTCTACACGCCGCCGGCCGACCCGGGGCCCGAGCACGTGGCCGACGGGCTCGGCGCGCCGAGCGCGATCGCGATGACCTCGGACGCGGTGCTCTTCACCACGCGCAGCACGATGCTCGGCGGCGAGCTCGTCGCGGCAGGCGGACTGTTCGTCGCGAGCAAGCGCGCCGGCACGCCGCTCATGCTGACCGTCGACCACCAAGGCGCGACGTACGAGACGCTCGTGACCGACGGGACCACCGCCTTCGTCGCCACGAGCGACGCGCGCGTGCTCGCGGTGCCCGTCGCCGGCGGCCCGGCGCGGGTGGTCGCGACGCTCGACGCGTCCGCGGTTGCCATCACCGTGAACGGCGACTACGTGTACTTTGCAACGGATGCCGGTGCGCTCGCGCGCGTGGCGAAGAAGGGCGGCGCCAGTGAGCCGCTCGCCACCATCACCGGCGCGGTGCGCGGCCTCCAGGCCGACGACGCGGCGGTCTACGTCGCCACCGGCGCCGGCGAGGAGACCGCGGCCGGCATCGTGCGTGTCGCGCTCGACGGCAAGGTGACGAAGCTCGCCTCGAGCGCCGAGCCCTGCGCGATGATCCGCGACGGACGCAGCCTCTACTGGACGAACGTGGCCGCCGCGACGACCGCAAGCGCGCAGGGCACGGGCGAGATCCTCCGCCTCGCGCTCGACGGCGCGGGCTCGCCGGCGACCGTCGCTTCCGGCTCCTTCAGCGCGTGCGCCATCGCGGCCGATCGCGACAGCCTCTACTTCGCGACCACGCTGCCCGACGCGCTGCCCCTGCGCGCGCACGGCGGCGGCGGCGCGGCGAGCTCCTCCGGCATCGGCCTCATGCGTGCGCCGATCGCCGGCGGCGAGCCGGTCGCCGTCGCGCAGGCCTCGCGCGCGCTCGCGCAACCGGGCGCGGTCGCGGTCGATGCCACGCACCTCTACTGGCTCACCGAAACGGCCGTGCTCCGCCTCCGCAAGTGATCGCGCGCGCCTTGCGCTAGTCTGGCCCACCGTGACGTGGACCATCGATTCGTGGAAGGCAAAGCCGCTGGCCCAGGAGGTCGCCTACGAGGACCCCGCCGCCGTCGACACCGTGGTCGCGCAGCTCCGTGAGCTGCCTCCGCTCGTCACCTCGTGGGAGATCGAGCGACTGAAGAGCGCCGTGGCCGATGCTCAGGACGGCAAGCGCTTCATTCTGCAGGGCGGCGACTGCGCGGAGACCCTCCTCGACTGCAAGCCGGGGATCATCGCCAACAAGCTCAAGATCCTGCTCCAGATGTCGATGGTGCTGGTCCACGCCGGGCAGAAACCGGTGGTACGCGTGGGGCGCCTCGCGGGCCAGTATGCGAAGCCGCGCTCGAAGCCGACCGAGGAGCGCGGCGGCGTCGTGCTCCCCAGCTACTTCGGCGATCTGGTGAACCGCCCCGAGTTCACGGCCGAGGCACGGCGCACCGACCCGCGCGCGCTCCTCGATGCGTACTCGCACGCCGCGCTGACGCTCAACTTCGTGCGCTCGCTCACCGCGGCGGGCTTCGCCGACCTGCATCATCCCGAGTACTGGGACCTCGGCTTCTTCACGCGCTCGGGGCTCACGCCCGCGTTGCGTGAGGAGTACATGCACACCACGACGCGCCTCTCGGAGGCGTTGCGCTTCATGGAAGCGCTGGGCGAGATGACGGTCGACGAGCTCTCGCGCGTCGACTTCTACACGAGCCACGAGGGCCTGAATCTCCACTACGAGTCGGCGCAGACCCGCACCGTTCCGCGCCGCGACGGGCACTACCTCCTTACGACGCACATGCCCTGGATCGGCGAGCGCACGCGCTCGCTCGACGGCGCGCACGTCGAGTTCTTCCGCGGAGTCACGAACGTCGTGGGCGTGAAGCTCGGGCCCACGGTCGACCCCCAGCAGGCGGTCGAGCTGCTCACTGCGCTCAGCCCCGACAACGAGCGAGGCAAGCTCGTCGCGATCACGCGCCTGGGCGCGGGTCAGGTGGAGACCGCGCTGCCGCCGCTCGTCGAGGCGGTGCAGCGCGCCGGGCGCCGCGTGCTCTGGATGTGCGATCCCATGCACGGCAACACGCAGTCGCTCGCGAGCGGGACCAAGACGCGCAGCTTCGACGACATTCTCCGCGAGATCGAGCTCTCGTTCTCCGTGCATCGCGGGCTCGGCACCGAGCTCGGGGGCATCCATTTCGAGCTGACGGGCGAGGACGTGACGGAGTGCGTGGGCGGCGGCATCACCGAGTCGGACCTCACGACGAACTACGCGAGCGCGTGCGACCCGCGCCTCAACTACCGGCAGGCCCTCGAGATGGCGTTCCGCGTCGGAAGCTGGATGAGCGCCGCGAACCGGCTGCGGCAGGCGCGCCAGTTCCAGCGCTGACGGCGCGCGCGCGGATGCGATTTCCTGAGCATGGTCGAGCGTTTGCAGGCGATCGCAGGCGCGAGGAAAGCAGTTCTGTGCCAGATGACGTTCCGGCCAGTTGGCCTCCGAAGATCGGAACTACCGTTCAGCTGTTGCTCGCAAACGACACCCCGTCCCTTGACCGACCGGACGACCGAGTTGTACGTGTGTCGAACACGCCGATGATGAGGTCCGAGAGACGCATGGGTAGTCGCATGAGTTGGCCGCAGATTCGTCAGAGCGACGAATACCGAGGCCGCTGGGTAGCCCTGGACAACTGCCGCTACGACGGACGAACGGCGCAGCCGGTCGAGGGCACGATCATCGATGCCGACGAGGATCTCGTCGAGCTCTGCACGCGCATCCGCCAGAGCGACAACAAGCACTGCGCGATCCTGTTCTGCGACGAGGCGCTCGAGGAGACCCCTCCGCCGTCGTCGTCGCTCGACCGCCGTCGTCAGTCTTCCGCCCAGCACTGACCTGCGCCGAGGGCTCGCCCGCCCGCGCGCGCGCGGTCACTCCTTCTTCGTCGGAAGGCGCGTCTGGCTCGGCAGCGGAAGCGGCAGCGGCATGCGCGGACGTGTGCCCGGCGGGCGAATGCCAGGCGCCCCAGGATCCGTGTCCTTGTCGACGAAGCTCGGCGCGGGCGGGCGCGGGAGCGGCGGCACCGGCAGCTTCGGGGAGGACCCCGGCGCGGTCGGGATGCGCGGCGCCGACGCGGGCGGCGCCATCGGGATCCGGTTGACCGACCCGACCTGACGGATCTGCGGTCGCTCGGGCGAGCCCTTCGGCGCGACGTGCGTGTGACCCGCGGGCGGCGCCTGGCCGGCGGCGGGCGCGCTGCCGGGCGCGGCAGGCGGCGGTGGCTCGGCCTCGTCGCGCCTCCGCACGATCATCCGTGGCTTCGTGCCGGGCGGGAGCGCCGCGCCGCGCGCCGCGCGCTCGCCGACCACGTGCACGCCCGTCGTGTCGGTGGTGCGCTCGAGGTCGCTACTCGTGCGGCCTGCCACGGAGAAGGACGAGCCCGGCGTCGAAAGGATCGCGCGCGCCGAGGCCGCGGCGCGCTCGGACGGCGGCGGCGGCAGCGTATCGGGCGGGAGCCGCTCGCGCGCCGCATTCTCCGCGTTGATCTCCTCGAGCACCGCGTCCATGTCGAACTCGGTGGTGTCGATGTCGATCGAGATGTCGCGCTCGTTGGCGCTGGGCCCGTTCGGGCCGTCACCGAAGCGCGCCTTCGCGCGCCGCACGTGGCGCTTGTACGTGCCCTCCTCGATCTGCCGGCAGATGCGGACCCAGTGCTGCGCGTACGTGTTGTACTTCTGGGTGATCACGTTGAAGCGGAACCGCATCGCGGTGTTGCGGATCTGCTCCTTGCGCAGGATCGCGAAGCGGCGATCGACGTCCTTGCGCGGGACCGTCGGCTCGAGCCGCTCGAACCCGAGGAAGTACTGCTCGTAGATGTTCCGGAGGCGATCGACCCGGTCCTCGAGCTCGCCTATCGCAATCTCTTGCTCTTTGGGGTTCACGCCATCACTCCGAGCCGTTCAAGTGTCTCGGAGTCGGCCGGAAGAGTAAAGGCTACGCGCAGGCGCGCGGGGAAAGAGACTAAAGAGGCGTGACCTTCACGTTGTCGAAGCAGACCTTGGCCTCCCACTCGTTGAACCCGAAGTGGTCGTGGCCCTGGCCAGCGAGCGGCGAGGGATCGTTCCAGCTGAAGAAGTCGACGCCGTCGACCGACCAGCGGATCGTCTTGCCGTCGGTCCGCTCGATCTTGAAGTGGTAGGTCTGACCCTTCTGGACCGGGCGCTGGCGCTGGTCGTCGGAGTCCTTGTCGATCTTGATTTCCTTGCGATCGGGGCCGTGCTCGCTCAGCCGGGCGAGGACCTGGAGCGTGTTCTTCCAGCCGCCGAGGATCGTCAGGTAACTCGTCGCGTTCGTGTACGACTAGCCGGTGGCGTAGGAGACGCCGTCGCCCCACAGCTCCGCCTTCAGATCGCCGTCCTCGGTGAACGGCGTCGCATCGAACTCGATGCGCGCGTTGACCGGGAGCGTGCGGTTCAACCAGATGCCGTGGTTGTGCGAGTTCTCGACACAGAGCTTGCCGTTCGCGACCTTCCAGGCGCTCGTCTTGATCTGGACCCAGTTCGGGCCGAGGTTGCCGCGGTCGACAGGCGCGCCCTCCAGGGCGCCGCCATCCTTGAGCAACATGGCGAGCGCGCCGCCCTCGCCAGCATCGGCGGTGGCGGTGGCGCCCGCCTCTCCGGCGTCCCGGGCCGCAGGCAGCAACGACGGGGCGCCGGCCTCGAGGCCGGCCCACGTGCTCTCGCCGGCGTCGGGACGGTCGAAATTCTCTTCGAACGCCTCGGCCATGACGTTGAGCGACGGCTTGAACGCTGCGGTCGACGCTGCGGTCGTTGCGCCGGCGTCATAGGGGGGAGCACTGCCGGTGGGAACGCACGCGGCGCCCACGAGCGCGATCGCGAGGGTCGAGAGGCCTGCAATGGACTTCACGCCGCAGTCTCTACCACATCGTGGTAAAAACCCGGCCAAGCCATGCACCCGATTCTCTTCCGCATCCCCCTTCCGCATATGCCCTTGAAGGCATGGTGGGCCGCGGCGATTGTCGCAGCGATCGCGCTCGTCTACGCCTTCCTCGGCCAGCGCCGCAAGGAGCGCGGCACCGTGGGCGTCGCGCTGCTCGTCGCGGTCGCGGCCGGCGGCGCCGGCTATTTCTTCCGGGCGACGAAGTACGAGGCGCCGGACCTGCCGATCTACTCCTACGGAGTCATGCTCGGCCTCTCGCTGGTCGTGGGCTGGTACCTCACGCTCACGCTCTCCGAGCGTGACGGGCTGCCGAAGGAGACGATGGCGAACTGCTACGTGGTCACGGCCATCGCCGCGATCATCGGCTCGCGCTTCCTCTACATCCTCACCAACGTCGACGAGTTCCGGATCGACCTGAACAACCACGAGAGCGCCATCGACTACGCGAGCTTCTTCGCGCTGCGGCGCGGCGGCCTGGTCGCGTACGGCGGGTTCATCGGCGGCTACCTCGGCGGCTGGCTCTACCTGCGCAACCACAACATCCGGCTCCTCCCCTGGGCCGACGTCGCGGTGCCGAGCCTCGCCGCGGGCCTGCTCATCACGCGCATCGGCTGTTACCTGTTCGGCTGCGACTTCGGCAAGCGCCTCGCGCCCGACGCGCCCGGCTTCCTCACGAAGCTCGGTACGTTCCCGCACTGGAGCAAAGGCACCCTCGACGGCGGCGGTGAAGGCGCGCCCGCGTGGCTGAAGCACCTCGACGCGGCGGGCCACGGCACGCCGGCCTACGCCGAGCTCGTGAAGATGAACCACTCGTGGCCGGTCCATCCCACGCAGATCTACGAGTCGATCGTCGGGCTCTTCCTCCTCGCGCTCCTCCTCTGGCAGCGCAAAAACCAGAAGTTCCGCGGACAGATCTTCTTCCTCTTCGCGTTCGCGTACGGATACTTGCGCTTCCTCATCGAGATGCTGCGCGACGACTCGGAGCGCGGCGAGTTCGGGACGTTCCCGCTGCACTTCTTCGTGCCCGGGTCGCTGGCGATCATGGCGGTGGCCTTCGTGTTCGGCATCTCGCTAGGCATCACGAACCTGCGGGCGCGCACCATCGCGCGCGTGCTGGCGTTCGTGCCGCCGGTCGTCGCCTACATCGTGCTGGCGCCGGCGAAGTTCGGCGAGGTCGTGCAGGCGCACCCGTCGACCAGCCAGTGGATCGGCCTGCTGAGCGCGGTGGTCGTGGCCTACTTCTACGCGCACTTCTGGGAGGTCGCGCGCAAGAGCCCGAAGTCCGCGATGAGCCTCGAGACGCTCGGGGACATCCAGCCGCTCCGTGAAGAGGAGCGCCCGCGCCGCCGCGCGGACGACGACGACGACGGCGACGACGAGGGCGGCGACGACGAGGTCGAGGCGGTCGTCGAGGTGAAGTCCAAGAAGAAGGGCAAGAAGAAGAAGGGCCTGAGCGCGCCGGCGGCGGAAGCCGCGAAGGCGGACGCGGACGCGGACGCGGACGCGGAGGACGCGGAGGCCGACGCCGAAGCGAAGGCGGACGACGCGGTCGTGAAGGCGGACGCGGACGCGCAGAAGAAGGACCAGAAGGACGCAAAGGCGGACCAGAAAGAGCCCGCCTGACCGCCATGCGTGCCGTCGCCCTCTCACTCGGTCTCGTCACCGGGCTCGCGCTCGGCGCTGCCGCGTGCGGCTCCAGCGACGCGTCGTCCAGCGCCACGGGCGACGCGGGGCCCGTGGCCGATGGCGGCGCCGCCGATACGGCGCTGCCCGGGGACGACGAGAACGCCGGCGACGCAGCGGTCGCCTGTCCCCGCGTGCCCAAGCCCGACAACCACGTGCGCAAGGTCGTCATCTCGCATCCGTTCGGCGCCGACTCGAACAAGGCGCCCGTCTACGAGGTCCTCGAGCTCTCGACGACGGGCACGCTGACGAAGACCGGCAACACGTTCACGATGCGCCCCGGCTTCTCGGAGATCACGTTCAGCCTCGACGGCAAGATCGGGATGGTCCCCCAGGACGACGGCTCGATCGGCGTCTTCACGTTCGACGACGCGGGCAAGCCGAAGGTCATCCACGAGGGCCTCGAAGGCTCCTTCTACGCGGATCACATCCTCGCGGCGAAGGACGGCCAGCACGTCTACGTGCTCGACGCGAACACCGCGTCGAACGGCGGCGGCGTCCACCGGTTCGCCATCAACTGCGACGGCACGCTGAAGCACGAAGGGCTCGTCGTCACCGGCGGACGCGCCCACGCGATGGCGTTCTACCCGGGCAATCGCGATCAGGCGGTCCTCGTCGCCTACAAGGCGCTCGACTCCTCGCCCGGCTCGTACGCGCACCGCCTCGATCTCTCGGGCGCCAAGCCGAAGCGCGTCGCGAGCGGCGCCGTCTTCGACGACGAGGTCGCGATCGCCTCGTGGGTGCAGGTCACCACGGACGGCAAGTACGCGCTCGTCACCGACAACGGCATCGCGAAGGGCAGCCGCATGGCGCCGGTCGCGCTCGGCGACATGACGAAGCGCGCGACCATCACCACGCCGAACCCCGCGGGCGTCCTCATGTCGCCCTTCGGCAACGCGCTGCTCCTGCTCAACACGGACGGCGAGGACGCGCTACGCGTCGTGAAATACGACGCCGCCAACGACACGACGCCGTTCACGATCACCGGCGAGGTCACGCTGCTCGGCGGCAAGACCGAGCTGCCGTCGCTCGCGTCGGTGATCGATCGCGGCACGCTGCTGGGCCGCGTGCTCGTCGCGGAGAACGTGGCCATCCGCCAGCTCGCGTTCGCGAAGGACGGAACGATCACCGACATCGGCGCGAAGCTCACCTACGACGGCATCCCGGGCATCGTGGGCTCGCTCGGCATCGAGCCCTGAGCCCTGGACCCGCTCCGCCGGCGAGGCGTGCGGATCAGGCGGCGGTGCGGATCGAGATGGCGGCGCGGGCTTCGCTCGCGGTCGCGGCGGTCGCGAGGGAAGTGGACATCTCCTTCACGGACTCGAAGCGCCAGTAGGGATCGGGCTGTAGCGCGCAGTCCATCCACTCGTCCATTTCGAGGCTGAGGTCACTGCGCAGCTGGGAGAGCGAGGCGCGCTGGCCGTGCTGCAGCGCCTGGAAGACGTCCATCATGCGGTCGCCCTTGAACGGCGTGCCGCCGGTGAGGCACTCGAAAGCCACCACGCCGAGCGCGTAGATGTCGACCCGCGCGTCGAGAGGGGCGCTGCCGAAGAGGATCTCGGGGGCCATGTACTCGGGCGTCCCCACGACCTGCCGGCGAGTGCCGTCCGGCTTGACCGACTCGGCAACGCCGAAATCGAGGAGCTTCACGAGCGCGTGGCCGTCGGGCTGCGTGGTGATGAAGATGTTGTCGGGCTTCACGTCGCGGTGGACGAAGCCGAGCGCGTGGACGCGACCGAGCGCGCGCGCCACCTGCCTGATGATCTCCTGCGTCTCGGCGAGCGGGAGCGCACCGTTGCGCGCGATGTAGGAGGCGAGCGTCTCACCCTCGAGCTGCTCGTACACGATCGCCGGCGCGCCGCTGCGCGTGACCGCGAGCCCGAGCACCTTGACGATGTGCGGGCTGAGCATGCGCGCCGAGATGCTCGCTTCCTGCGAGAAGCGGTCGAGCATCGCGCGCGACTTCGCGTGGATCTCGTGCATGATCTTCACGGCGACCTCGATGCCGAGGACGGTATCGAACGCGGCGTAGACGCAGCCGACCGCGCCTTCGCCGAGGAGAGCGCCGAGGACGTAACGCTCGTCCACGAAGACCACCGCGCCGCCGTCACAGTGAGAGATGCTCGTCATGCAGGGGGTCAGTGCAGCGGGTGTGCCGCCCTCGGAGGGGCGATCCGGCGGGCAATCGCCCCCTTTTCGTCACGGGCGTGACGTCCGCTGCCAAGGCGCCGTCGATCCGGAGACCGTTCGGGGGCAAACGCCCCGAGGGCCTCCGCCGCGCTGTCAATCGGTCGACGCCGCCCACCACAGCCGGATCGGCGCGCCCGGCGTGAAGTGATCGAGCTTCCTTCCGGTTCGTGGGGATGCCGTCTACTCGAAGCACCGATACAGATCGCGCGGGTCCATCTGTTCCGGCAGGATCGACGAGCCGCCGTCGTTGATCTCGATCACGCTGTAGCCGCCCGCGGCGAGGCGCGCGACATCCGCGGTGAAGAACGGGGAGCCGATCACGCGGCCCAGGAACGCGAACTGCTGCGGATCGTCCAGTGCAGCGTCCACGTCGTAGTACGGCGCATGCGCCACAAGGCGCCCTTCCCAGAAGACGAGCCGGTGCTCGTCGGTCACGCGTCGCTGCTCCGGCGTCCAGCCCGCGAGCGTCGCGAGCTCGAGGTACTTCTTGATCACGAACCCCCGCTCGAAGCGGTCGCCGCGGAGCTCGAGGAGCCGCTCGCAGATCGCGCGGAAGTCGTCCAAGGTCGCGCCCGCGGCCACGAAGCATGCGCGGTACCAGGACTCCTTCGCCGACTTCACGTGGTCCTTCACGACCCACGGCGGCGGTCCCAGCTCCTGCGCCACCTCCCACGCCTCCTCGATGCTCTCGCTCTCCGTCCAGCGCGCCGGCGCCGTGTGCGCGCCGAGGAGCGGGAGGTAGGAGGGGGCATACGTCGCCTCGGCAAAGCTCTCGGGATCGACGACCAGCGCCTCGCCGCGATCCGCGATGGCCTGGTGCAGCGCCGTGTACTCCTCCTCGCGGAGCATCCAGCCGCGATAGAGCCAGCGTCGCCCGCGAGGCCGGGGCAAGCGGCGGAGGGCCCGCTCCGGGTCGCCGTTCACCACGTGGTCGATGGGAATGGCGTACGACTCGATGCCGAGCTCCTCCGCCGCGAGCACCTCGATCTCGAACCGGTCCTCACCGTCGGCGGCTCCGTCCGGTCGACCAAAGAGGATGGAGAGCTCCGTCATCGGGTCACCTCCGCGAGGGAGAGGCAGAGGTCGCGCGCCGGGTGTTCGCCGAGGAGCTGACGCATCGGGCACGCGGCCAGCTGGCGCGGACACCGGAACGCGGCCGGCACGCGCCCCGCCGAAACCGCCGCCCGCGCCTCGGGATGCGCCGAGCAGATATGGAACGAGCGCCCGTTGTCGAGCACCAGCTCGTGATTGACGAGGTACTCGTAGAAGTCGGTCAGCGCATCGCTCTCGTCGCGTGCGTCTCCCTCGCCCGGCTCCACGAAGCGTCCGACCACCTGCAACGAACGCCGCTCGCGCGGCCGCCGCAACGAGCGGCGCTCCGCCGGTGCGAGCTGATGCCACCACTGTTCAGTCTCGAGCGTGCCTCTGCGCATGGAAGCTCCTTTCGGGGTCGGGAGCGCGCCAACCTAAGGATGCGATGGATCCGAACCAGTCTTCAAAAGCGAAGGGCGTTTCGTGTATGAATGAGGCCCGCTGGTCGCGATCCCGGCAGGTCCCCGATCCAATGGCCGGCAACCACTTCGTCACGGTGCTGGTCGAGGAGCACGAGGCCCTCCCCGATGGATGCGTGCAGCGCTTCCGCGCGACGGGGGAGCCGAGCGTCGTGCATCGCGTCGCGTGGGAGTCGGAGGAGGGCGTGGCCGGTACGTGGGCGGTTCGCGGAGCGGTCGCGGACGGCTCCCGGACCCCGGCGCTCGCGCGCCCCGTCGACGACTCGAGCGCCGGCACGTCGATCCTGGTGGTCGGCGGCGATCACGGGCTGCGCCTCACGTCGGAGGGGGGCGACGAGGAAGCGGTCGCGTACCTCTTGCTCGCGCCCGAGGCGATCGTCGACTGAGCGCGCGCGGCTCTCGACGGCCTCGCACGCGCAGCTGCGCTTCGCTCACGGCCGGCAGAAGAGGTCCGCGCCGTTCTCGCCGAACGCGGTCGCGCATACCCCCGACTTCGAGCAGGCGCGCGAGGCGCAGTCGACGTTGCGGGTGCACGCGCTGCCGTTCTCGATCAGCGCGACGCACACGTCGGCCTTGTCTCCCGCGACTGCGCCGCACCGCGCTCCGACCGCGCAGCTCCGGAAGTCCTTGCAGGCCGCTCCGACCGCCACCCTGGCCTTGCACTTCTTCGCCTCGGTATCGCAGTAGCCCGGGGCCGCGCACTCGTAGTCGTTGTACTGGCAGTCGCCGCCCACCGGAGACGCCGTCACGCACGCCGACGTGGTGAGGTTGCAGTGCAGCCCCCTCGAACGGTCGCAGTAGTAGGCCTTCGGCAGCACGTCTCCCGTGAGCGAGGCCCCGGAGGGAATCGAGCCGTCGCTGCCCGCGTCGTACGCGCACGGGCTCGCGCCCACGTCGCCCAGCAGCTGCACCTGGCAGATCGATCGGCCGCTGCCGTAGATGCAGCCGACGGCGCCCTCGGGGGAGACGTCACATTGCGCGTTCGAGGTCGCGTTGGTGCACGTGCCGCCGGCCGGGATGCTGCCGTGATCTGCCGAGAGGCGGCTGCACGCCGGATGGCTGGAGAGCCCCGACTCGCAATCGCAGAACGTCGGCGCGGTCGTGGCGGCGCCGCGCAGCGCGGCAAGGCAGGTGTCCCCGGCCGCTCCGTCGAAGGACCCCGGCAGAATCCGCTTGATGCTCGCCGCGCACCCGACGCTGGGGAGCTTTGAGCCGTCGCAGCAAGGCTTCATCAGCGCGCAGTACTGCGCCGCGAAGTCGTCAGCCGTGATTCCGCCCGCGGTCGCCGTGGAGGACGTGCCCGTCGACGTACCGCCGCAGCCCGCGACCGCACCTCCACCGAACACGATCGCGAAGACGAAGTTTTTCAAGATCATGCCGCCGCGAATGCAACGCTTGTGCCCCGTGCGAGATGCGCCATAAGCCGTCGGACGCGCGCAGATCTCGGCCGCGGCCATGATCGATGGGTCGTGATCGCCTCGAACCCGACGGAACGACCTCGCGCAAGCCCGGGCACGCCGTCCGCCGACGGGGCGGAGCTGGTGGCCAGGTCGTCTACGTGAACGACGACGGGATCCCGGCGTTCTTGAACATCGAGAGGAGGCCGGTCTTGTCGGTGGCCTTCAGCCACGCCTCCTTGGGCTCGACCTGCTTGTTCTGCACGAGGGTCATCAGCGAGTCGTTCATCGTGACCATGCCGACGTTCTTCGACGTCTGCATCACGCTCGCGAGCTGGAACGTCTTGCCGTCGCGGATCAGGTTCGTGACCGCCGGATTGCCGAGCACGATCTCGTGCGCCGCCACGCGGCCGCCACCGATCTTCTTGCACAGCACCTGCGCCACGACGCCCTTCAGCGACTCGCTCAGCATCACGCGGATCTGCGCCTGCCGGTCCGAGGGGAACTGATCGATGATGCGGTCGACGGTGCTCACGGCGGTCGTCGTGTGCAGCGTGCCGAAGACGAGGTGGCCCGTCTCCGCGGTCTCGATGGCGATGGCGATGGTCTCGAGATCGCGCATCTCGCCGACGAGCACGATGTCCGGATCCTCGCGCAGCGCAGCGCGGAGCGCGCCCTTGAAGCTCTTCGTGTGCTGCCCGACCTCGCGCTGGTTCACGAGGCACTTCACGTTCTTGTGCACGAACTCGACGGGGTCTTCGATGGTGATGATGTGATCGCTGCGGTTCTTGTTGATGAAGTCGATCATCGCCGCGAGCGTGGTCGACTTGCCGGAGCCAGTGGGGCCCGTCACCACCACGAGGCCCTTCGAGAGCCAGCAGAGATCGATGCACGCCTTGGGGAGGCCTAGCTTCTCCACCGTGAGGATCTCGATCGGGATCTGGCGCATCACGGAGCCGACGCCGTTGCGATCCTCGAACACGTTCACGCGGAAGCGCGCGAGCCCCGGGATCTCGTAGGCGAAGTCGGCGTCGCGGGTGTCCGCGAAGTCGGTGCGCGCCTTGTCGGTCATGATCTCCTGCACGAGCGCCGCCACGTCCGCGGAGCGGAGCACCGGGTGCTCCTTCGCGAAGTGGATCTCGCCGTGCACGCGCATGACCGGATGATTTCCCGCCGAGAGGTGGAGATCGGAGGCCTTGGTGGCGATCATCTCGCGCAGCAACGCGTCGATCTTCGCGGGCCCGCTCCGCGCGGGCGCGGGCGCGGGCGCGAGCGCGGCGGGCGCTGAGCTGGGGGCAGAGGCGGCGCGGGAGCTCTCCGGGGCGCCGGCCTTCTTCGCGAGCGTCACCGTGGGCCGTGTGGGGTCGGGAGGCGGCGCCGGCGTGATCGGCCGATGGAGGTCGGGCCCGGAGCGAGGCGGCTCGGGGGCGCGCTGCGGGACCGGGGCAGGGGGCTCGTTGCGCGTCACCTGGAGCGCCTGCGCGCTCGGCGGCCGCGGCGGACGGCTCGCGCGCCGCGCCTTCGCGCCCACCTCGCGCGAGACCTCGATGCGATGCGCCTTCTTCGCGGGCCGGATCACGAGCCCGATGCCCGCGGCACCGCGCGAGATCTCGATCACGTAGAGGACGTCGTCCTGCTCGTGCCGCACGGTGCGGGGGCGCTGGCTCGGCAGATCCGCGAGCTCCTCCTGCGACAGCAGCTCGGAGGCTGCGGACAGGATCAGCCGCGCGTTCATGGGCTGCGACGCGACGTCACGGCGCTGGCCGTCCGTGATCACGCACGGCAGCTCGCCCGGCATGAGGCGTAGCTCGTCGGCCTTGGCGCTTTCGAGCATCGAGAAGAGCGGCACGAGATTGGACAAGAAGCAGCCTCCGCAGAGAGTGAGGATACGTGGTCGCGCGGCGACTGCGAAAAAACGGGTGCTTCCGGCCGTCGGGCCCCGCCCTCCGATTTGCGCTAAGATCTGCGCGCCACGGTAATGCTTCGCTTCTTCTTGGCACCGGCTCTCGGTCTCGCTCTTCTCTGCAGCGCCTCGACGGCGCTCGCGGACCGGGTCGCCGTCTTGCCGTTCACCGCGCCGAAGGGCCTCTCGAAGCCCGAGATCGACCAGGCGCGCGCGTGGACGCGCGCGGCCATGATCAAGAAGGGCCACACGCCCCCGAGCGACGGCGAGATGCTGTCCGCGGAGATGGCCGTCGCCGACGGCATGCCCGACACGAGCTCGGAGTACCGCGCCGCGGGCCGCGCGTCGGGCTCGCAGTGGACGCTCACCGGCACCGTCGTCCGCCACGACGCGCCGCCTGCGAAGCTCCCCGACGGCACCGAAGAGGAGGGCTACACGACGTACCACCTCGAGGTGGTGGCGTGCCTCGTCGAGAGCGGGCGCGTCGAGTCGCTCGCGCGCGAGATCGATCCCGACGAGGCGCCCGATCAGATCGCCGAGATGGTCGGCCTGCTCGTTCGCCCCGAGGGCATCGGCAAGAACACGCCGCTCCCGTGGGACAACGCCGCGCCGCACAAGCGGAAGCCGAAGCTCAAGCCGCCGCCGCCGCCGCCGCCGCCGCCGCCGCCGCCGCCGCCGCCGCCGCCCAGGGAGCCGCTCGTGCGCCACGCGTATGCGGAGAACCATCCCGCGGCGCTCGGCATCTCGGGCGGCTATTCGACGCTGCTGAAGCGCCCCGACAACGCGCAGGGACCCTCCGGCGCGCTGCCCATCGGCGCGGTGTTCGGCTACGCGATCGAGCAGATCCCGGGCGTCGAGCTGCGCGGCATCTTCACGAGCCAGGTGGTCGGCCCGCGCGCGCTCGAGGTGGCGGCGGGCGCGCGCTACGCGATCGGCGTGCTCCCGCAGTACCGCATCTACGTCGGCCCGGAGCTCCTGCTCGGCGCGCACGTCGCGCTCGGCGCCGACAAGACCGCGCGCTTCCTCACGCAGGGCTCGGCGTTCGTCGCGGTGGGCATCGGCGAGCGCGTGCAGGTCGAGGTGGCCGGCGATCTCGCGGCGGCGCTCGGCGGTAGCGGCACCCTCCTCCTCGGCGGCGGCACGGGGCGCGTGCTGTTCCGGTTCTAGCGCCCTCGTGGAGCTTCGCCTCGCCAGCCGGAGGGACACCACGCGCCTCGGCGCGGCGCTCGCGGCGGCCCTCGCGCCGGGCGATCTCGTGCTCCTCGCCGGCGACCTCGGCGCCGGCAAGACGTTCCTCGCGCGCTCCCTCGCGCGCTCCCTCGGCGTCCCGGTGGAGTTGGCCATCGCCAGCCCGACGTTCACGCTCGTCCAGGAGTACGAGACGCCGCGGGGCGTCCTCCTCCATGCCGATCTCTATCGCCTGCGCGACGACGACCGCGCAAAGACCGAGCTCGAGATCCGCCGCCTCGGCCTCGCGGAGCGGCGCGCGGAGGGCGCGATCGTGGTCGTGGAATGGGGCGAAGGCTACGAGAAGGCCCTGGGCGGCGACCTTGCGCTCCTCCTCTCGCTGACGCACGAGGGCACGGGCACGGTGCGCCTCGCCCGCCTCGAAGGCCCCCTTGCCGGCCGACTCTCTGCACCATGAGGCGTCGATCCTCGTGCCGAACGCCGCGATTTTTGGTCTGATGACCCGGTGCAGGACGGTCGCAGCGCTCGCGATGTGTTCGGCGTCGCGATCGTCGCTGCGCTGATCGCGCTCACGCTCGCGTTCGGCGCGCAGCGCGGCCGCCGCGCGGTCCCGGCCGCCTCGCGCGCCGGCGAGGTCACCGAGCTCGGCGGCGCCGTCGCCCGCTTCTCCATCTTTCCGACCTCCGGGCGCGTCGCGGTGGTCAGCGCGGACCGCAAGAGCCGCGCGGATCTCGAGATGTCGCTCGTGGTCGACGGCGTCGAGCGCCCACTCGCGATGCGCCGCAGCGACGTCCAGCTCCGCGACAAGCTCACGCTCGTCGCCACGTTCCCCGTCGACATCGGCGAGGAGCGCGCGACCGGCGCGCTCGAGCTGCGCATGGACCCGAGCTCGGATCTCCTGAGCGCGAACGTCGTGATCACCCCCGACACGGGCAGCGCGGGCCACACCTACGCCATCCGCTTCGGCTTCGCGCCCGGCGGCCGTTCGATCTTCGTCCCCGGCGCCGGCACCATCGCCGACCTCGGCTCCACCGAGGCGCGCTCGCTCGTCATCGACGACGACACGCATCCCATCGCGCTCGTCACCACGCAGGCCACGCTCACCGTGAACGAGCTCGCGCCCGATCTCGATCAGGTCGGCGCGCAGCCGCGTATCGTCGTGACGGGGCGCACCGAGAGCGCCGCGCAGCGCTCGCCCGGCACCGCGCCGAAGCCCGCGCGCCTCGACATGTCGATCCTGGTGAGCCCCCTCGCGCACCAGGTCTGGGGTCGCCTCTACAAGCTGTTGCGCGCGCCGGTGGCCAAGGTCACCGGCGTCGTCACCGGCACGAAGGAGCGCGCGCACGTCATCGGTCTCGACGAGGACGGCCGCCCGCAGGTCCGCGCGACCGTCGACGCGCAGGGCCACTTCGCCATCGAGGCGCCCATCACCGCCGTGCAATGGGTGGCCGCGCTCGAGGCCGCCGCCACCAGCGCGCCGGTGCGCTTCACCCCCGGCACGCCGTGGGATCTCAAGCTCGACGTCTCGCCCGGCGGTACGCTCCGCGTGCACGTCATCGACGGCGACACGAAGCAACCGCTGGTCGCGCGCCTCATCGTGAAGGGCATCGAGGGCACGGTCGATCCCAACTTCGGTCCCGACTACCGCGCCTCCGGCGCGGGTCCGCTCATGGATCTCGTGGAGGGCGAGGTGGCGACGCCGCTACCTGCCGGCCGCTACCGCGTCGCAGCCACCAAGGGCTTCGAGTGGAGCATCGACGCCGAGAACGTCGAGGTGCAGAGCGGCCACACCAAGAACGTGGACCTCGTGCTCCGCCACGTCATCCCGTCGCTCGGGATGGTCGGCTGCGATCTCCACGTTCATGCGCGCCCCAGCTTCGACTCGCCGGTCACCGGTGAGGATCGCGTGCTCTCGCTCGTCTCGGCCGGCGTCGACTTCGCGGTGCCTACCGAGCACAACATGGTCGGCGACTATTCAGGCCCGCTCGCGGTCCTCGGGCTGTCCAAGCACCTCGCCACCGTGACCGGCGTCGAGGTCACCACCTACAACCCGCGCTTCGGCCACTTCGGCGTCTTCCCGTTCCCTGCGGGCGGCGTACCGCCGTTCAAGGGGACGACCGCGGGCGGCGTGTTCGGCGCTTCGAAGCGCGGGGACCCGAACCGGGTGTTCCAGGTGAACCACCCCCGCCTACCTTCGGGCATCGGCTACTTCAACGTCATCGGCTTCGATCCGAAGGTGGGTCGGGTTCCCGTCACGATGCGCACCGACTTCGACACCCTCGAGGTCTACAACGGCTACGACCTCGCCGCGCGCGCCCGCACCGAGCAGGTGCTCGAGGACTGGTTCGCGCTGCTGAACCTGAACAAGCGCATCTGGGCCACGGGCAGCAGCGACTCGCACCGCATCCAGTACCAGTGGGCCGGCTACCCGCGCACGATGGCGCTGGTCGACGGCAAGTCCGCGGGCGACAGCGGGCTCCCCATCGACCCCGCGTCGGTGGTCGCCGCCATCAAGAAGGGCCACGCGTTCGTCACCAGCGGCCCGATGATCGAGCTCGAGTTGCAGGGCGCGGACGGTAAGCCAGGCCACGCGGGCGACGAGATCCTTCCGCCCGCGCGCGGCGCCCCGCTCACCGGCAAGCTCCGGATCCGCGCCGCCCAGTGGATCGACGTCACGTCGGTGGAGGTGCTCGTCGGTGTTCCAGCCGCCCCCGCGGCCGCATCTCCGAGCGCGGTCCCGGCCGCGCCTCTGGTGCCTGCCCCGGGTCGTCGCGAGGTCGTTTTCAAGTCGAAGATCGCGTCGCGTCCGACCGTCCTCGGCAACGAGGACGGTACGATCGAGGCGGTCGCGGCGCGTACCGTGCGCCTCGAGACCGACCTCTCGGTCGTCCTGCCGGAGGGCGCGCGCTGGGTGGTGGTCGTGGTCCGCGGCGATCGCGCGCTCGACGACGCGCTCCCGTTCATGCCCATCCAGCCCCTCGCGTTCACAAATCCAATCTGGCTGACGCGCTGACGCGCTGATGCTCTGACGCGCCGAGACGCTCAACGTGACCGTTGGCGGCGATCGAGCGAACCGGATATGCTTCGTTTCAGGGGGGCGACGCCGCGCAAGCGGGCACGAGACATGATGCGATATCGTAAGGCCGTCAGGCTGCTCATGACCTCGCTGCTCGCGGCCGCGAGCGGCGCGTGTTCGCTCCTCTTTGCACCGAACGAAGCGCAGTGCTCTTCGGATGGTGACTGCACGGCGCGTGGTGCCGGCTTCGCATCCACGCGGTGCTCCGCCGACAAGATCTGCGTGGCGTCGGGTCTCGTGGCCGGAGACTCCTCCTCTGAGGCGGCGACCGTCGACGCATCCGGTGATCCGTTCGGTTGCGCGAACATTGCCGCGCCCAACCCCGACCCGTCGAAGCAGGTCGACGTGAGCATCCGCTACACCGACTTTTCGACCGGGATGCCGCCCGAGAACACGCTCGTGCGCGTGTGTGCCGCAACTGACCCGAACTGCGCGAATGCGCGGACGACGCTGCAAGGCGACGGGCCGGGCGACGCGGGTGAGGAGGGCGGCGTCGGGTGGGTCAAGACGCGCGTCGACGGGACCGTCGCCACGAAGCTGGAGCTCGGGTTCGAGGGGTTCTTCGAAGCACGGGCAGGCCAGTATCCTCCGAGCTTTCGCAGCATTTCTCCTGCCCTACGCAATCCGACAAACGAATTCGACTCGATCTTGCTGCGGCCTGCCGAGATCAAGTTCCTTTCCGACGAGGCCGTCGGCAAGCCGGGCGCCTACGACCCCATCGGGCACGGCCTGGTCTTCGTTTTTGCAAAGGATTGCAACCAGAAACCGATCGGTGGCGCGAGCTTCACGACCACCGCTACGGACCCGAACCTGGTGCTGTTCTACGTCGTGAACTCCTCGCCCTCCACCACTGACACGAAGAGCGATTCGCTAGGTCGCGGCGGGTACATCAACGCGCCACCGGGCATCCACACCTTCACGGCATTCATGGGCGAAGGAAGCGCGAAGAAGCGCATCGGCTCCAACCGTGTCCTCGTTCGCGCCGGCGCGAACACCACCGTCGTGGTCGAGCCCTCACCATGATCGCCAAATGTGCGAAGGCTCCCCCGGACGAGTCGGGCGTCGTCCACGCGCTCGAGGAGCGCGATCTCACGCTCGCCACCGATCTCGGCAAGTACCGCCTGCTCGGCGCGCTCGGCACCGGCGGCATGGCCGACGTGTACCTCGCCGTGGCCGATGGCCCCGAAGGCTTCCGCAAGCTCTGCGTCCTCAAGCTCCTGAAGGAGACGATGGTGCAAGACGAGGACTACCGCGCCATGTTCCTCGACGAGGCGCGCCTGGCCGCGCGCCTCAATCACCCCAACGTCGTGCAGACGTTCGAGGTCGGCGAGACGCACGGCCGCCTCATGATCGCGATGGAGTACATCGAGGGCCAGCCGGTCACCCGCGTGCGCCGCCGGCTCCAGCCCGAGCAGTTCCCGCTCACCGCTACCGTCAGCATCCTGTGCGACGTCCTCGACGCGCTCGAGTACGCGCACCAGCTCACCGACTTCGACGGCTCGGTGCTCGGCATCGTCCATCGTGACGTGAGCCCGCACAACATCATCCTGGGCTACGACGGCCGCGTGAAGCTCGTGGACTTCGGGATCGCGAAGAGCTCCGCCGCGATACAGGAGACACAGGCCGGCGTGCTCAAGGGCAAGATCGGCTACATGGCGCCCGAGCAGGCGAGCATGCGCGACCTCGACGGCCGCGCCGACGTGTTCGCCGTCGGCGTCATCCTTTGGGAGGCGATCGCCGGCCGTCGCCTCACCGAGGGGGTGCAGGCGCGCGACGTCCTGATCCGCCGCGTCGAGGGCACCGAACCTCGCATCGCCGACGTCGTGCCGAGCGTCGACCCGCAGCTCGCGTGGATCTGCGATCGCGCGATGGCTTGCCAGCCCGCCGATCGCTTCGCCAGCGCCGCCGCGCTGCAGGCCGAGCTCGAAGTCTGGATGAAGCAGCGCGGCGAGCCGAGCCGCAAGGAGCTCTCGAAGACTCTCCGTGACGCGTTCACGGCCGAGCGCGAGCAGCTGCGCGCGCTCGTCGAGCAGCGCATTGGCGACAGCAGCAACATGAGCGGCGCAAGGCAGTCGCTGAGCCTTTCGATTCCGAGCTCGCAGCGCAACCCGACTGCAGAGCCCTCGGTCTCGATAACCGCGCACAAGCCGCCGCCGAGCACGGTCTCGATCGCTCCTCTCACTCCGGCCGCGCTCCGTCGCACCGTGCCCGGCCTCGTCATCGCGGGCGTCGCGGTGAGCGTGGCGCTTGGTATCGCCGCCACAATCTACGTGGCCACCACCACGCACGGGCCCGTGCTGCCCGACGCGCCCTCCCACGCTTCGGTACTGCCGCCCTCGCCCGCGCCTACCGAGCCGCTCCTGATCCTGCCGAGCGATCCGCCGCCCGCCTCCGCGCCGGCGTCGCCCGTGAGCGCGACGCCCGTTCGTCCCGGCCGCCCGGTCTTCGTCGCGCCGGTGCGGCCGCCCGTCCCGGGCCATGCGCCGCCGCCGCCCGTGGTCACCGCCACTGGCGCCGCCACGAGCGCCCTCACGCCGGTCACGCCGCCCAAGACTCCCTCGCGCCCGCTCGACGAGAAGGACCCGTACGCCCCATGAGGCCCGTCTTCCGCCGCGGCTTGCTCCTCTGCGCGCTCTCGTTCACGGCGCTCGCGCCTCGCGCTGCGCACGCGCAGAGCAACGGCGTCGACGAAGGGCGCACGCGGTTCACGCGCGGCATCGATCTCTACAAGGAAGGTAACTTCCACGCCGCGCTCGCCGAGTTCCGCGCGGCGTATGCGGCGGCGCCCTCGTACCGCATCCACTACAACCTCGGGCAGACGCTCTACCAGCTCCAGGACTACGCGGGCGCCGTGCGCGCTTTCGAGCAGTACCTCCGCGAAGGCGGCGACAAGGTCGAAGCCGATCGCAAGAGGGAGGTCGACGCCGACCTCGAGAAGCTCCGGCCGCGCGTTGCGCAGATCAGCTTCACCGTCAATGCGCAGGGCGCCGAGGTCTCGATCGACGAGGAGCCTCGCGGCAAGCTCGGCAAGGAGCCCCTGCTCGTCAGCGCTGGCCGGCGCCGCATCGCCGTCACCGCCTCGGGCTTCCAGACCGAGACGCGCGTTCTCGACGTGGCCGGCACGCAGCGCCTCGAGCTCACGTTCGAGCTGAAGCCGATCGGCGGCGGGTCGTCGAGCGCGACGCGCGCCAACACCACCGAGTATCCGGCCACGCATCCGAAGAGCCGCACGCCCTTCTACATCGGCCTCGTCACCACCGGCGTGCTCGGCGCCGGAACCGTGGTGATGGCGATCGTCGCGTCCTCCAAGCACGCCGATTACCAGAAGGCGCTCGACGTCCCCAACGACAAGCAGCGTATCGACGACGCGCGCAGCTCCACCAAGGCCGCGGCGCTCGTCGGCGACCTGCTCGGTGGCGCGACGGTGCTCGCCGGCGGCCTCACGATCCTCGCGTTCGTGCTGACGTCGGGGGATGAGCCCGCGAACGCCGCGAGCGCGACGCCGCCCGCCCGCGTGGTGATACGCCCGGTGGTCGGACCGACCGCGGCGGGTCTCTCCGGCACGTTCTGATGAACACGACCTTCGGGCGCTACCGGCTTCTCGAGAGGCTGGGCCAGGGCGGGATGGCCGAGGTCTTCAAGGCGAAGAGCTACGGCGTCGAGGGTTTCGAGAAGGTCGTCGTCATCAAGCGGATCCTCCCCGAGCTCGCGGAGAGCGATCAGTTCGTGGAGATGTTCATCCACGAGGCCAAGCTCGCGGTGCGCCTCTCGCACGCGAACGTCGTGCAGGTGTTCGACCTCGGTCTCGCGCCCGGCACGGTGGTCGGCGGAATGCCCTCCGCGGACGCCTACTACATGGCGATGGAGTACGTGAGCGGGCTCGACCTCGCCACGCTCCTCACGCGCTGCCGGCGGCAGTCGGTGCCCGTCCCGATCGAGATGGCCGTGTACGTGGCGGCGGAGGTGGCCAAGGGCCTCGACCACGCGCATCGCCGCCGCGACGAGCAGAACCAGCCGCTCAACATCGTCCACCTCGATGTCTCGCCGCAGAACGTTCTGCTCTCCCTCGAAGGCGAGGTGAAGGTCACCGACTTCGGCATCGCGAAGGCGCGCGGCGTGATCGAGCCGAACGGGGTGGAGGACACGCGCGCGCGGCAGCTCAAGGGCAAGTTCGGCTACATGAGCCCCGAGCACGTCGAGGGCGACGCGGTCGATGCGCGCAGTGATCTCTTCTCTCTCGGCACGGTCCTCTACGAGATGCTCGCAGGCGTGAACCCGTTCAGCGCGCCGACGACGTTCGAGACGTTGCGGCGCGTGTCGACGGTCGAGTACCCGCCCGTGGAGCTCCTCCGCCCCGACGTGCCTCCCGAGCTCGTCGCGCTCCTCAAGATCGCCATGGCGCCGAAGCCCGACGATCGCTTCGCCGATGCCGGGCGCATGTACGAGGCGCTCCTCGCGTTCCTCTACTCGCAGGGCCGGCGCTTCTCGGCCCACGATCTGGCTGACTTTCTCTGCAAATTTCGCTCTCCGGACGAGACGGGCCCGCTCGTCGTGCTCGATGCCGAAGGGATTCCCTCGCAGGAGCGCACGCCCGTGGAGGTGCCTGCGTCGACGCATCGCACGAGCTACCCGTCGATCACGAAGGTGGAGACCGGCGTGCCCGTCGTCGATGTCGAGCGTGCGGTGGGCATGGGCGAGCGCCGGGAGGTCACGGCGCTCGTCGTCGAGCTCCCGGGGCGCGACGATCCGTCGCTCGCCGTGCGTGCCGCGGAGACCGTCGCTCGCCACGGCGGGCGCGTCATCGCGCGCGAGCCCGAGCAGATCACCGCGCTCTTCGGCGCCGGCGATCCCGACGGCCGCGACACCGAGGTCGCGACCCGCTGCGCGCTCGTCGTGCTCCGTTCGCTCGCCGGTGCCACGCGTCAGCCCAGCGCCGGCCTCCACATCGGACGCATCCACGTGAGCAGCGAGGGCGTGCCCACCGAGGACGAGCGTCTCGCGGCGCTCGTCACCACCGCCCGCGACCTCGCGCGCGCACGCGAAGGCATGTGCGCCATCAGCGCCGCCGCCATGCGCCAGGTGCGCAGCCTCTTCGTCTTCGACATGCTCGGCGATGCGCCCGACGGGCGGCGCACCCCCGGCGTCTCCTCTTCCAGCACGCTGCTCGTCAAGGAGGTCCGCGGCACCAGCGAGGCGTTTGGACGCTTCGTCGGCCGCCGCGAGGAGCTGCGCGCGGTGGGGGAGGTGCTGGCCAGCGCCACGCGCCGCACGGCGAGCGCGCTCACGCTGCGCGGAGATCACGGCATCGGCAAGACGCGTCTCCTGCTCGAGGTCGAGCGCCGCCTGCGCAAGGGTGGCTACAACGTCGGCTTCTACCTCGCGAGCTGCCTCCCGCGCGGCACCGAGCTGCCGCTCTCCGGGATCCAGTGCATGTTGCAGGTACTGTGCGGCGTCGCCGAGGGTGACCCCGACCCGCGCATCCGCCAGGTAGTGCCGCGCCTTCGCGCGCTCGGTCTCCATGACGACGAGGTCGGCGCCGTTCTCGCCGCGCTCGGCGCGAGCGCCGGCTTCTCGCAGGGCAACGCCAAGGCGTCGCTGGTCAACGCATTCACCCGCATGGTGCTACGCCTCTGCGAGGATCGTCCGCACGCGTTCGCGTGGGACTCGGCGCACTCGATGGACGCGGACAGCTTCGGGGTCCTCGAGGCCGTCATCTCCCGGCTGCCGCAGTCGCGCGCGCTCTTCGTGATCTCGGCGCGCGCGGGCTTCTCGCATCCGCTCGAGAAGGTGCCGGTGCACACTGCGCTCGACCTCGCGGACCTCGCGCCCGAGGATGCCGAGCGCCTCGTCGCGGTGCGGCTGGCGGTGGAGCGCGTCCCGAGCGAGCTGCTGCGCTTCGTGCGCCAGCGCGCCGGCGGTCACCCGCAGATGACCGAGGAGGTGCTGAAGGCACTGGTCGAGGCGCGGGCCATCACCGTGGCCGACGGATCGATCGTCACGATGAAGCTGGTGGGGCAGGATCTCACGCTCCCCAAGACGCTGCGCGGCCTCGTCTCGTCGCGCGTGGCCCGCCTCGCCGCGCCCGATCGCGCGATCCTCCAGGCCGCGGCCGTCCTCGGCGAGCCGATCAATGCCGCGGTCCTCGCGCAGATGACCGGCCTCGATCTCGCGGCCCTCGAGCGCTCGCTCGCCGCGCTTCGCGAGCGCGGCTTCGTCGTCCACACCGGGCCGCTGGAGCTCATGTTCACCTCGCCCATCGTGCGCGAGGTCGTGGTGGACGCGCTCACCGCCGAGGCGACGCGCGAGATGCACGCCGCTTCCGGTCGCGCCCTCGAGCTGACGCTCGGCGAGCAAGCGGCCGAGCACGCGGCGCGCATTGCTACCCACCTGTACTCGGCGGGCGAGCGGCAGGTCGCCGGCGAGTGGTTCGCGAAGAGCGCCGAGCGACGCCTCGAGAGCGCGCAGCTCGAGGCCGCGGCGCGGGACTTCGCGCGTGCCATCGAGCTCTGCGATCCCGATACGCGTACGCCGCAGGAGCTCGCGGGCTGGCTGGCTGGCCTGGCGAAGGCGGTGCGCCTCACGAGGACGCTCCCCGAGGCGATGGAGCTCTGCGAGCGCGTCATCGCGCATGTCGATGCTTCGTCGAGAGCGCTGACCGAGTCCCTCGAGCTGCGCGTGCGGGTCCGCATCGACGCCGGTCGCATCCTCGGCGCGATCCACCTGTTCGACGCGGCGCGTGCGCAGTTCTCCGCAGCCGAAGCCATCGCGCAGGACCGGCGGGAGCTCGTGAAGACCGCGCTGGTGGCGGCCGCCGAGTTCTCGGGACGGCAAGGTGACTTCAAGCGCTCGCTGACGTTGCTCGAGCGCCTCCAGTCGATCGTCACCACGGGCGGCGACAAGTACGAGGAGCACCGGCTGCTGGTGAGCCTCGTGCAGACGAACGCCGCGATGGGTGACCACGTCGCGGCGCAACGCCACTTCGACCGGGCGGTTCTGCTCGTGCCGAACGAGCCCACGTTCGTGTGCGAACGCCACAAGCTGCGCGGCCTCACTGCCTACTTCGCGCGTGATTTTCGCGCTGCGGCGCTGCACTCCGAGAAGGCCATCGACATGGCGCGCGAGCTCGGCCTGCAATACGAGGTGGTCGTCAACCTGCACAACCTCGGAGACATTCTCGTGCAGCTCGACGACTTCCCGCGCGCGTACGGCGCGATCAAGCAGTCGCTCGCGCTGTGCGACGAGCTCGGTCACGATCGCCTCGGCAGCCACAACCGGATGTTCCTCGCCTACCTCGACGGCCGCGCAGGCGATGCCGATGCCGCGCGCGTCCTCACCCAGGGCATCCGCTACGCCGAGGCCAACGAGTTCACGTGGGACGTGCTCGGCGGTCGTCTCCTCCTCGCGAAGCTCCTCGCGCATCGCGGCGAGCTCGACGGCGCGCGCCTCGAGTACCAGAAGCTCCGTGAGCTGGCGCGCGCGGCCGGCAACCGTCTCGTGGCCGACGACTGCGGCGCGGCCCTCCGATCCATGGGCGCGCCGGCGAGCCAACCTCCCTCGCGGATGTGACGGTGTAAGGCGACGTGCTGCGCCGCGTTGAGGTCGCATGCGAAGAACCTTTGCGGCTCTTCTCGGCGTCCTTCTCTTGTCCGTCGCCACCGGCTGCGGCGGCGCGATGTACCAGGCCAGCTCCGGCGTTAAGCTCGAGGTCGACGGCAACGGTCGCGAGGTCGACGACGTCGACGTCGCGAAGGCCTTCGAGGCCGCGCCCCAGCTCGGAGCGAAGAGCCGCGTCGCCTACTACACCTTCGACGAGGCGCACGCCGAGGACATCACGAGGGCCATCGCCGCGGTCCCGAACGTGGCGAGCGTCTACCAGATCTCGACGCTGCTCGTGTCCGGCAAGCGGAAGTTCCAGGAGACGCCTTCCGATGCGCAGCCGCAGGAGCTCTCGATCAAGAAGCTCCGCCTCCTCGCGGCTCGGGCCCACGCCGACGTCCTCGTGGTCTTCGACCACGGGTACCGCGGCGGCGGGGTGAACGGCTGGGTAGCGCTGAACGTCCTGCTCGTGCCGATGCTCTTCACGCCGTGGCTCTCCAACAAGACGGAGAGCTACGCGCAGGCCCACGTCATCGACGTGCGCAACGGCTTCGTCTACGGCGAGGTCGAGACCGCCGAGAAGAGCGGCAGCGGCGCGGTCACGATCTACGGGCCGAATGTCGCGGATGTTGCCGAGCAGCAGTGGCCCAAGCTCATGGACGGCGTGAAGACCAAGCTGGGCGAAAAGCTACACCCCACCCGGCCCGACGCCAGCTGAGCGGGAAGAGAAGAAAGGGGAAGGGGGGGCGTCCAGGCGAGGGCGGGCGTATACTGCGCTTCCAGATGTCGCCTTTGCGGTCCCACCTCCTGCCCGTGGCTCTCCTCGGCGTCGCGGGCCTCTGCCTCGTCGGCTGCGATCGGCCGTTCGTCGCGCGGGACGGGACCGTCTCCTTCCAGGAGAAGGGTGCGAACGGGCACGGCGCGTCGGTGCTCACCGCGAACGGCCTCGAGTACCGCGACAACGCCGACCTCCCCACGCCGGCGCTCCGGCGCAGCGCCGACGAGCCGTGGCGCGCGCCCATCGGCTTCATCCTGCCGAAGGACGGGAAGTTCACGCAGACGAGCCGGCCCACCGTGCTCGCCACCACCGGCCTCGCCATCGTGCTGCGCCCGAGCGACACGCGTCTCCCGTCGTGGGGCGGCGAGGTGCTGGTGCGTGTCGACGTCATCGCCCCCGCCGCCGAGGGCACCGCGCGCTGGGGTGAGAACGTCGCCATCATCCTCGACGGCGACGGTCCGGATGCGCCGGAGCTCACCGACGCCGCGCTGGCGCAGCTCGCCGGGCGCGACCGCGTCGTCATCATCGACGCGCGCACCGGCAAGACGGTCATCCCGATGATGCCCGCCTCGCATCGCTCGATGGCGATCGCGGCGCTGAAGAACCACATGCGCAACCGCGGCGCCGGTTCGCGTGACATGGGCGCGGCGCTCCGCACCGCCGCAGCCGCCATCGCTTCGCCCGAGATCACGCAGCGCATCCTCGTGCTCACCGAGTCCCCGATGAGCACCGCCGACGCGCAGGAGGTCTCGCGCCTCCAGCAGCGCGGCGTGCAGATCGGCGCCATCAAGACGCGCGGCGACGACCTCGCGGAGCGCATCGAGGCGCTCCGCACGCAGATCCCACAGGCCGGGATGACCACCTTCCGGAACGTCCGCCTCACGTTCGAAGGCACGCCGGCGCCGTCGCACGTCCTCGAGGTCTCGGGCGGCGAGGCGCGCTGGCAGCTCGATGCCGGCGAGCTCGTGCTCGGCAACGTGCGCGCGGGCGAGGCGCGGACCGAGGTGGTGCGCGTCACCGTTCCGCCGTGGGTGCCCGGCGAGCAGTTCCGCTTCACGGTCACCGCGCACGTCGACGATCTGAACTGGGGCGGGCCCCGCGATTTTGCGGCCGAGGTCCCGTGCGTCTACGACGATGACATCGAGCGCATCGCGAAGTCGCGCCACGGCGACGTCATCGCGTACTCGTCGGCGATGGCCACGCTGCGCCGGCTCGACGAGGCGTTCGTCGGCGTCGACCTGGGCAAGGCGGGGGGCCTCCGCCGCATCGCCGAGCTGCACGCGAGCTCGATGAAGCTCCTGGCGCGCGACACGAAGGACTTCGCGATCCAGGAGCAGGCCGACCTCCTGGTCGCGCTCCTCGCCGCCACGCGCGCCGACACGAAGTAGCTCGCGAGACGAGCCGAGAAAAATAATCGCGGAAGTCGGAGAGCTGTAGCCGCTCTCTTCCCACCGGGCCGAGAGCTCGCTTCGAGCTCTCCTTCTCCCGCGACTTCTTCCGCGACTCAGCGATTCTCTTTCTCTCGCGCTCCGGTCGCGGATCGGCGCGGGGGTGCTAGGTCGCGCAGAGGCCCGCGCTCTCCAGCAGGCCGTCGCGCACGTCGTAGAGGCGCACGCGCGGGCGATCCTCGCCGTCGTCGACGGTGGCCGGTGCGCCGAAGATGCGCGCGCGCCCCGCGACGCCCTTTCCGAGATCGACGATGCGATCGACCACGCGGTGCAGGTGCCCGTGGAGCAGCTGGAGGCGTGGATTGTTCCGCAGCATGTCGAGGAGGTACGTGTGCCCGCTCAGCCCGACCACCCACTCCGTAAGCGCGTTCTTGCGACCCTCGAAGGGCGGATGGTGCATCACGAGCACGATCGACTTGTCGCGTAGCGCCGGGTCGTCGATGCGCGCCTGCACCGCGCGCGCGGCGTCGTTCGTGAAGCTCCCGCCGGAGCGGACCATCGACTGGAAGAACGAGGTGTCGATGGGGAGGAGCGCGATCGACCCGCGCTCGATGACCTTGCCCGCCTCGCCGGCGCTCGCCCCGGCGTAGCGCTTCAGCGGTCCCTCGAGCGCGCGGCGCCACGCGGCGGGCGTCGTGTACGCGTCGTGGTTGCCGGGTACGAGCGTCACGCCGTCCTCGGGCATGCGCGCCTCGTCGAGGAGGTTCGCGAAGTGCTCGAACTCCGAGGCGTCGCCCATCTCGGTGAGGTCACCGCTGATCACCACGTGGTCGGCGCCGCTCTTCTTCGCCGCCTCGAGTCCGCGCAGCAGCTTCTTCGCTCGCGCGCGGGGGTCGACGGGCCTGCCGAGGCTCACGAACTTCGTCGCGAAGCGATAGCGCGCGCTGGAGCGACGGAGGTGGGGGTCGAGCGTGTGGATGTCCGAGAGATGCGCGATGCGGGCCATGAAACAGCAGCCTCTGAAGCGGTGCGAAACGAGCTTTGCACTCCCCCCCATCGTGCATCGGAACCGGGGTTCGCGCACCAAGCCGGCACCGATCGGGGCGATGGTGTGGGTGTTCAGGCCCGCCGAGGTAACGGTCGCGCTCGGTGGGGTGCTAGCGCTTCGCGAGCGCGTCGAGCAGCTTGCCGTGGATCCCGCCGAACGCGCCGTTCGAGAGGAGCGCGACCGTGTCGCCCGGGCGAGCGTCCTTCACGATCGCCGCGAGGATCGCGTCGACGCTCTCCGCGGCGGTCGCCTTCTCCGCGCCGATGGCCTCGGCGAGGCGCGGGAGGTCGAGGCGCTCGGCCTCCGGGATGTTGGTGCGCCCGAGCGGCGCGAAGAGCACGCGGTCGGCGACGCCGAAGGCGGGCACGTACTCCTGCTGGTGGAGCGCGCGGCAGGCGGTTGCGCTGCGCGGCTCGAAGACCGCCCACAGCTTGCCGCCGGGATGCCGCGCGCGCAGCGCATGGAGCGTCTCGTCGACCGCGGTGGGGTGGTGCGCGAAGTCGTCGTAGACGTTGATGCCGTCGGGGCGGCCGATCAGATCCTGGCGGCGCCTCACGCCCTTGAAGGTCGCGAGCGCGGTGCGCGCGGCCGCCACGCCGACGCCCAAGCCCTCGGCGCACGCCGCGATCGCGCCCACCGCGTTGCGGACGTTGTGCGCGCCGGGGACGACGAGCGCGAACCGACCGCAGAAGGAGCCGCCGGCGTAGAGGTCGAAGGGCTGCGCGCCGGTGACGGGATCGGGCGCGACGATCGCGCCCTGCCACGTCGGCGTGATCGTGCCGGTGTCGTCGCCCTCGAGGCCGTAGAACACGGTCTTGGCCTCGGCGTGCTCGCCCACGATGCGGCGCACGCGGGCGTCCCGCGCGTCACACACGATCACGCCGTCCCCCGGGACGAGCGTGACGAGCTCCTCGAACTGCGCCTCGTAGATCTCGGTCGAGGGATAGATGTCGATGTGATCCTGCTCGATGCTGGTGATCATCACGACGTCGTTGGGGGAGACGCCGACGTAATCGAAGAACTTCGGCTTCTTGTTCCAGAACACCGCGTCGTACTCGTCGCCCTCGACGACGAACGGCGCGGGCTTCGCGCTCGTGCCCTCGGCGCTGGTGACGAGCTTGCGCTTCGTCGAGCCGATGGCGGCGCCCGAGGGGAAGTTCTTGGGCAGCCCGCCGATGAAGAAGCCGGGCTCGAGGCCTGCCTCGTGCAGGATCCACGCGCACATCGAGGAGGTGGTCGTCTTGCCGTGCGTGCCGGCCACGACGAACGCGCGTCGTCCTTCGAGGAACAGCTCGCGCAGCGTCGCGGACATGCTCGCGCGGCTCAGCCCGAGCTCCTCGGCGCGCTGCGCCTCGACGTTCTCCTTGCGGATCGCGTTCCCTACCACGACGCGATCGAGATCGGCCGTGACGTGGGCCGTGTCGAAGCCGTGCAGGCAGCGAATGCCTGCCGCCTCGAGCGCGGGGCCCATCGGCGGGTCGAACGAGGTGTCCGACCCGCTGACGTCATGCCCCGCGTCGCGCAAGAGGAGCGCGAGCTGACCCATACCCGTGCCTGCCACGCCGACGAGATGAACGCGCACGCGCGAACTCTAGCAGTCGGGGCAAAGCGCAGGCGCGCTCTTCGGCGCGAAGCGCCGGGTAGGTCGCATCACGGGGAGGCTCGCGAAGCGAGAAGCGGAGCCCCACTAGAGATCCCCTAACGTGACCGCCTCGTCCGTGGGCGGCGTGCACTTCGCGTGGATGACCTGGCTCACCTGGCGCCGCACCGGCGCGGTGAGCCGCTGGCGGCGCTCGCTGAAGCGGAGCCAGGCCTTGACCCCCCGACCTTCACGATCTCGAAGGCGCTGACCCCCAGCTCGACGTGATCGAACATGCTCACGCCTTGACGAACTTGAAGCCTTCGCCCTCGACGTCGACGCGCACGGTCGAGCCGTTCGGGTAGCCGCCGGAGAGCAGCTCCTCGGCGAGCGGATCCTGAACCGCCTTGAGGATGGCGCGCTTCAGGGGGCGCGCGCCGAACGCCGGCTCGTAGCCGATGTCGACGAGGCGCAGCTTCGCCGCCTCGGTCAGCTCCAGCTTCAGCTCGCGATCGGCCACCAGCTTCTCGAGCCGGCGCAGCTGGATGTCCACGATGCCGCGGAGATCGGACTTCGACAGCGGACGGAAGATGATGACGTCGTCGATGCGGTTCAGGAACTCCGGACGGAGGAAGTTCTTGAGCTCCTCGCGAAGCACGTCGCGCAGGGCGTCGCGGCCGTCCTCGGACTCGAAGAGCTTCGGGTCGGTCTCGAGGATTCGCTGCGAGCCGATGTTGCTCGTCATGATGACGACGGTGTTCGAGAAGTCGGCGGTGCGCCCGCGACCGTCGGTCAGGCGCCCGTCGTCGAGGACCTGGAGGAGCAGGTTGAAGACGTCGACGTGGGCCTTCTCCACCTCGTCGAAGAGCAGCACGCTGTACGGACGACGGCGGACCGCCTCGGTGAGGAAGCCGCCCTCCTCGCTGTCGACGTAGCCCGGCGGCGCGCCGACGAGGCGCTGCGCCATGTGCTTCTCCATGAACTCGCTCATGTCGATGCGGGTCATGGACTGCTCGTCGTCGAAGAGGAACTCGGCCAGCGCCTTCGCGAGCTCGGTCTTTCCGACGCCGGAGGGGCCGAGGTAGAGGAAGCTGCCGATCGGCTTGCCGGGATCGCGCAGGCCAACGCGGCCGCGACGCACCGCCTTCGAGACGGAGCGCACCGCCTCCATCTGCCCGACGACGCGCGCGGAGAGGCGGTCCTCCATCTTGAGGAGCTTCTCGCTCTCGGCCTCGAGCATGCGCGACACGGGGATGCCGGTCCAGTCGCCGAGGACCTGCGCGACCGCCTCCTCGGTGACGATCCGCGAGACGCCCTCCTTCAGCCCGGCCTTCTCGACCGCGCCGTCGGCGGCGTCGAGCCGGCGGCGGACGTCGGGGATCTGCACGTGCTCCAGCTCGCCGAGCTTCGCGAAGTTCTGCTCCTTGCGCGCGGCCTCGAGCTGCGTCTGGAGCTTCTGCATCTCCTCCTTGATCGCAGCCTGCGCGGCGAGCGCGCCGCGGCGCGAGTCGAGCTTGGAGCGCATCTCGATGACGGTGGGCTCGAGCTCGGCGATCTCCTTGTTGAGGCGCTCCTTGGTCTTGAGGCTCATCGCGTCGATGTCGTCTTCGAGGCCGGAGAGCTGCGCCTTCAGCGAGGCGACGCGGCGGATCGCGTCGTCCATGTGGGCGGGGAGGCCGTCGATCTCGACGCGCTTGCGGGCGCACGCCTCGTCGAGGAGATCGATGGCGCTGTCCGGAAGCGCGCGGTCCTGCACGTAGCGCTTCGCGAGGCGCACCGCGGCGACGCACGCCGGGTCACCGATCTGCACCTTGTGGTGGGCCTCGTAGCGCGTGGCGATGCCGCGCAGGATCTCGATGGCGCGCTCCGGCGTGGGGGGATCGATGGTGAGCACCGTGAAGCGGCGCAGCAGGTTCGGATCCTTGTCCGAGAGCTTGCGAATGCCTTCCGGCGTGGTGGAGGCAAGGAGGCGGATGTCGCCGCGCGCGAGCATCGGCTTCAGCAGATCGCCGACGCCGCTGCCCGCGCCGCCGGTGCCGAGAAGCGACTCGAGCGAGGAGATGTAGAGGAGCGTGTCGGAGGACTTGATGGTCGAGATGACCTGCTTCAGGCGGTCCTCGATCTCGCCGCGGAGCCTCGCGCCGGCGACGAGCTGACCGACCTCGAGCTCGAGGATCGAGAGGGTGGCCAGGTTCTGCGGGACGTCGCCCGCGGCGATGCGCATCGCGAGCGCGCCGACGATCGCGGTCTTGCCGGTGCCCGGCTCGCCGACGAGCAGCGGGTGGTTCTTCTGGCGGCGCTCGAGGATCTGCAGGAGACGCCGCACCTCGGTGTCGCGGCCGATGACGGGGTCGAAGCCCTTGTCGCGCGCGCGCGCCGTGAGGTCGTTGACGTAACGTGACATCGTGTCCCCCGACGTAACGCTGGAGCCACCGCCGCCCGACGCCTGCGCCGGGTTGTCACGCGGGACGCTCTTCAGCGCCGCCATGTGCGCGCGCAGCGAGCCGGGGCCGAGCGTGAAGGCCTGGAGCACGACGGCCGCGGGGCCGCGGATCTCTTGCGAGAGCGCGTTGAGGAGGTGCTCGACGCCGACCGGGCCCTTGCTGCTGTCCTTCTCCGCGTCCTTCTCGGCGCGGGCGAGGAGGCCGAGCATCGCGGAGGAGAGGTACGCGAGCCCGGCGCCGGCCTTCGCGAGCTTGGAGAGCTGCGACTCGGCCTCGGCGACGACGTCGGCGGGGTCGGCGCCGGCCTTCTTGAAGACCTCGGCGACGCCGCGGTCGCGATCGAGCGCGCGGGCGAGAAGGTGAATCGGCTCGACCTGCACGTGCTTGCGCTCGTCGGCGAGGGACTGCGCGCCGGCCACGAGGGCCTTCGCGTCGGGGGCGTAACGCTCGAGGTGAATCGTTTGCTCGGCGGCCATGGGGGTGTCGACCGTACCACGAAGTCGTAGGGCCGCTCGACGGTGAGGAATCCCGCCATGCGCCTGGAAGAGCTCGCGTTTGGCACGTTTCGGATTAGCCTGTCCGGCATGTCCGCTCGCGTTCGCATGTACACGACCACGGTGTGCCCCTACTGCATCCAGGCGAAGTCGCTCCTGAAGAAGAAGGGCGTCGAGTTCGAGGAGATCAACGTCAGCGGCGACCAGGACACGCGCGACTGGCTGGTGAAGGTGACGGGCCGTCGCACGGTCCCGCAGATCTTCATCAACGACGAGGCGATCGGCGGCTACGACGATATGCGCGCGCTGGACGTGCGCGGCGAGCTCGACAAGAAGCTCCAGCAAAGCGCGGCCTAGTCGCTCGAGACGAGGTTTTGAAAGGGACAGAAGCGAGAGGCCACCTCCGTGGCTCCGCTCTCTCCGTGTGCTCCCGCGCTACTCCGCGAGAGCGTCGACCAGCCGCGGGACGTCCTTCTCCGCGACCGAGCACAGCGCCACTCGCAGCGCGCCCTTCGCCGGGACCACGAAGACGCCCTTCTCCTTCATTCGCAGCGCGCGCTCGTGCGCGTCGTCCGTGAAGACCGTGACGAAGAAGCCGCCCTCGTAGCGCGGGTACACGAGGCCCTTTGCCTTCGCCGCCACGTTGAAAGCCGCGACGCGCGCGCCGAGCAGCGTCTTCAGCTCGTCACGCTCCGCGTCGCTCGACCTCGCGAGCACCGGGTCGGTGAGCAGCTTCGTCACCGCGCGCATGCCGCCGCGCGAACAGTTCGACCACGTGCCGCGGCAGGAGTAGCTCAGCGCCGCCTCGGTGCTCGCGCGCTCCTTTGCATCGGGGACGCACGCGACGATCGCGCCCACGCGCAGGCCGTAGTGCGTGAAGGTCTTCGACGCGCTCCACGCGAACGCCAGGCCCACCTTGCCCAGCAGCGGGCGCAGCTCCTTGAGGAAGGCGCGCGGATCGCTCTTCGCCGCGTACGCGATGTACGCCGTGTCGACGAGCAGCGTGATCGGTGCCCGCCCCGCATGCGCGAGCAACCGCTCGACCACCGCGCGCCACTCCTCGGGGCTCATCGAGTAGCCGGTCGGGTTGTGGCAGGGGTCGTTGAGGAAGACGAGCGAGCGGCCCTGCGCCTTGATCTGGCGCTCCAGCGCGTCATCCATGGCCGCCGTGTCGAGCTTGCCCGCCGCGTCGAACATCGTGAAGGTCGCGAGCTTGCGATCCGACTCGTCGCACAGCGTCTGGTATGGACCCCAGAAGAAGCTCGTGGTCAGCAGCGACTGTCCCGGCTCGAGGTAGTTGGCGATCGCGTGGCGGAGCGCGCCCGTACCGCCGGGCGTGGCCGCAGCCACCGCGGAGGCGCGCATCTCCGGCTCGTCGCGGAAGAGATCGTCGCTCACCGCCGCCAGGAAATCCGGGGCGCCCGCGATCGGCGCGTACGGCGCCCATTCCTCGGCCGGTACGTCGTGCACGGCGCGCGCCGCGGTCGGCAGGATGGCGAGCTTGCCGTCGTCGTCGAGGAGCGAGCCGACGGTGCCGTTCACGATCGACTCGCCGCGCGCCTTCCGCGCGAGGGCCTCCTTGTTCAAGGCGAAGATCGGATCGTCGGACGGCCGGCCCTGGTGCGAAGGGATGACGTGGAGCATCGTGGCGCGTTGCTACCGCTCGCGCGACGGCGCGTAAACCCTCACGCGAACTCCTTGAGGATCTCGTCCGCCCGCTCGACCGTGAAATAGAGACCGCGAGCGTAGAGCCGCACCCGGTCGGCCTCCGCGAGGTCGCCCGCCCGGCCGAGCGTGGCCTGGGCCAGCAAGATGGCCGCGCTCACGCTCACGTTGAGGCTCTCGACGAACCCGCGCATCGGCACCCGCACGCGCCGGGTGCATGCCGCCGCGAGCTCGGCCGCGATCCCGTCGCGCTCGTTGCCGAGCACGATCCCGAGCCGCGGGATCGAGGCCAGGTCATGGGGCGACAGCTCACCGTCCGGATGGGCCGCGACGAGCTCGAGGCCGTCGGCGCGCAGGCTCGTCACGATGTCGCCGATATTCCGCCAGCGATGCAGATCGACCCATTTTTCCGCGCCTTTCGACACGCTCGGCGCCGCCAGGAAGCGCTCGAGGCGCTCGATCACGTGGACGAACTGCACGCCGAACGCCTCGCACGAGCGCAGCACCGCCGCGCCGTTGTGGGGGTCGTGCGGGGCGTCGAAGACCACCTGCACGCTGCTCAGGCGGCGGCCGATCACGTCCCGCAGCCGCTGCGCTCGGCGCTCGAGCACGAGCGGCTCGAGCAGCTCGATCACCCGGTTCGGATCGAGGCGCTCGACCCGTTTGATGAGCGACGGCAGCATCTCGGGGCCCGAGACCACGCCTGGGGTGTGTCGACGCATGGGTAAGACCGCGTACTTGGCCCACAAATGGGCGGTTTGTCCAGCGGGCGCGTAGAGTAAACGGTCCCGGAGGTCGGGGCACCGAACGAACGACGCCCCCCCTCGTCCAACGAAACCAGCATGGAGGACCGAAGCTCGAGCACGATGCTCCCGCCCGTCCGACGCCAACGGCGCCGCGACTGGAGCCGCCTCGTCGCGCGCGTGCTCTGCGTGATCTTCGCGCTGGCCGGTCTCGTCCCTGTTGGCGTCGGCCTCCTCGCGCGCACCCGCTGGGCCCGCGGCATCGCCACGAACGAGACGCAGAAGCTCATCGCCGGCTACGGCGTGAACGCGACCTACGATCTCGAGCTCAAGCTGTGGCCGCTCAGCCTCACGCTTCGCAACATCCGCGTCGAGGCGAGCGACGGCGGCACGCCGTTCCTCACCGCGCGCCGCGCGAGCGCGAAGCCGAAGATCTTCGGGCTCCTCGCGGGCAAGCTCGTCATCGACACCATCGAGGTCGAGCAGCCCAACGCGCGCGTGGTCCTGAAGGGCGGTCAGCTCCAGAACCTCGCGCTCAAGCTGCCCGAGACGAAGAAGAGCACGTCCCCGTTCAAGCCGCCGTTCTCGGTCGTGTCGACGAGCGAGGCCGAGGTCGATGTCGACATCGACGGCATCCGCGTCACCGGCCACGAGATCGACGCCGACGTCACGAGCGACGACGACGGTGAGGGCGGCGCCGCCTTGGAGGTCGCGCTGCGCGTCGCGCTGGCGAACGGCCGCCGCGTGCGCACGCTCAAGCCCGCCGAGGACGGCAAGCCCGCGGAGTTCTCCGTCGACGAGGACACGCTCTGCCGCATCGACGCCCGCGCGCGCATCGAGCCGAAGCGCATCCTGGTGCGCCGCCTCTCCACGTACGGCGCCGCGGATCTCGATCCCGCCGAGGAGACCGGGCTCGGCTGCGACGTCTCGAAGGACGACGTCCGCTACGTCGAGCTCTCGCTCGGGCACCTCGCGGTCACGCTCCCCAAAGCGCCCGGCGATCTCCCGAATCTCGACGGCCACGTGCGCGTACGCGTGCCGCTCGGCCTCGCGAACCGCATGCCTGATCTCCCGCAGATCAAGGGCTGGGCGATGGTCGACGCGGAGCTCCGCTACACCCCGGAGACGCCCATCCCCGACATGGCCGGCCGTCTCGAGGTGAAGGACGTCAAGGTCGAGCGCTACAACTTCGCGCAGTCCATCATCAGCGACTTCACCGTGCGCCGCAGCGTGTTCGCGAGCCCGCACACGCACGTCGAGATCGCCGACGGCACCGTCGACATCACCGACCTCGAGGCCCAGCCGCTCGCCAAGGGTATCCCGGTGAAGGCCGCGAAGATCGACGCCGCCAACGCGAGCTTCACCTCGCTGATGCGGCAGCTCAGCTTCGCGCGCTGGCCGCACGTGACGTGGGACCTCGACGAGGTGAAGGTCAGCAACTTCCACGGCACTGTCGACCCGCTGCACTTCGACGGCGAGCTCCTCGGCAACACGAAGAACCTCGCCGTCTTCGACCTCCCCACCGACGATCCGAACCGCACGCGCGCGGTCGGCACGAAGGAGGGGCACTTCGTGGGCAAGGTCGCGGTGCGCCCCGACTCGCTGCAGTTCAACCAGGTCAACGTGCGCACGTCGCACAGCACCATCGATCAGCTGTCCGTCTCGATCGGTTTCCACGAGGTGATCCACATCGAGATCCCGCACGCGAAGCTCGACATCGCCGACGTCTCGCCGCTCGGTCACGTGCAGATGGCGGGCGTCGCTGACGTCAGCCTCAGCGTGAAGGGGCCGTTTAGCAATCCGCATCTCGAGGGCGACATCGCCGGCATCACGAACTTCGAGATCGGCGACCTCCCGTTCGGCAACGTCACCGCCGGTCACGTCACGCTCAGCGACAAGCGCTACCTCGATCTCCGCGAGGTCCACGCGGTGAAGGGCAAGAGCAACTTCGACGTCAGCACCGGCCGCCTCGATTTCGGCGGCAAGGCGAGCATGCAGCTCGACGCGCAGGTGTCCACGAAGAGCCTCGATGTGCGCGACTTCTTCAACGTGTTCAAGCTCGACGAGGATCCGCGCTTCAAGGAGATCGAGGGCACGCTCGAGTCGAACGCGCGCCTCCACCTCGCGCTCGGCGGACCCGAGGACAGGTGCGGGGGCGGCTATCTCGACGTCCAGGCATCGGTCAATGCTCGGAAGCTGAACCTGATGGGCGAGCACTTCGACGACGGCCACGCCGACTTCGAGTACCGCTGGTTCGATCAGAAGGCCGGCGTCGAGGGCGCCGAGATCGACGTGCGCTCGCTCTCGCTCACGAAGGTGAAGAAGGAGGGCCGCGCGCCGCTCGGCTCGGTGCTCGGCTCGCTGTCCGTCCACAAGGGTGGGGATCTGCGCGGCAACCTCGTGCTCCAGAGCTTTCCGCTGGGCCGCACCGATCTCATGGGCTCGCTGGCCCCGAAGGTCGAGGGCGCGGCCTCGGGCGTGGCGCGGCTCGGCGGCACCATCTCGGCGTTCGATGTCGACATGGATCTCAACATCACGCCCGTGCGCATCCTCGGCGCGCCCTTCGGGAGCTCCGACCTGCACGTCGGGATCGTGCAGCTGCCATCGAAGTCGAAGGTCATCGGCAAGACCACGTGCGGGGCGCCCATCAGCGCGCCGTTCGACAAGGACGCGTGGGGCAAGGACGTGTCGGTCCAGGGCTCGTACACCATCGACGGCGCGCTCTTCGGCGGTCAGGTGAAGCTCGAGAAGGTGGTGGTCACGAAGCAGAAGGCGCCGGTCGTCACCGGACGCATCGCGCTCGAGCGCTTCGATCTCGGTCCGCTCGGCAAGCTCCTGGTGACCGACGCCGAGGCCGATCCCTCGAACGACGTCGCCGCGACCGCGCTCGGCGGCGAGCTCACCGGCGAGGTGGTCATCGACCGGATCTCCACCGACGACATCGCGCACGCGAAGGGGCACTTCACGCCGCGCGCGATGCGCATCACCCGCGGCGGCCAGGCGCTCTCGCTCCGCACGTCGCCGTCGAGCGCGCCCGGCGCGCCGCTCGGCCCGCCCATCGTGATCGCGCTGTCGGACGACGACCTCACCCTGCCGCCCGTCACGTTCGATCTCGCGGCGCCCAACGGCTTCAAGGGGGCCTTCGCGGTGAAGGGCGCGGTGAAGAAGGTCACGCGGAGCGCCGAGCTGGCGCTGGAGGCCGAGCTGTCGCCCATCGATCTCGGGATCCTCGTGGGCATCGTCCCGAAGATGACGCGCGCGCTCGGCACGCTCACCGGCTCGGTGAAGCTGCGCGGCAAGGCCACGCAGCCCGAGTTCGACGGCCAGCTCAAGGTGCGCGGCGGCGAGTTCGCCTTCAAAGGCTTGCCCGGCGGCATCACCGACGTCGAGATCGACATGATCGCCGACGAGAACCAGGCGCAGGTCACGCGCGCCACGGGCCACTTCCTCGGCGGCGACGTTGGCATGACCGCACGCATGCCGCTCAAGGGCGGCTCGCTCGGCATCGCGGAGGCGACCGTCACCGGGCGGCAGCTCTTCATCTCGCCGCAGGAGGGCGTGAAGGCCACTGTCGACGCCGACCTGCAGGTCTCGCTGAACCCGAGCGCCGCCACCACGCAGGGGCGTCTGCCGTTCGTGGGCGGCGAGGTCAACATCACCTCCTTCGAGTACACGCGCCCCATCACCGTCGACCTCACCGGCTTCCGCGGCGCAAAGCGCACGGTCATCGAGAGCTACGACCCCACGCTCGACTCGGTGGTGCTCGGCTTCGACGTCCGCTCGCGCGCGCCGCTGCGCATCCGCAACAACCTCGTCGACGGTCAGCTCGCCATCGATCCGCGCGGCCTGCGCGTCACCGGCACGAACCAGCGCATCGGCCTGCGCGGCGAGATGAGCACGCTCACCGGCGGCCACGTGCGCGTGTTCGCCAACGACTTCGAGGTGCAGAAGGGCACCATCCGCTTCGACGACCCGACGAAGATCGTCCCGCACGTCGACATCACCGCCATCACCGAGTACCGCCGCTACAACAACACGCTCGCCAGCGCCGGCGCAGGCGGCACCGGCGGCGCGGGCGCCACCGCCGGTGGGGTCACGAGCGGCGGGCAAGGCGGCGCGCTGTGGCGCATCACCCTCCATGCCTACGGCGACGCCGACGACCTCAAGATCGACATGACGAGCGATCCGGCGCTCTCGCGCGAGGACATCTTCTTCCTTCTCACCATCGGCCTCACGCGCGCCGAGGTCGACCAGGTCCGCGCCGGGTCGGTCTATGCGAGCGCGGCGTTCGAGGCCATCGGCACGGTGAGTGGCGTCGATCGCGCAGTGAAACAAGCCATTCCCGTGATCGACGACTTCCGTCCCGGCACCGCGTACTCGCCGCGCTCGGGCCGCGTCGAGCCGAACATCACGGTCGGCCGGCGCCTCGGCGAGAACGTCCGCGCGCGTCTCACGAGCGGCCTCGCCGAGGATCCCCAGCTCCGCTCGACGATCGAGTGGCGCCTCGGTCGCTCCTTCACCGTGGAGCCCTCGTACGACCGCATCAACACCGTGTCGTCGAGCAACGTCGGCAACTTCGGCATCGACTTCCGCTGGCGCCTCGAATTCAACTGATCCGGAACATCCCGCGGGCGTGCTGTCCGCGGGGCGCTCGGCCACGCTCGGGCCTAGCTCGCTTCGTTCTCGGCTTCGTTCACGCCAGCGCGCCGAATCCTCGCGGCGCGGCACGCGCGTCCCCCTATGATGCCGGCGGCATGATGTGGGCGAGATCACGGCTTGCGCAGCTCGTGCTCGCCCTCGTCCTCGTCCCGGCGCTGCTCCTGGGGATCGCGCTCGGGACCGCCACCGAAGCGCGCGCGCAGCCGCAGCCGACCCAGCCGCCCACGCCCGCGCCGCCGCGCCTGCGCGCCGTGCCCGACGAGGAGGTCTCGGTCCTGAAGCCGCCGCCTCCGCTGATCACGACCAGCCCCGCGCCCGACATCGCGGCGCCGCCCGATCTCACGCCGTTCCTGGGGCGCCCGATCACCGCGGTGGACGTCGTGCTCGACGACGCGCGCTGGCTCGACGAGCGCCCGCCGCTCGTCACCGAGATGCACGCGGGCGACCGCGTCACGCCGGCGCTCGTGCGTCGCGCGATCGCGGAGGCGCTCCAGAGCGGCCACTTCTCCGATGCGCAGGTGGAGCTCGCGAACGACGGCGCCGGCGTGCGCGCCACCGTTCACGTGATGCCGCGCAAGGTCATCGACTCGCTGCGCCTCGACCTCCACGGCGCGCCGGTCGACGGCGACGAGCTGCTGCGTGACGCCGATCTCGCGATCGACGGCGAGATCGTGGGCCGCGACGTCATCCGCCACAAGGCGAAGATCGAGGCCCTCCTCCAGCGCCGCGGGTTCCCTTCGCCGACCGTGATCATCGGCACGCGCGGCACCGATGACCCGCTGCGCGTCGTCGTGCTGGTCGACGTCATCGCCGGCGCGCCCCGCACCATCGAGCGGCGCGTGCTCTATCCCTTCCGTGGGACCCCGGCCGCGGTGGCGGACGCCGAGAAGACCTACGCCGCGAAGACCGGCGCGCGCGCCGACGAGACGGTGCTCGATGCCGCGGACGCCGCGCTGCAGACGCGCATTCGCGGGCGCGGCTGGCATCGCGCCGAGGTCTCGCACGACATGGTGCTGCATCGCGGGCTCGTGGTGCTGCGGCTGCGCGTCGACTTCGGGACCCACTACGAGACGCGCTACGAGGGCAACGAGCACTTCGACAAGTGGACCCTCGACGAGCTGCTCGACCTCGAGAACGAGACCGATCGCACGCCGAACCACCTCGTGCAGAAGCTGCGCGACTGGTACGTGAAGCACGGCTATCTCGATGCCGACGTGCGGCTCGAGACGCGCGGCGGCGAGAAGGATCCGATCGATTTTCTCGTCTTCCACGTCACCGAGCAGCAGCGCGTGTTCGTGGCGGCGCGCGCCTATCCCTGCCTGCGCGAGACCGACGTGAAGAAGCTCACCGAGGGCGGTCCGCCCTCGGCGAAGGCGATCGGCAGCGAGATCGACAGCTACCTGGAGGAGGAGCTCCCCGGCAACGACCCCCTCGTCCCGCCGAACCCGCAGGGCCTCGACGAGCAGCTCGGGCCGCTGGGCAACAAGGGCGCGCGCCCCGTGCCGATGGAGCTCGATCCCTCCGGCGTCTACTCGCCCGAGACCTACGAGCGTGCCGTGCAGCACGTGCAGGAGCTGTATCGCTCGGAGGGCTTCCTCGCGGCGCAGGTCGGCCCGGTGCAGGTGCTGCGCCGCCGCTGCGATCCGCGCTCGCCGCCCGGCGTGTGCCGCCCGCTGCGGTCCGAGCCGCCTGCCGACGTTTGCACCTACGACGCCGGCGGGCTCCCGTTGCCCGTCACTTCGCTCGAGCAGGGCGGCGCCTGCGTGCCGGATCCGGCGCGCAACATCCTGTGCGAGTCACGCGTGTGGCTCCGCATCCCGGTCAAGCTCGGTCCGCGCACGCAGCTCTGGGACCTCGCGTTCACCGGCGTCCACGCGCTCCCGCTCCCGCTCCCGCGCCTGGCCGACGCCGCCGACGTGAAGCTCGGCTCCTGGGTGAGCACCGTGAAGATCGACGAGGCCCGCCGCCGCGTCGCCGATGCCTACAAGGAAGAGGGGTACGCGTTCGTCGACGTGAAGTACGCGCTCGAGCAGTCGCCCGATCGCACGCGCGCGCGGGTGCGCTTCATCGTCTCCGAGGGCGAGCAGGTCTTCGTGCGGTCGCTCGTGATCCGCGGCAACGTCTACACGAAGGCGAGCACCATCGAGCGCCGCATCGCGCTCACCGTGGGCCAGCCCTACCGCGCGAGCGAGATCCGGAAGACCGAGGAGCGCATCGCGACGCTCGGCGCGTTCGCGAGCGTCGAGGTCGCGCTCGAGAATCCCTACGTACCGCAGCGCAACAAGGTGGTGGTCATCACCGTGGTGGAGCGCCCGCGGCAGTACACCGAGGTCGCGCCCGGCTTCACCACGGGAGAAGGCTTTCGCCTCGCCACCGAGTACGGCCATCGCAACCTGTGGGGCAACGCCGTGCAGCTCACGCTGCGCCTCCAGCTCGCGTACATCCCCACGCCGCTCATCATCGACCCCACGGCCCGCGACAACTACCGCGACCTCGCGCTGATCGCGCGCCTCGGCATGCGTGCCACGGGGTCGATCGTCTTCCCGGAGATCGGGCTCGGTCCGCTCGTGCGCACGGGCGTCGACGGCATCCTCGTTCACGATCTCCAGCGCGACTTCTTCATCACGAAGCTCGCCGCGGTGCCGAACGTCAACTGGCGGCCCATCAACGAGTTCCAGATCTCGCTGTTCCAGAGCTTCGAGTTCAACAACAGCCGGATCTTCGGATCGCAGTCGATCGTCGAGTACCTCCAGTCGCTCCAGCGCCAGAACTTCAACACCGCGGACCTCCAGCGCCAGCTGCTCGTCCCCGACGGCGAGAGCTACGTGTTCGCGCAGCGCGCGCTGATCAGCTGGGACCGCCGCGACAACGCGTTCAATGCGACCAAGGGCACCTACGTGGTGAGCGGCGTCGAGCACGTCGACGCGTACCCGCTCGGCTCGCGCGACGAGCGGACCGACCGCGCGCGCACCGAGAGCCACTTCTTCAAGCTCACGCAGACCTTCGGCGGATACGTGTGCCTGACCCGCTGCGGCGTCCGCACCCGGGAGACCTCGACCAAGGCGAGCATCCGCATCGCCGCGCTGACCCGGCTCGGCGCCAACGTGCAGATTACACCGACCTCCGCGACCTACCCGGACCGGCTCTTCTTCATGGGCGGCGTGGACTCGATGCGCGGCTGGAACCTCAACAGCTTCGTGCCCCAGGACGACGTCGATCGCATCTTCAAGGCCAAGGACCTGCCCGACACCGTGCTCGACCCCGCGACCGGTCAGCAGATCTCGAACAGCGGCAAGTTCACCGCCGACACCAAGCCGATCCGCGGCGGCAACTTCATGGTCAACGAGCGCGTCGAGCTGCGCATCCCGGTCACGGGACCGGTGGAGACCGTGCTCTTCGTCGACATGGGCAACCTCTGGACCGACCCCACGTACCCGTTCACCAAGGGCGCGTTTCCGATCCGCGCTGCGGCAGGGAGCGGCATCCGCGTGCAGACGCCGGTGGGGCCGCTGGCCGTCGACTACGGCATCAACGTGACGCGCGTGAAGAGCTACGAGGACTTCGGCGCCATCAACTTCGCGATCGGCCTGTTCTGACCGCAGGCTGCTAGCTTCCGCGGATGGCCAACGTGCGTTGCGACGCGATCGTCTTCTTCGGCTCGACCGGTGACCTCGCCTTCAAGCAGGTCTTTCCGGCGCTCCAGGCGCTGGTGAAGGCCGGCCGCCTCGACCTGCCTATCGTGGCCATCGGGCGCAAGGACATCGGCGTCGACAAGATCCGCGCGCGGGCGCGGGAGAGCCTCGAGAAGAGCGGCACGCTCGACGAGGCCGCGTTCGCGAAGCTCTCCGCGCAGCTCGACTACGTGGCGGTCGACTACGACGACCCGAAGACGTTCGACGGCATCCGCAAGGCGGTGGGAGACGCGAAGCACGTGCTGGCGTACGTCGCGTTGCCGCCGGAGGTCTTCGAGAAGGTGGCGAAGAACCTCGCGCAGGCCGGTCTCGCCGAGGGAGGGCGCCTCGCGCTCGAGAAGCCCTTCGGCCACGACGAGAGGTCGGCGAAGGCGCTGAGCAACGCGCTGCATGCGTTCTATCCCGAGGAGTCGATCTTCCGCCTCGACCACTTCCTCGGGAAGGAGCAGGTCGAGAGCATCGTCTACTTCCGCGCCGCCAACCCGCTGGTCGAGACGATGCTCCGGCGCGAGTACGTGGAGAGCGTGCAGATCACGATGGCCGAGACGTTCGGCGTCGAGGGGCGCGCCGAGTTCTACGACAGCGTCGGCGCCGTGCGCGACGTGATCCAGAACCATCTCCTCGAGCTCGTGGCCTGCCTCGCGATGGAGCTCCCCGCCGAGCGCGGGCACCACGCGCTGCGCGGCGCGCGGAGCAAGCTGCTGTGCGACGTGCAGCCCATCGCGAAGAAAGACGTCGTCCGCGGGCAGGTCGAGGGCTACCTGGACGAGGAAGGCGTGAAGAAGGGTTCGACCACCGAGACGTTCGCGGTGGTGCGCGTGTTCATCGATTCGCCGCGCTGGAAGGGCGTGCCGTTCTTCATCCGCGCCGGGAAGTCGCTGGCGGTCAGCGCGACCGAGGCCATGGTGCGCTGGAAGCCCGTGCCTTGTCCCGTGCTCGAGGACGGCGACCGCCCGCAGGCGAACCACGTGCGCTTCCGCGTGGGGCCGGAGTCGGGCATCGCGATCGGCGCGAACGTCAAGACGGACGGCGACAAGATGACGGGGCACCCCAGCGAGCTGCAGCTCTGCAAATCGACGGCGGGCGCCATGAAGCCCTACGAGCGCCTCATCGGCGACGCGATTGAAGGTGACTCCACGCTCTTCGCCCGTCGCGATGCAGCGGAGCAGAGCTGGCGCGTGGTGGATCCGATCGTGGGCGATGGCACGCCCGTGCACCCCTATGCGAAGGGCTCGTGGGGGCCGAAGGAGGTCGAGCGGCTCACCCCCGCAGGCGGGTGGTGGAACCCTCACTCGTAGTGCTTCACGTCGGGCCAGACCTCGGC
>JAYTHX010000512.1:0-22304 GCA_043732195.1 Polyangiaceae bacterium
CCGTGACGGCGCGCGAGCCGCGCCATCGCGAGCGTGTGGCGGACCTCGTCCCGCTCGGCGTCCCGCGCCGCCGCGCACAGCTCCTCGGGTGCGCCATGCAGCGCTAGCTCCTCGCGCAGCCGACGGAACGCCGCCACCGACGCCGCCTCGAGGCGCGCCGCATTCGCGAAGTACGCGCCCAGCACCGACGCGCCGCTCACGCCGGCGATCGGCGCGAGCCCCGCGGGGACCCGTCCGGCGCTGCCCGGGCACACCGAGCAGTCGATGATCACCGCGCCCGCTTCGTCGGGCACCACCACGCCGTTGTCCGGACCGGCATCGAAGTCCGCATCGGGCACGTCGGCATCACCGCCGTCGGGGCCGGCATCGAGCGGCGCGTGGTTCGTGCTGCAGAAGCCAACGATCGCGTGGCAGTTGTAGTGGATGTCGGGGCAGAGCGAGTTGCAGTCGTTGACCGCGAAGTAGCAATCGCCGCGGACGGTCAGGTCCTTCGGCAGGCCGCACGGGTAGCGCAGGTAGTCGCCGCACGTGTCCTTTGGCGTCGGCTGGTACTTGGTCGCGACGCACGGGTCGGCGTCGGGCTTGGTGATCACGTCGGCGGGGGCATCGATGCCCGCCTCCGCGACCGGAGCGACCGGCGTGACGTCGGGGTTGCTCGAGCTGCACGCGATGGCCGCGGAAGCGCCCGCGGTGGCGACGAGCAGCGCCCGGCGAAACGCGACGCCCAGGCGGCCCTGCTCACGAACCAGGAGATCGGACTTCGAACGCACTTCCACGGGTCCTGTTCGTCTCGTCAGTTGGCCGGCGGGAACCCGAGGATCGCTCCCGCCTCGTCGAGCTTCGACACCACGGAGCCCTTCTTCGCCACGTCCGACTGCTCGAGGACCGCGGTGTAGAGCTTGCCGAACGGCGTCTGGAGATCGGCAGCCGACGGGTTCTCGGCGCTCCACGTGGCCGGCGGCTCGGGGATCGCGTTGCCGGGCACCGCCTTGTACGCGGCGTCGATCGACGCGAGCCCGGCGAGCACCGCCTTGTCGATGTCGGAGGCGGGGCTTGGCTTCGACGTGAGCCACGGCTGGAAGACGGCGTAGACGCGCTTCGTGCCCTCGAGGTTGTCGCGAAGGTCGGTCATCGTTCGCTGCGCGTAGCGGGACTCTTCCTCGCTGGTGGCCGCCTTCTTCACCTTCTCCTGCTGCTCGGCCACGAGCGACACGAGCCCGGCGTAGGCGATGCGCACGTCGATCTTCGCGGGCTTCCACTCGCCGACGAGGATCTTGGTGTCGGCGACCAGCTTCGCGCACAGCTTCGCCTTGAAGTCGGCGGCCTCCTGCTGCGTCGCCGGGTGCTGCGCAACGACGTAGCCGGGGAGCGCCTTCTCGAACGCGACGACGCGCGCCGGCGTCGTCTCCGAGAAGAGGATGCGCTCGATGGCGTGCATGCCGGTGACGCCCTGGTCGTCGAAGAGGTACTTGTCGCCGCCCTGCGCGGTGAGGTTGGCGAGAAAATCGTCGTAGCGCGCGTCGATCGCGGTATCGATGTCCGGGAAGAGCGGCGCGAGCGCGCCCTCGATGTGCTCGTACGCGGTGCGCGCCTCGAGCCACGAGGCGCGCATGGCGGCCACCGCCGGCTCGTCGGTCTTGTCCCAGCCGCGTCCCGTGGGGGTTGGCGCTGCGTTCTGGATCGCGACGGCAGCGGCGGCGAGCGCGTCGACGTCCGCGAGCAGGATGTCGTGCATGTCCTGCACGGCCTTCGCCTTCCGCGCCGCGTCGTCGGGCGGCGTCGTCACGGGCGGCGTGATGCCCGTCGGCGCGGGCGTGGTCGCGGAGGTGGGCTCACTGGAGGAGCAGGCCACGAGGAACCCGGCGCAGAGCACGGCTCGAAGAGGACGCATCGCAGAAACCATTTTCGATTCCCTTCCAAGAATGCACGGCGAAAGAAGACGAAGAAGATCAGAGCGAGCGGACGAAGGTGAGGAGGGCCTCGCGGCTCTCTGCGGTCAGCCCACGGTAGGAGGAGACCGACTCCGCGGCCTCCGAGCCCCGGCCGTCATGGTGGAGGATGGCCTCGTCGATCGAGCGCGCGCGGCTGTCGTGGAGGTACGTCTTCGCGAAGCGGAGGCCGATGAGCGGCGGCGTGCGCCAGTCCCGCGAGGTGGCCTCGCCGTCACGAATGCCGTCGGCCAGCGCGTCGCCCATGTCGTGCAGGAGCACGTCGGAGTAGATCGGCGCGTCGATCCCGGCGAGCGCGGCGATCGGGTAGTCGGCGCGGGTCCTGAGCGTGGGCACGTGGCACGCCGCGCACTTGATGCTGGCGAAGAGCGCGGCGCCAGCGGGCGCGGCCGCGCGATCGGGGATGGCGGTGAGGCGCACGTACATGGCGCGCAGGTTCACGCTGTCGATCCCGACGTCGATGCCGGGCTTGAGGTCGTCGGTGAGGCCGTCGGGGTTCGTGAGCTCGGTGAGGCGCAGCGGGCTCGTGATGCCCATGTCTCCCTGGAGTGCGTCGGCGGTGAAGTCGTCGAGCGTGCCGATGCGCGCCTTCAGGCCGAAGCGGCCGATGAGGATGTCGCCCTTCTTGTGCGCGTGGAACCGCGCGTCGGGGTTGGGCTCGGAGGCGTAGACGACGTGGTTGATGCGACCGTGGATGGCGTCGGTGCGCGCCGCCTGCTCCTGCGCGACGCGCTCGATCTCGGAGTCGAGCACCGCCTCGAGATAGCCGCGGCCGATGATGGGCGGGCCGACGCGCGTGGTGATCTTCAGGTTCACGACGTCGGTCGGGGGGACGATGCCGCGCGTGCCGCCGCCCGTGTAGAGCGGATGCACGGTGTTGCCGAACGGCAGCGACGACTGGTCGGCCGCGGGAGTGATCCCGTCGGCGAGGACCACCACCATCTTCTGCACGGCGCCCGGCCCGCGGATCCCGGACACGTGACACGAGCCGCACGACGTGCGCGTGTACAGCGGGCCGAGGCCGTCCGCGTCGCGCAGCGGCGTCTCGAACAGGCGGTCACCGTCGACGAAGAGCGCGCGCTCGGCATCGGTCACGCCGGCGATCGGGACGTCGAAGCGGCCGGGGCCGGGCGACACCGGCGTGGTCGGCGCAGCGGTGGGAACGGACGGCGCGGGGTCGCTCGGCGCGAGCGGCGCGTCCGACGAGCACGCGGGGAGGAGCAGTGCTCCGACGAGCCCGGCGGCGACCGCCAAACCAAGAACGCCCGTCGACCTCACGTTGACTGGGTACCGTCGCCCGCGAGCGACGGCAAGCCACCGACAAGAAACGGTGTGTCGCCCCGCTGGCCAGGTCCGCCCGGAGCGCAAATTTGCGCTGTTGCGGCCCGAGGCATCGCCCTTCTCCTCGACCGCGACCAAGGCCTACCTCAGCCCGACCGCCGTGACGGTGCGCGCGCCCGACGACGTGTTCGTGGTCGCGAGCTACCACGAGGCGCAGCCGGGCTGGAAAGAGGTCGAGCACCGCACCACGCTCCTCCGCACGAAGCGGCCGCGCGAGACGCTTCGCTGCGCGCACGGTGCACGGCTGAGCACGACGAGCCCGAAGGACTTCGACTACCCGAAGACACGCGCGGTGCTCGCGCCGAAGGTCGCGCTCGTGACGGACGGCGCGCTCGCCGAGATCCGCGAGAGCGGAAGGATCTGGAACGGCGTCGTGCCGCGCACGCTGGCCGACGGCCGCGCGATCGCCCAGCTCTACGCGCAGACGTTCCCGATGACGCGGCCCGAGGTGATCTGCGCCGTCCCCACGGTGGCGCGCAGGATCCCGATCACGCTCGACCGCTGACGACCTCGAGCAGCCCGAGGTCGAGCAGCGCATGCATTCGATGCAGCGCCTCGGGTCGCGGCACGCCGGCGAGGTCGGCGACCATCGTGATGTCGGAGACGCCGTCGACGTGGTCGAGCACCGCCTGCGAGGTCGCGTCTCCCGGCAGCTCGCCCGACGCGACGAGCTCGACCAGCTCGAACGGCTGCTTCGTGAGGCGCACCACCGACGATGGCGACAGGCGCTGCGCGTCGGTGGACGAGGCGAGCCGCTCGCGGCAGCCCTCGACCACGAGCTGGGCGAGCGCGTGATCCGGCTCGCGCTCGAGCACGCGCTCGGCGAGGACGAGCGCCGCGGGATAGTCGCTCGAGAGGTAGGAGCCGTACATCGCGCGGCCGATGGTGGTGGTGGACTCGCTCGCCGTGGAGTCGCGCCCCGCGCTGTCGACGAGCGCGGGCGTCGCCGCGGTCATGGTGCGCGGCGTGTCGCACGCGGCCAAGCCGCTCTCCACGTGCTCGTCGACCATGCGGGCGTACGAGGAGGGATCGAACTGCGGCGTGATCGTGGGACGATCCGTCGCAGCTTCGAGCTCCTTGGCCATCGCCTCCGGATCGAACGCTGGGATCAGCGTCTGCTTCTCACGTCGTTCCCCCGACATGCGTGATGGGCTACCAGCGGGACGGCCCGGGATCCAGCCGCGCCCGGGCAAATCGGACGAAGAGTCGCCTCACGGGGGCGGGCGGCGTTCATTCCCGCTCCCTGTAAGGCCGCCGCCGAGGCCGCGTTCTGAACGGGCCATGCGATTTCCCCTGCTTGCCCTGGTCCCCGCGCTCTTCCTCTTTCATGCCGCCAGCGCCCGCGCCGATGAGCCCGGCGCGATGGGCGTCGCCTCCGACGACGACTCGATCGGCACGAAGCCCGCGCGCTCGGAGCGAACGCAGGCCGTGCCGGCGGTGATGAGCCCCACCGGCGTGGGCGGCTCGTCGATGTGGAGCGAGGAGAGCACCGCGGAGCAGGACCAGCTGCGCGCGCGCCGCGCGGCCATCGCCACCGACCCGCCGCCGAACTGGGCGGTCCTCCACGCCGGGCTCCGCCCGCGCCTCGGCACGTTCGGGGGCATCGCGACATTCGCCGCCGCGCACGCGCGCACCGAGCAGCTCTACGGCGGGTTCTCGCTGTCCGCCGTCCGCAACGACGCCGGCACGCACATCGGCGCCGCGCAGATCGCGCTCGGCCGCAACCTCTCCGATACGTTCGGCGGCGGCATGCAGCTGAGCATCGGTGAGAACCGCGCGCGTACGTTCATCGGCGTCGGGCAGGTCGCGCTCGCCTACAACCGCAGCCTCGCGTTCAACGGCGTCGCGCAGGTCGCGGCGTACAACCGCGCGAAGACCTTCACCGGCCTCGTGCAGCTCGGACCGTACAACCGCACCGACGAGAGCTTCGCAGGCGTGGGCCAGCTCGGCCTGTACGACCACTCGCACCGCGATTTCACGGGCCTCGTGCAGGTCGGCGTGGTGGCAGCGACCGGGCCGCACGTGTTCGGCGACTTCGACGACCACGACCGCGCGCGGAAGGAGCGCTTCGCCGGCCTCGCGCAGGTCGGCGCGCTGAGCACGACCGACGGCAACTTCTACGGCCTCACGCAGGTGGGCGGAGGCGCCTTCACCAGCGGCAACTTCCGCGGGCTCGTGCAGATCGGCGCGCTCGGCGCGGGCGCGGGCAGCTTCCACGGGCTCGCGCAGATCGGCACCGTCGCCCTCTCGCGCGAGTCGATCGGCCTGCAGATCGGCGGCGCGGCCATCTCCACCGAGGACCACACCGGCCTCCAGGTCGGCGGCGCCGGCACGTGGGCGAAGTCGGTGAGCGGCGGGCAGATCGGCATCGTGAACCTCGCGGAGAAGGTGAACGGCGTGCAGATCGGCGTCTTCAACCATGCGAAGAGCCTGCGCGGCGTGCAGATCGGCTTCGCGAACCACGCGATCGACGGCGTCCTGCCGTGGACCGCGCTCATCAACATGGGCTTCGGCGACGGCTCGTCGGATCACGGCGGAGACGACGACGACGACGACAACAACAGCGGCTACGCAAAGAGCCAGGCCCGCGCGCGTTGACGCCGGTGCGTGCGTCGGGGAGTCTCTCGCGCATGAGCGAACGGGTGACGATCGAACGCGAGGGACACGTGCTTCTCATCGGCGTGAACCGCCCGGAGAAGCGCAACGCCTTCGACCTCGCGACGCTGCGCGAGCTCGGCGATGCGTACCAGATGCTGGCCGACGATCCGGAGGTCCGCGTCGGCGTGCTCTTCGGCCACGGCGATCACTTCTCGGCGGGGCTCGATCTCGCGGAGGTCGGCGCGGTGGTCGCCGAGAAGGGGCCCGAGGCGCTCGCCGGCGGCCACGAGTACGACCCGTTCGGCGTGTGGGCGAAGCAGGTCCCGAAGCCGGTGGTGATGGCGGTCAGCGGGATCGCCTTCACCGTGTCGATCGAGCTCGCGCTCGCGAGTGACATCGTGATCGCGGCGGAAGGCGTGCGCTTCCGGCAGCTCGAGGTCGGGCGCGGGATCCTGCCATTCGGCGGGGCGACGCTGCGCGCGCCGCGGCAGCTCGGCTGGGGCAACGCCATGCGCTTTCTGCTCACCGCCGAGGAGTTCGGCGCCGCGGAGGCCCTGCGGATCGGCCTCGTGCAGGAGGTGGTGCCGCTCGGCAAACACGTGGAACGCGCGCGAGAGATCGCGCAGCTGATCGCGCGTCAGGCGCCGCTCGGCGTGCAGGCGACGCTCGAGAACGCGCGCCTCGCGCAGAGCCTCGGCAACGAAGTGGCCATCGAGCACCTCAAGGCGGTCCTGCCCGACATCCTGAAGAGCGAGGACGCGATGGAAGGCGTCGCCAGCTTCCTCCAGCGGCGCGACGCGGTGTTCAAGGGCAAGTAGCCCTTCGAGAGACGTTCACCCCGCGATGATATCCGGGTTCGCTATCCTCGGTCGGTGCCGAATCGAACGCTGACGTCCGGGGATCTCGCGGCCCTCTCCGCGCGCACCCTCGCCCACTACGACAACACCGCGACGTCCTTCGCGGCCGCGACGCGCGACCACGACGTCTCGCAGAACTACGCCGCGCTGCTCCGGGGCATCGCCACCCAGACCGGCAAGGCGCCGCCGTACCGCATCCTCGATCTGGGGTGTGGTCCCGGGCGCGACCTCGCGTGGTTCGCGGCGCAGGGCCATCGCCCGGTCGGTCTCGACGGAAGCGCAGAGTTCGTGGCGATGGCGCGCGCAGCGACGGGTTGCGAGGTGCTCCATCAGAGCTTCCTCGACCTGGCGTTGCCGCCCGCGAGCTTCGACGGCATCTTCGCGAACGCCTCGCTCTTCCACGTGCCGAAGCAGGAGCTGCCGCGGGTGCTCGCGCAGCTGCGCGAGGCGCTGGTGGAGAACGGCGTGCTGTTCTCGTCGAACCCACGCGGCGACGACAGCGAGGGCTACAACGGCGAGCGCTACGGCGCGTTCCACTCGCTGGAGGCGTGGCGCGAGCAATGCGTCGCGGTCGGCTTCACGCATGTCGAGCACTACTTCCGCCCGGAGGGTCTCCCGAGGGAGCAACAGCCGTGGCTGGCGAGCGTGTGGCGGAAGTAACCTGGTCCCGGCGGGCTCGAGACCGCGCCGCCAGACCTCGCCGCCAGCGCGCGAGCCCCGGTCATCGCGCCCCCTCGCCGCGTACACGGCGTGCTCACTCGCCGCCAAGCGCGCGGGCTATTCCGACTCGAACTTCTTCTTGATCTGGAGCGCCTGCATCTTGTGCGTCAGGGTTCGCACCGGGATCTTCAGCGCGGCGGCCGCCGCCGTCACGTTGCCGCCCGCGGCCGCCAGGGCGTTCACGATCAGCTCGCGTTCGTAGCGCTGCATCTCCAGCCGCAGGCGTTTCTTGTAGTCTACATTCGGATCGACCGCGGCCATCGGCGCCGGCGTGAACGCGGGCATGAGCGACGGCGGAGGGGCGCTCGCGCCTGCGCCCGGCGGGGACGAGCCCATCGGCGCGACGTAGCTCGGCGCGGGGCCCTGGATCACGCCGTCCTTCGTGATGTTGGTGTCCCGCACGCGCTCCGGCAGGTCATCCATCGTGATCACGTCGCCGCGGGCGATCACCACGCCCCGCTCCACGACGTTCTTCAGCTCGCGGACGTTCCCCGGCCACGTCCAGCGCACCAGGGCCGCCATCGCGGGCGCATCGAAGGCGCGCACCGCACGGGCGTTGTCGCGCGCGGCGTCGCGCAGGAACGCCTCCGCCAGCGGCGCGATCTCGTCCTTCCGCTCGCGCAGCGGCGGCACCGCGATGGTCATGCCGTGGAGCCGGTAATAGAGGTCGGAGCGGAACGTGCCCTCGCGGCCCATCGCCTCGAGGTCGCGGTGCGTCGCCGCGACCACACGCACGTCGACCGATCGACGTGATGATCGGCAACAAGCGCATCACCATCGCCCAGCCGTCGGTGAACACGAACCCGGGCGACCCCTTGATCGCGCGCTGCGTCGCGCAGTCGCTCAAGGACGCGCAGGGCGCCTCGTTCGCCCCTGGCGACAGCGGCATCTACCAGGAAGCGCAGTTCACCTGGCAGTAGCGCAGGGCGCTCACACCTCGAGCGCGTCGAGGTAGCTCAGGTACCAGCGATCGCGCGCGAGGACCGTATCCTCGACCTCCGGGTCGAGCGGCCGCACGCCGATGACGCGCTCGTCCTTCGCGGCGAAGAACGCGTGCCGCGCGAAGATGGGATAGCCGCCGGAGTGCGGCAGCGACAGAGCGCGCGCCGACTCGATGCCGGCGTCGCTCATCTCGCGCAGCGCGAGCCCGAGCAGGTGAGAGGCGGCGCGCATCCCGGTGATGCTGCGGTCGTGCAGGAGCTCGAGCACGTGGCCCTGCATCGAGAAGATGCATAGTGCACGGATCGCATAGCGATCGCCGTCCTCGAAGATGAACACGCGATACGCGCGCTCGGCGCGATCGTGGATCCGCCAGGCGAAGAGCTTGGTGGTGCGCTCGAGCGCGACCCCGACGTCGACCGAGAAGCGGTCCCAGAGGCGCGTGATCCGCACATCGGCCGGGAGATCGCTGATCTCGCGGACACCGGCGCGGCGCTTCCGGCCGAAGGGCGCGAGCAGCGGCAGCCTCGGCAGGACGCTGCTCACCGCCGAGAGCCGCAACGGCCGCACCAGCACGGGTACGTGGCCGAGCGACTCCCAGCCCTGCGATTGCTGCGCGGCCACCGCGCTCGGCGCCGCGAGCCCGTAGACGAAGGCCGCCTCCTCCGGCGCACCTGCCGCGCCTCGCGCGGCGAGCGCCTCCTCGACGGCCTGGAGATCACCGGTGGTCGCCACGAGGACGGTGCGGCGCTCCCCGCGAAAGCGCATCGCCGTGGTCACGAGGACGGCGGATCCGGAGGCAACCATGCGAACCGACGCTCTACCACATACCTCGGGCGCACTTGGCGGTTGCGAAACGGAGGCGGAAAGGGCACGACGGAGAGCAGATGGCCTTCCGTCCGCGCGGACCTCGCTTCGCCGCCCTCGCGCTCGGGGCGCTGGCCCTCGGCGTGCTCGTCTCGGTGCCGGCCTGCGGCAGCGACAGCGGCGCCGAGGGGGAACGAACCCGGGCGATGACTGCCCCGCAGGCGCCGGAAGACTGACCGATGGAGTGGTGGCGCGTCCGCTCGATGCTCGCGGGGTCCGCGGGCAACCTCGTCGAGTGGTACGACTGGTACGTCTACTCGGCGTTCTCGCTGTATTTCGCGCCGATCTTCTTCCCCTCGGGCGACCGTACGACGGAGCTGCTGGGCGCCGCCGCCGTGTTCGCGGTGGGGTTCCTCACGCGTCCCGTCGGCGCGTGGGTCATGGGGCGCTACTCCGACCGCCACGGTCGCAAGGCCGCGCTCACGCTCTCGGTCTTGCTGATGTGCGCCGGGTCGCTGGTGATCGCGCTCACCCCCGGCCACGGCACGATCGGGGTGGCCGCGCCCGCGGTGCTCGTGGTCGCGCGGCTGGTGCAGGGCCTCAGCGTCGGCGGGGAGTACGGCGCGAGCGCGACGTATCTCTCGGAGGTCGCGCAGCGGTCACGCCGGGGCTTCTGGTCGAGCCTCCAGTACGTCACGCTCATCGGCGGACAGCTCCTCGCGCTCGGCGTGCTCATGGTCCTCCAGGCCACGCTCTCTCGCGCACAGCTCGAGACGTGGGGCTGGCGCATCCCGTTCGCGATCGGCGGCCTGCTCTCGGTGGGCGTGTTCTGGCTGCGGCGCGGGCTCGTGGAGACGAAGGCGTTCGCCGCGGTGCGGGAGCGCGGCGAGGCGCAGCGCTCCACCGCCCTGCGGCTCTTCCGCGAGCATCCGCGCGAGACCGCGATGGTGATCGGGCTGACCGCCGGCGGTGGCCTCGCGTTCTACGCGTACACCACGTACATGCAGAAGTTCCTGGTCAACACGTCGGGCTTCGGCAAGGAGACGGCGACGCGCATCACGGCGGCGGCGCTCTTCCTCTACATGCTGCTCCAGCCGGCGGTCGGCGCGCTCTCCGACCGCATCGGGCGCAAGCCGATCATGATCGCCTTCGGCGTGCTTGGGGTGACGCTCACGTATCCGATCCTCAGCGCCATCGGGCGCACGCGCGATCCGTACGTCGCGTTCGCGCTCGTGCTGGCGGCGCTGGTGATCGTGAGCGGCTACACCGCCATCAACGCGGTGGTGAAGGCGGAGCTGTTCCCGGCGGAGATCCGCACGCTCGGCGTGGCGCTGCCCTATGCGCTGGCGAACACGCTGTTCGGCGGCACCGCCGAGTACGTCGCGCTGTGGTTCAAGTCGCGCGGCCTGGAGCAGGGCTTCTACGTGTACGTCACGGTGGCGATCGGCATCTCGCTGCTCGTCTACGTGCGGATGCGCGACACGAAGCTCCACAGCCGCATCGTGGACGACTGAGCTCCCGTCGCCACCGTCGTCCCCGCGGCCTTGATCTGCGAGGCCGTCTGGTGGCGCAGTACGGGGTCCTTCACCACCCCGAAGGTGATGGAGAAGGTCATGAGGAACGCCGCCCAGGGCATGAGCGAGCGACGCCGCACGACGCGCGGATGGACGCCCGACACCGCGGCGCGCGCCACGCCCACGCCCACGCCCACGCCCCACGGCAGCTGGTGCGCGAGGTCGTCGGGCCAGGGCGTGAGGAAGACGTTCGGCTGCGAAGGCAGGCGCCGCGTGACGATGGGCCGCGCGGCCGCGCCCGGCGGCGCCGCGAGCGTGTCGAGCGTCGGCCGGAGCTCGCCCATGATCCGCTGGACCATCGCGCGATCGAGGCTGAAGGGCGGAGGCCGCGGGTAGACGCGCGTGACCACGTCCTCGCTCGAGTCGCGCATCGGGTTCCGTGCGGTGGACGTCATGGTCATGAGCGTTGCTCCCCGCACGGAGCCTTGCAAGGCCACGGCCGACCGAGAAACGTCGGTGAAGCGAGAGGCGCCGATGTGCGCTGCGTGGACGAGCACGCCACGTATGCGGGGCCCACCCCGCACCGAGCGCGGGCGGGAGGCCTCAGGGTTTACCGGCGAGCTGATCCAGCGCGAGGCTCGCCCGCCCGCCGCGGGCGGCGGCGATCGCGCAGCTCCGTGCGGCATCGGTCGATGGCGACCTCGCAGAAGCCCGAGGACAGCTCCCGCTCGATCGACGAGAGCGCGCGCCCCGACGTGCGGAAGGTGCGATGCAGGACCAGCGGCGCGCGCGCCGACATGGTGCTCGCCAACGTCTTGCTGAGCGACTTGAAGATCGGCGAGCCGTGGTACACGCGCGTCTGCGTCGGCGAGAGCGAGACCGGCCCGTCGATCGCGCCGGCGGCGAACATCACGTTCGTGCGGTCCGAGCAGGGTGCGACGCATTGGGGGGCGCCGGATCCAGGGTTCGTGCCCCAGGCGATCGCCTCGATCGCGCGGGAAACGCGGGCGGCACGATCATCGCCATGCTGGGTGTATTCGCTCGTTCACGGCGATCCTGATCCAGGTCGCCGGCGACCACGTCGCGCGAGCGAGATGCAGAACGCGACGACGAAGGCCCCGCCCGCGACCGCCGGCGCGCTGCGACCGACCGCGCCCACGCTGCAGATCCCGGTGGTCGGCGCGTCCTCGCACTCGCGCGTGAAGCCGCCGCGCGGGGTGGGATCGCAGCCGGGCGCCTGCGTGACCTTGTCGTTCAGCACCGCGCGCGTGCCGTCGGGGCGGTAGATGCTGCAGATCGCGTTCACGTCGTCGGGCGAGAGGATGCGCTGGTGGGTCTCGCCCTTGTCGTAGCGCGCGAACATGGTCGCGCCCTTCGAGTCGGAGTGACCGACGCCCAGGAAGTGCCCCGCCTCGTGCGTGACGACGCTGAGGAAGTCGTACGCGTTCTTGTCGACCGGATCGCGGAACGCGATCGGGTCCATGTCCTTGGTGTTGATCTCCATGTCCGCGCCGTAGATCTCGCCGGTGTCGGGCGCGAACACGACGGTCGTGAGACCGAGCACCTGCGGGCCGTACGGCCACGTGTCGTCGCGGAAGATCACCGCGTTCTGGTTCGGCGCGCGCGCCTTGTACTGCACGGCGTCGCACGCGACCGGGCCGAGGTCGCGCACGTCGATGCTGGCGCGCGAGCGGCCGTTGCCCTCGGTCGGGCACGACGCGCCGGTCCAGCGCGTGAACGCGAGGGAGAGCGAGTTCGTCGCATCCTCGTAGGAGACGCGCTTGCTCGGCGGGTAGTGCACGTTGTACCCGATGCAGGCGTTCCGCCAGAAGAGCGGGAGGCCGCCCTCGAAGCACGCGCCGGCGGTGGTGGGGTCGAAGTCGGCGGGCGCGCGCACCGTCGTCGTGCGGCAGAACGCCTGGGCGGAAGCCGGAACGATCAGCGCGGCGAGCCCGAGCGCGCGCGCGCCGACGAGGGCTGCCGAGCGCCTGGAAACCGAAGCCACTCCGAAAGGGGTAGCACACCCGCCGCGCTGCCTTCGTCTGGCGCCGCGAGCACATCACCCTACACTGCGGCCGCGTGGAATAGTCGGCGGCTCCCGGCCGTCTGTCCAGGACCCGATGCGTAGCCCGCTCCTCGTTCTCGTCCGGTGGCGCGGCGACATCGTCGCGACGTACGACGCCGTCCCGCCGGCCGCGCCGCTCGTCTCCGAGTCCGACGGTGTGAGCGTCGAGGTCTACGACGTCGGCGTCGAGCGCGCTGCGCTCTCGCTCCGCCCGCGCGTCGACTGGCGGCCGATCGCGGGGGTCGCCGCCTCGATCGCGCTGCACGTCGGGGTCGTGGTCACGATGTTCCTCCTCCTGCGGCTGAAGGATCGCATCATTGAGATCGCCGCCGACCACGCAGGCAACGAGCAGGCGGCGGTCGTGCAAGATCCCGTGCTGCGCATCGCCGCGAACGAGAACCCCGCCGCGAAGCCCGAGGAAGAGCGGCCGCCGCAGCCCTCCGATCCGCTTGCGCGCCCCGAGCCGCCCCGCAACGAGCAGAATCAGGCCGCGGCCGTCGCCGCGCACGGCTCGTCGGGCCACGACGTGATCTCGACCTCGCGCACGGTGTGCTCGCCGCCCGAGGGGCTCGCGGCCAACACGGGACCGAGATGCACGCGCACCGTCACGCTCTCGTCGATCGCGAAGCGCGCGAGCTGCTTCGTCGACACCGTCGCGCACGAGGGCGACCAGGGCACGCTCACGTACCCGTGCAAAGGGTGACGGCGAGGCGACGCTCTCGTTCGGCAACCGATCCTTCTCCGGCGCGTCGCTGGGCGGCGGCAGCAAGGTCAACGTGTGCACCGGCACGGAGTACCCCTGGAGCGACGGCTGCAGCTGGACGAGCGCGCAGCGCGTGACCGGCTCGGTGGCGAGCGGCACGCTGCGCTTCACGTACGGCGAGGCGCCGAAGGTCGGCGAGCAGAACTGCGCGAGCGCCTGCACCGCCACCGCCACGGTCCGCATCCAGGGCGAGAGCCCGCTGCGCTGACTCAGCGGGTCTTCTTGATGCGCACGATCTGACCGTCGGCGATCATCTGGCCCACCGAGGCCACGTAGACGTGCGTGGTGTCGGCCGCGAGCGCGTACACCAGGTTGATGTCCTGGATCATGACGGTGATCGCGCCGTTCGGCTCGAGCGGCGCGTGCGAGAGCGAGCCGGCAAGACCGCTCGAGCCGATGCCCGAGGCGATCCGGTACACGCCGCTCGCGTCGCTCGCGACGCCGTTGGGATTCCGCAGCCCGCCAGCGACGGTTCGCGCTAGCGCGCTGCCGATGAGCGCGCCCGGTCCGTCGTCGAACGCGCGCCGCGCCAGGGTCGAGAGCGCGAAGCACCGCACCGAGTGCTCGGCGTTGGTGTTGAACGACTGCGTGTATCATACATCGTTCAGCCCGAGCGCCAGGTGCGCCGCGTAGATGTTCTGCCCCTGGAGCTGGCCGCTGAAGAGCGTGTCGTCGATGATGGTGAAGCAGCTCGCGGTCTTGCACGCGAACGTCTTGGCGACGCGCACCACCTCGCCGTAGCCGCCCGGAGGCGAGACGGTGGGCCCGACCTCGAGCCAGTAGAGATGCGTGTTGTTGACCGCGAGCGAGACCGGACCGTCGCTGTCGGGATCGGCCCCGCCGTCGTCAGGCGCCGGGCGTCTCGTCGGCGGTCTTGAGCGAGGAGCAGCCAGAGCTCGCCTGAAGCAGGGCGGCGGCGGTCAGGCAGGCAAGCGGCAGGAGGCGGAGGCAACGCACGCCTCCGGGTATGAAGGAGGCGCGCGTCTCGATCCAGCCTGAACGTGATCAGGGCACCAGGAAATCCCGCACCACCGGCATGTGCTGCATGTTCTGCGCGGCGCTGTCCATCGGCTGTGCGGGCGCGACGTCGGCGAGCGGCGTGAACACCCGGCTGTCGAAGACGAGCCCGCCCACGTATCCGCGCTGCCCGATGGCGGTCGGCAGACCGAACGCCGCGAGGTCGGCGTCGGCGAGCAGCCAGTCGTGCGGCTTGCTGCGCGGGCCGCTGGTGTTCTCGTTGCCCGCGCCGTCGGCCGGGTAGGGCGCGGCGGTGACGACGATCTCGGACAGCCCGGTGATGCACGGCTCGGCGCGCACCGACGTGTTGAAGTCGCCGCCGAGCACGAGGTAGTCGGCCGCGGGGATGACCACCTTCACCTGCGCGACCAGCGCCGTGACCTCGGTGGAGCGCTGCGCTGCGCCCGTCGTCAACAGGTGCAGGCTGATCGCCCAGAGCGGATGCGCGCCCGGTAGATCGAGCTTCGCGTAGGCGAAGCCGCGGTTGGCGACCGCGGGGTCGACCCACGTGCCCGACTCGAGGATCGGATAGCGGCTGATGATGCCGTTCGGGATCTGCGCCGCAGGCTCGCGGTAGTAGGTGAAGCCGGCGCCGAACGTGGTGGTGACGAAGCTGTCGACCTCGGCGGTGGAGTTGCCGCCGACCACGAGCTCCTGGATGAGCACGACGTCGGGATGCAGCCCCTGGAAGATGCGCACACCTTCGGACGGCCCGTAGGCGAGGCTCGGCCCGCTCGAGATGTTCGCGGCCATGACCCGCAGGTTGCCCTTGGTGGGCGGAGGTCCGGCATCGCGTTCGTCGCTCGCGTCGGCGTCGAGCCCGCCGTCGCCGGGGGCCTCGCTGTCCGGCGGATCGGTGGATGCGTCGGTCTCCGGCGGAACGACCACCGGCGGTGCCGTCGGGCTCGCGCTCTCGTTGCTGCTACAGCTCGCGAGCACGAGCAGGACAGCGAAGGCTGCTGCTCTCTTCACTGCGCGGGAGCGTAGCAAACGATCAGGCCAGCGCCGCGAGGGACTCGAAGATCGTCGCCATCGCCACCGCGCCGGGGTCGGCGACGCCGACGAGCGCGCTCTCCGGCACGTAGCTCGAACGACCGGCGCGCGCGCTCTTCATGGCCTTCGTGCGCTCGGCACCGGCGCGCGCGGCGAGGGCCGCGGCGCGCAGATCGCCGCCTCCCTCGAGCGCCACGACGGCGGGGACGAGCGCATCGAGCATCGTGCGATCGCCTTCTTTTGCGCCTCCATACTGCTGGATGCGGCCCACGCCGGCCCGCAGCGCCGCCGGCCAGCCGGGGACCTCCGCGACCGCCGTTCCCATCGCGGCGAGCCCGATCGAGAGGAGGATCCCGCTCGACCCACCCATCACCGTCGCGAGGCGTTCGGAGAGGCTTTCGCAGAGCTCGGACGGTGTTGCAAAAGGCAGCGTTTCGAGCGCGGAGAGCAGCGCGCGGGATGCGGTGGCGAACGTGGTGCCGGTGTCGCCGTCGCCGACCTTTGCGTCGAGCGCGTCGAGCTCCTTCTCGAGCGCGATGAGCGTCGTACACACCGTCTCCACCACGCGCCTTCGCGCCGCGTCCGAGGACGGCGCATGCGGCGCGCGCTCGAGCCGGCGCGGGATCGGCAACGGCGTCATCCTCGTCAGCACGCGGCCGCGTGGCCATACCGAGGGACCGACCGGCGAGAGCAGCGCGGCGCGCAGCGCGGCGTCGAGCGGTAGCGCGGAGACCGAGAGCCCCTTCATGTCGAGCGACGTCATGAGGCGATCGGGACCGAAGACGAGCACCACCTCGCGCTTCAGCACCGCGAGCAGCGACTGCGTCGCGACCGCCATCTCGATGGGCGGCACACCTCCGAGATCGTTGACGAGCAGCGCGAGCGGACCAGGCGCGTCGGCGAGCGTGGCCTCGAGCCGCCGCGCGAGGACAGCCGCGAGCTCGCGCGCGGGCGCGATGCCGATCTTCTCGGCGCCGGGCTCGCCGTGAATGCCGAGCCCGAGCTCCACCTCGTCGGGCCCGAGGCGCGCCTCGCTCGGCTGCCCGGGAATGGTGACCGACGACAGCGAGATCCCGAGCGAGCGCACGGCGAGGGCGACGCGCTCGGCGCCCTGCCTGACCTCGGCAAGCGACGCGCCGCTGCGCGCGAGATGGCCTGCCACCTTGTGCACGAAGAGCGTGCCGGCAAGCCCGCGAGGGCGCGCGGCGTCGGGCAGCGCGATGTCGTCACCCACCACGACCATCTCCACGTCGAGGCCGAGCGCGCGCGCCCGCTCCGCGGCGAGCCCGAAGTTCAGGCGGTCGCCGGTGTAGTTCTTCACCACGAGCAGACACCCGGCCTCGCCGGTGACCGACACGATCGCCGCGAGCACCGCGTCCACGCTCGGCGAGGCGAAGATCTCTCCGCACACGGCTGCCGTCAGCAGGCCGTCGCCGACGAACCCGGCATGCGCCGGCTCGTGGCCCGCTCCGCCGCCCGACACCACCGCGACGTGCGTGCGATCGGCATCGGTGCGAACGAGCACCTTGATCGAGGGATAGCCGTCGAGCCGCGCGACCTTGCCCTCACCGAGCAGGACCGCCAGCTCGAGCGCCTCGGTGACGATGGCGCTGCGTTCGTTGATGAAGTGCTTCACGCCCTCCATGGTGCCCGATTTCTTCGATCGGATCGCCCTCGGCGAGCGCTGCGTGACGTGGGAGCCACGGGACCGCTACGCGGCGATGGCAGCCCGGGAACGAGGAGCTGCGGGCGTTGCCGTCCGTCGAGGCCCGCGGTACGCGCGGCGGATCTCGGATTCGACCTCCATCGGCCGCCGCGATCTCCTCCGCGGCGCGCTGGTCATCCCGCTCGCCACGAGCCCCTCCCCCACGCAGTACTCCCCCGCCGCGCCCTAGCTGGCGAGGAGCTCGCGGATCGCCGAGGACAGGAGGTCCGGCTGGCGGATGCTCATCACGTGGTCACCGCCGCTCACGCGCACCATGCGTGAGCCGGCGAAGAGCTTTGCGCTGCGATCGGCGGCCTCCATGAGGAAGCGCGCGGAGCGCGTGCCCACCACCTGCCCGACCGGCACCTCGAGGCCCGTGAGCTCGCTGCGCGTCAGCTCCTCACCCGCGCCGGCCTCGACCTCGGCCAGCACCGTCGCCGCGTTCGCGAGCATCGACTCGCGCATCGCCTCGTCGAGCTCGTCGAAGGCGCTGCCGCCGTCGGCATGGCCGAGCGCGTAACGGAGGAAGCGCTTGGCGCCGCGACGTTCGAAGCCGATCTTTCCGAGGCCGAGCGCGCCGCCCATCGCGCCCGTCATCCGTACCCCGAGGTGCTTCTTCGCGTGCAGCGGCGCCTCGTAGAGGATGACGCGCGAGACCGCCTCCGGATGCTGCACCGCGAGCGCGAGCGCGATCACGCCCCCCATGCTCCAGCCCACGACGATGGCCCGAGGGGCGCCGATCTCGCGGAGCAGCGCCGCGGCGTCGGCGGCGGAGCGCCGGAGGTAGTCCTTCTTGCCGGGCAGCGGCGCCTTGCTCTGCGCGTAGCCGCGACGGTCGTAGGTGATCACCCGGTGGGAGGTGGCGAGGCGCGAGACCAGGTCCTTGAACACGCCGGTGTGCCCGCCGCACCCGTGCACGAGGAGGAGCGGCGCGCCCGACCCCTGCTCTTCGTAGTAGAATCGATGACCTTCGATGGCGATCGTCGGCATGCGTCAGAGCATCCTAGCTTTTTTCGTCACAAACGCCGGACCGCGAGCTCACCACCGCGCTCGTGACGCAGGGCCTGACGGTGCGCGACATCGGCGAGCCCCTCGGCATCTCGTACCCGCGCGTGCAGCAGATCGTGAAAAACGAGTGAGCTGAGGCATTCGCGTGCGCGGCGGTAAACCGCTATTGCGTGGACCGGATTTCCAGGCGCCGATGCGCTACGTTCGAGCGCGGGGGTGCGCGGTTGGCAACGTTGCGGGTGCTGCTCGTCGAGGACTCGGAGGAAGACGCCGCGCTCCTCCTTCGCGAGCTGAAGCGCGGCTTCGACCCGGTGATCTTCGCGCGCGTCGAGACCGAGACGGCGCTCGTCGAGGCACTCGCGCGCGGCCCTTGGGATCTGGTGATCACCGACTTCACGCTCCCGCTCTTCGACGGGCCGGGCGCGCTGCGCGCGGTGAAGGCGACCGGGCTCGACATCCCCGTGATCATGATGTCCGGCAGCATCGACGAGGAGGCCGCGATCGACTCACTCATCGCCGGCGCCGCCGACTTCGTCGCGAAGGGACGCCTCGCGCGCCTGGTGCCCGCGGTCGTGCGCGAGCTCCGGGAGAGCGAGGTCCGGCGTGGCCGCGCGCGCGCGCTCGATGCGCTACGTGAGTCGGAGGAGCACCATCGCCTCCTGTTCGAGGAGAGCCCGCTGCCGGCCCTCGTCTTCGACGTCGAGACGCGCCGGTTCCTCGACGTCAACGAGGCGGCGATCACGCACTACGGCTACGCGCGGGAGGAGTTCCTCGCCCGCAAGCTCGACGACCTCTGGTTACCCGAGGACGCCGCCGCGCACATTGCCGAGCTCGCGACGACGCGCGGCGTGGTCCGACGCGCCACCGCGCGCCGCCAGCGCAAGCGCGACGGCACGATCATCGAGGTCGAGATGGCGTCACACGAGATCCTGCGCGCGGGCCGCACCGTCAGGATGTCGGTGATCTCGGACGTGACCGAGCGCAAGGCCCTCGAGGCAAAGCTGCGGCAGGCGCAGAAGATCGAGGCCATCGGTCAGCTCGCGAGCGGCATCGCGCACGACTTCAACAACGTCCTCTCGGTGATCCTCAGCTTCGCGAGCCTCACCGCCGAGCAGCTGCCGGAGGGCTCACCGATCCGCGAAGACGTCGACGAGATCGCCCACGCCGCGCAGCGCGGTAGCCTCCTCACGCAGCAGCTCCTCGCGTTCGGTCGCCATCAGGAGCCGCAGGTCTCCGAGCTCGACGTGAACGCGACGATCCTGCGACTGGCCAAGATGATGCGGCGGACGATGCAGAACAGCATCGATCTCGTGACCGACCTCGCGCCCGACGCCGGTGCGGTCCTCGCCGATCCTTCGCAGTTCGAGCAGGTGGTGCTGAACCTGGTGCTGAACGCCCGCGACGCGATGCCGTCCGGCGGGAGGCTCGCGATCCGCACCGCCCGCGCCTCGAGCAGAGAGGTGACGCTGCTCGTCTCGGACACCGGCGTCGGCATGAGCGACGACACCAAGGAGCGTCTCTTCGAGCCGTTCTTCACCACCAAGCCGGCCGGGCAGGGCACCGGCCTCGGCCTCGCGAACGTGGCCGGTATCGTGCGGGACACGGGCGGCAAGATCGCGGTCGAGTCCGCGCTGGGGCGCGGCACGACGTTCACGGTGCACCTGCCGCGGGTGCCGAGCTCGGTGTCAGGGGAGCAGCGCGCGCGGGATGTCCACGTGCCGCGCACGTAGCCACTCGCCGATCGCCTTGCCCTGCGGATCGAAGCGCGGCGACGACGACACGCCTTCGCCGAGGATGCCGTCGACGACGAAGTTCATCGCCCACAGCTTCGGCAGGAGATGGCGCTCGACGGGGAACGCCGCGGTCTCGGGCAGGAGCGCCTGGAGCTTCGCGACGTCGAGCGTGTGCACGAGCCAGCGGTAGGCCTCCTCGGTCCGCGCCCACACGCCGATGTTCGCGGTGCCGCCCTTGTCCCCGCTGCGCGCGCCCATGATCAGACCGAGCGGCCCGCGCACCGTCTCACCCGGCGCACGCGGCGACGGCGGGAGATCGGGCGCGCCAACCGGCGCGAGTGGGAGCGTGCGCTCGGAGGGCGCGATCGCCACGCGCGTGCCGTCGGCGAGCACCGCGACATGCGGGACCGCCTCCGCGGCGACGTACCCAGCGCTGTACACGCCGTAGGGCGATCCGTCCCCCGGGGGCGCGGTGAGGGTGAAGCCCGGGTAGCTCGAGAGCGCGAGCTCCACCGCCGCGCCGCTGAACACGCGGCCCACCACCGAGGGATCGCGGTCCTTCGCGACCACGCGCAGCAGCGCCGAGGCGCGCGCCTCCTCATCGGCGTCCTCGCGGTCGGTGCGGAGCAGGTTCCAGACCATCTCCGCCGGCGGCTTCGGGAGCGCGGCTTCCATCTGCTGACGAACCAGCTTGGCCTTGGCTTCGATGTCGAGGCCGACGAGCACGAACGAGACGTCGTTGCGGAAGCCGCCGACGTTGTTGAGACACACCTTGAGTGTCGGCGGAGGCGGCTCGCCGGTCGCGTCATGGATGCGAACGCGGTCGGTGCCGTCCTGGATCACCCTCATCGTGTCGAAGCGCGTCGTCACGTCTGGCCCGGCGTAACGCGCGCCGGTGATCTCGTAGACAATCTGCGCGCGCACGGTGTCGACCGTGACGGTGCCGCCCGTGCCGGGGTGCTTCGTGATGATGCAGGAGCCGTCCTCCTCGATCTCCGCGATGGGGAAGCCGGGTCGACCGAGCTCGGTCTCGGTGAAGAACGAGAAGTTGCCGCCCGTCGACTGCGCGCCACACTCGAGCACGTGTCCGGCGACCACCGCGCCTGCCAGGGCGTCCCAGTCGTCACGCTTCCAGGCGAAGTGCGCCGCCGCCGCGCCGACGACGAGCGAGGCGTCGGTGACGCGGCCGGTGATGACGACATCCGAGCCGGCCTTCAGGCACTCCGTGATGCCCCACGCCCCGAGATAAGCGTTCGCGGTGAGCGGGGAGCCGAGCCCGAGCTCGCTGGCACGCGCGATGAGGTCGTCGCCCTCGACGTACGCGACCTTCGCGTCGACGCCCGCCTCCTTCGCGATGGCGCGCACCGCGCTGGCGAGGCCGGCCGGGTTGAGCCCGCCAGCGTTCACCACGATGCGGACCTTCTTCGCGACCGCGAGCGCGAGCGACTGCTTCATCTGCCGCAGGAAGGTCTTCGCGTAGCCCGTGTTCGGGTCCTTCATGCGATCGCGGCCCAGGATCAGCATGGTGAGCTCGGCGAGGTAGTCGCCGGTCAGCACGTCGAGCGGGCCGCCTTCGAGCATCTCCTGTACGGCGGAGAAGCGGTCACCGTAGAAGCCGGAGCAGTTGCCGACGCGGATGGTGGGGCGAGCCATGCGCCCACTCTCTCGCGCGGACCGCGCGCGGTCAACGCGTCAGCACCACGGTCAGCGCTTGTTGCCGGCGCCTGCGCCCGAGCCGAGGTTGTGGCTGCCTGCGGAGCTCGGCGCGCCGGTGCCCGGGCCCTTGTCCGGGGGGAACATGATGTGCCCGGGCGCGATCGGCGCTCTAGGCGGAGCCGCCGCGGACCATGGGGCGTGCGGCGGGGACATCGGCACACTGCATCTGACCGCGCGCGGCCACGAGGAGACGCATGTAGCCGACGTCGAGCGGCTTCTCGGCGTCGCTCGCGAACGGCGCGTCCATGAGGCGGAGGACGCGCGCGACGGTCGCCTTGTGCACCGCGCCCACGAAGCCGGGCATCGAGGGGTCGGTGGGGCCGTCCCCCAGCTGATCGACGAAGAAGCGCGTCGCCTCGTCGCGCAGCTCGGCGACCACCACGACGAAGTCGGCGACGTCCTCGCCGTTCTTGCGCACCATATCGAGCACGATGCCGATGGTGGTCTCGCTCTGCCGATAAAGGCTCGTGAACCAGTCGCTGACCTGCCCGTGCTCCGTTTGCTCCGCGCCCATCGCCGACGATTGCCGTCTCGCGGCGCGCGCGTCAACTCGCTGGAGCAGAGATCCGCTTGGATGTG